>PATG01000047.1 GCA_002713555.1 Planctomycetaceae bacterium
TGTTTCCCAACGTGCGTCGCGAGCCGCCGAGTAAGTTCAAAGTTGGTTTTCCAGATTCCTTTCCTGCCGGCCAGGTGCAGACGAAATTCAAGGCCCAGTATGGAGTTTGGGTTGCCAATGCCGAATACAACGGCGTGCGGCAAATATATGCCCTCAAATCCGTCTGCACACACCTGGGTTGTACGCCTAGTTGGCTGGAAGCCGAGCAAAAGTACAAATGTCCTTGCCACGGCAGCGGATTTTACAAAGACGGTATCAATTTCGAAGGTCCTGCCCCACGGCCCTTGGAGCGATGTGCAATTCGTATAGCCGACGATGGGCAGATCGAAATCGACAAGAGTCGTACCTTCCAAGAAGAAATGGGCCAGTGGGAAGATTCCGCCTGTTATGTTCCTGTTTAGGTAGTCTGTATACCCATGAGTAATTTGTCTGCTTTATCCGTGCTGAACCCTGAATTTTAGATACCCGTATTCCTGCCATGCCAAACTTGGGCGAAATCATTCGCGAATCGCAAATCTGGAAAAGCGTTTTTCGGCACCCTATGCCCGTCGATCGCCGCAATCGTATCGTGGTGATGTTGACCAACTTTTTCCTGCATTTGCACCCGGTTTCTGTGAAGAAGCAGGGGATTGCTCTCTCATACACATGGTGCATGGGGGGGGTGACTTTCTTCCTGTTTCTCGTTGAAACAGTGACTGGCGTGCTGCTGATGTTTTATTATCGGCCGACCGTGGAGTGGGCATTTACAGACATTCAAATGCTGCGTGATGTCCACTCATTGGGGATCATGCGCGAGATCCACAGATGGGGTGCTCACGCAATGGTGATTACCGTGTGGTTGCATATGTACCGTGTCTTCCTCACAGGAAGCTACAAGCCGCCACGGGAATTTAATTGGGTCGTTGGAGTTTTCTTGCTGCTGCTCACTCTCCTGTTGTCCTTTACGGGGTACTTGCTGCCCTGGGATCAATTGGCCGTGTGGGCGATCACGGTAGGATCGAATATGGCCAGAGCCACGCCGTTCCTGGGCCATGAAGGTCCCGGGCAACAGTTGTTGACCCTGGGAGGTGTCGACATGATCACCAATGCCTCGGATGCTCGTTTTGCGCTATTAGGTGCGCGCGAGGTCGGCGAAGAAACACTTAATCGTTTTTATATTTTGCACTGTATTGCAATTCCGCTTGGGGTGGCACTGCTCTTAGCTATCCACTTTTGGCGGGTCAGAAAGGATGGTGGCATTAGCGGACCGTTGTAGAGACGTACCTGATTGAGGTTCGAAGAGCCAGCGTATTGAAAGAGAGAATATGCTGGCAATTCTTGAATCCTGATCCTGGACCTTTCGCTCTTCGCCCCTTGCCCCTCACGCATGACTCACGGACTGACCGACCCACAGTATTATGAAATGGTAGCCTCTTTCTTGGGGCCCTTTTACATTGCGCTGGCCTGCATGAACGGTTTGGCTGCGCTCTACTTGTGGCGTACGGAGCAGGCCAAAGATTGGTTTGGCCTGCCACTTCCGTTTGTGGGCAAGATTCAAATTACCAATGTCCAAATATGGCTACTGGTTTCTATGTTGTTTGCCATTTTGGGAGCTTGGGCTGGTGGGGGAGGTGTTGCAGATCTTTCCTTACCCGAATCTTGGCGCGATGCAATCAATAAGGGTACGGGGCCGGTTATCTACAGTGTTGGTACAACCCTCGGGCTTGTGGTGCTCTACATTTTCAGGGCCTGGTTCGTTCGCCCCGCCGTGGCCTGGTGGATCTGGAACCTGATGTGGCTCTTCCTGGGCCTGTCGATGACAGATCGTGACTTTTACGAAATCGTTGCCAAGCCGGATAACGTGCCCATTGTGATGCTGGTGTTCTTATTGGCCTTTTTCACTTGGTTGGGAACTTACCAGGCAGTTGAAAACGACCGCCGCATGGAACGGGGCGAACCGCCGCTAGAAAAAGTGAACAACGAAAAAGTTCTCGTATGGCCCGATCTGGTCTATACCGAGCTGATTTGCATGATCGCTCTGACGGCCTTTCTGATCTTTTGGGCCATAGCGCTTCCGGCACCTCTGGAAGAGCCGGCCAGTGCGGTAAAAACGCCCAACCCGTCCAAGGCCCCTTGGTACTTTCTTGGTTTGCAGGAAATGCTGGTCTACTACGATCCCTGGATGGCAGGTGTTGTGCTACCCAGCTTGATCGTCGCGGGACTGATGGCGATTCCCTACATTGACTTCAATAAGTCGGGGAATGGTTATTACACGATCAAAGAGCGCACCTTCAGCTACACGATCTTTCAGTTTGGCTTTTTGGAAATGTGGGTCACCTTGATCGTGCTGGGGACTTTGCTGCGAGGTCCAAACTGGAACTTCTTTGGACCTTACGAACACTGGGATGCGCATAAAGTCGAAGCACTGAATAATGTCAACTTGTCCGAATACTTTTGGGAAAAATCAGCGCTGAACATGATTCTTCCTGCAGCCCCTGCTTTAGAGAGTTGGCCAGCCTTGCTGCGTCCCTTTGGCCAGTTTTTTGGGTTGTTATTTGGTCGCGAGTTGCCGGGGACTTTGCTGGTGCTTGGTTACTTTATCGCACTACCCCCGATTATGGCTCTGACGGTTTTCCGTAAATTCTATACCCGTATGGGATTCATCCGTTTCATGGTGATGGCCAACTTGTTGTTGTTCATGGCATCTCTCCCCATCAAGATGGTCCTGCGTTGGGTATTTAATTTGAAGTATTTGATTTCCATCCCTGAATATTTTTTCAACTTTTAGATAAATTTCGCTTTGCGCAAGATAAATCTGAGCAGTGGACTCTGCCAGGAACATTAGCGTGCAGCGCCTAACAACTCCCAACGAATCATGCCTGCTACGGAACAAACTTGGCGTAATCAAAAGGTGATGCACATCATCTTTGGTGGTTCTGCGCTAGTGATGCTGATCGCTACGCTTTGGATGTTGGCAAAAGACCACAATCGGGAGTGGAAAGAATGGCAGCTTGCGAATCGCCAGAAAGAAGCATGGATGACGCAAGCCATGCGTGAGGAAAAGGCAGAGCTGTTTAAATCACAGCTTGATATGCAAGAAGCAGATTTAAGGCGATTGCAGAGTGAGCCGATTGATTCATCCTTCCTGGAGCGTTTTCAAGATGAAGTGGTAGCCGAAAAGAAACGCGTGGCTCTGCAGGATACCGAGAAGTCGGGCACCGAAACGCAGAGTTCTCAAGACCCAGAAGGTGACCCCAGCCAAGACGACGAGTTTTCGCAGCTAAGGGAGTCTTTGGCCGCTTTTAATGAGTTCGCGCAGGCAGCACAAGCGGCACGTACTGAAGTAGCTGCCAAACGAGCTGCAAATGAGGGCGCTCAGGAGCCTGTTGCAGACACTGGAGAGGTATCATCCGAAGAAGCCAAGGTGGATCCGGCCCTGCTGGTGACTCTCGAGTCGAATGAAACCGAGGCTCTTCAAGCACGCAAAGACGTACTGGCTCAATTTAATAAGTTTATTCGAAAAGCAAAGTTCCGAGAAAGGCAGCTTGTGGGCAAACGTAAGTTTGTCAGCGCCGATCGTACGGCTTCGGTAAGTGAAAAAGGCCTGAAAATCGGCGAATCAGCCAGCCCGGACGTCCTTGCCGAACTCCAGGAAAAGATCCAGGGCTATACCGATGAGATTGATCAATTAACGGATCGTATCGCCTCTACAAAAGCACACCGAATGGTGCTCGAAAGAATCTTTGGTGAAGTCAACGCCGAGATCAATGGTGTTTCTAAACAGAGCCAGGCCTTACTTACGGAATTGTCTCGCCTTGACGAATTAACAAGCAAAAACACTTGGAACCCGGGTGAATGGGTAACACGCTGGCCGGTCCTGAATGCACTCTACGATGGTAACGTGCGTATTGATCAGATCTGGTTGCCTGACATGACAATCAATTTTAATTTTTCGCAAGTTGCGAGATTTGACCGTTGCAAGACATGCCACCAATCCATTTCGCAAACGGCGCCTGGCACGGCTTCTGAACCGGCCTATCCGACTTTGCCCATCGATCAGCGTGAGCTGGTCATTGATTTGCAAACTCCCGAAGCCGCACCGGCTGAAGGTGCGACTATTCGCGATGTTTACGGGTTGGTGCTCGAAGCCGGTGTGATGAATTATGCAGATGTTACGGTGCACTATGTTTTGCCCGAAAGTCTGGCGGCCAAAGCAGGGTTGGAGTCTGGTGATATTATTCGTATGGCAGGCGACCAGAACGTCTATGATCCCGAGACAGTCGAGTCGTATCTCCTGGACCGAAGTCACTGGGGAGAGTTTGCCGGGCTCTCGATACTCCGCGGTTTTGACCATCCGTTCACTTCGCATCCGCGACTGGATTTATTTTTGACCGACTCTAGTCCGCATCCAGAGAAGGATCTGGGTTGTACGATTTGTCATGACGGACAAGGTAGCGGAACGGAATTTCTCTGGACTTCACATACGCCAAATACGGTAGAGCAACAAATTAAATGGACCCGTTCGCACGGTTGGTTTGATAATCATCATTGGATTTTTCCGATGAAACCTTCCCGTTTTGTAGAAAGCAATTGCCTCAAGTGCCACCACGAAAAAGGATCGCTGGAACCCAGCGAACGTTTCCCAGAACCACCCGCACCGAAATTAGTAGAAGGCTGGTCACTCGTAGAAAAATATGGTTGCTTCGGCTGTCACGAAGTTGGTGGCTACGATGGTCCTGACAGACGCATTGGTCCAGATGTCCGACTGGAGCCCAACTACGCCGAAGTTGCACAGCAAATCCTGCAGGATAAAGGATTTTCGGAAGAGCAGAGCCACTGGATAGAAACTTTGGCAAATCGGCCCGACGATGATCGTCTGCGACACCAGATCATTGCCGTCTTAGAGCAGGATGCCAAATTGGCCAGCCAGGAGAGTGCAAACGGTTCGCCCTCAGGGCCCCAATTGCGTCCCGAAACCCATAAGCTGGTTGCAGCTCTTAAAGATGTTGAAGCTCCAGGCTCTTACCGCAAGCCTGGGCCAAGCTTGAGATTTTTACGTTCGAAAGTCGAATTCGACTGGCTCTATAGTTGGATCGAAAAGCCTGCCAATTTCAGACCCTCAACACGTATGCCGCAGTTTTTTGGTTTGCATGAGCATTTGCAGGATCAAGATGACCATGCTGAGCTGGAGGTGGCTAAGCGGTTTGAGCCAGTTGAGATTCGAGCGCTGACCGAATTCTTATTGGTCAACAGTAGCAGTGAATTCGAGTATCTCGCACGCCCTGCAGAAGTGACCGAAAAACCTTCGGTTGAGCGTGGTAAGTGGTTGTTTGAATCACGTGGGTGTCTCGCCTGCCACTCGCACGATGGCTTTTCGGGAATTGCCTCCGATCAAGGGCCTGATCTATCACGTATCAGCGCCAAGTTTAAGGGAAGCGCGAAGGGAGCCCTCTGGCTTTATTCCTGGGTCAAACAGCCAAATCGTTACCACGTTCGGACCAAAATGCCCGTTTTGTATTTGGATCCGATTGCTGAAAAAGACGCCACTGGCAAGCCTACAGGAGCTGTCACCGATCCAGCTGCAGACATCACGGCCTTCCTGCTGGCTGGCGGGTCAGACTGGACGCCAGACAAGCAGCCTGAGGCCTGGTCGGCCGATGCAGAAGCAGCGCTTCAAGACTTGGCGCAAGAATGGCTCGCGAGTGATACCATCCCTTCGGTGCGGGCCAAGAAATTCATTCATGGCGAGGGGATACCTGCCCATTTAGAGCCGGTACTCAAAGCGGACGAAAAACTACTCATCGGTCTCAATAATCGGAACCGTACCGAACGTCTTCGTGACTATGTGGCGCGCCGTACGATAAGCAAATATGGCTGTTTTGGATGCCACGACATTCCGGGCTTTGAAGAAGCCAAGCCGATCGGCACGGCCTTGGCCGAATGGGGGCGTAAGGATTCTTCAAAATTGGCATTTGAAAACATGCACAAGTTCCTTGAAGGGCCTGGCAAGCCGCATGCTGCTCATGAGCATGGGGGGCATGGGCATGAAGGCGATGGGGTAGGGCACGCAGAAAGTCATGCGGAGCATGGGCATCTTGATCCAGCCGACTTTGATCCCGATACGAGCTACTACATTCAAGCTCTCAGTTCGCATTCACGTGATGGTTTTATTTGGCAAAAACTCCGCATGCCACGTAGTTACGACTATAAGACCACCAAAAATAAAGGCTACAACGAACGACTGCGGATGCCTAAGTTCCCGTTCAACGCGGAAGAGCGCGAAGCGGTGATCACATTCGTACTCGGTTTGGTGAATGAAGCGCCAGCTGACAAATATATTTATCGTCCGGATCCACGTCAGGAAGCGATCGTGGCGGGCCGGCAGGTACTTGAGCGATTTAATTGTGCCGGCTGCCATACACTCGAAATGGAACAGTGGCAAATTGCCTTTGAATCCGGGCAGTTTGATGAACCCAGTCAAGTTAATGATTATCCATTCCTGGCGAAGGCTTTCTCGGATAAAGAGATTGCGATTTCCAAACAGAAGGACGCACGTGGGCTACTGCATGCAGCCTTGCATGGCCAGCCGTTGATGAGTCAGGAGACAGGATTGCCAGAACTTGTTGACGAGGGTGGAATACCCATTGAACCCGATGATGACGAATCGGAGCCCTACTATCTGCTGAAATTATGGAAGGATGCCTTGGTGGAAGGCGTGCCATGGCTAGTGGGCATTCAGGATCTTATGGTCCCAGCGGCAAAAGATGGTTATGGGCCTGCCAATGGGTCAGCTTATCCTGCCTGGGGTGGTGATTTGGCTCGCTACTTGTTCCCTCGGGTAATAGCCCATGTTCATGAAACAAACCCCACCGCTAAAGGTTCAGAAGCTTGGGGTTGGTTGCCACCTCCTTTGATGGATGAGGGTGAAAAAGTGCAGACCGATTGGTTGCATGCCTTCCTGATGGATCCAACTGCAATTCGTCCGGCTGCCGTGATGCGAATGCCGAATTTCCATATGTCGTCAGACGATGCGGCCAAATTGGTAAACTACTTTGCCGCTGTCTCGGATGCTCAGTTCCCTTACGAATACAAATCACAGCAGCGAGCTAGTTACCTGGAGGACAAAGAGGCTGATTATCCAGACCGCATGCAAAGTGCGATGGATGTCGTGGTGAATGGCAACTATTGCGTGAAATGCCATGCCGTAGAAGATTTCCAGCCAGCAGGAGATGCTACAACCTTTGGGCCCAACTTGGCGGATGTGCATCGTCGCCTGCGTCCTGAATACTTGCGCAATTGGGTAGCTAATCCGAAACGTATTTTGCCCTACACGGGTATGCCTGTTAATATTCCATACAAGCCCGGTGCGCCTGGAATTGCTGAGACGTTGTTTCGCGGGACAAGTATCGAGCAAGTTGAAGGCTTGGTTGATCTGTTGATGAACTTCGATACCTATTCGAGACGTCAGATTGAAATCACGTCACTTGTCAAAGAAGCTGCTGAAAAGAATGCTCCCCAGGCATCGGCGGCGGATGGGAACAAGTCTGCCAGTCGGTAATGCTTGGGAGCGAGAGAACCATGAAAAAAATTATTTGGACTCTGTTGATCACCCTTACCAGTAGCCTGGTGGCCCTGGATACGTATGCAGGTGAATGGGGATCGCTCAAAGGGCGTTTTGTTTTTACAGACACGCCTGTGAGTCCAGAGAGTATCAATGTGAATAAGGATGTTGATTTCTGTAGCAAAAACAAATTGGTCGAAGAGAATCTCCTCGTGGGTGAGAAGGGTGGCCTCAGTAATGTTTTTGTTTACTTGTACCTTAAGAAGGGCAAAAAGATTGAAGTGCATCCCGACATCGCGAAACCGGATGAAAAACCTGTCGTCCTCTACAACAAAGGGTGTCGGTTTGAGCCACATACGCTTACCGTACGCACTTCACAAACTTTAGAAATCAGGAATTCTGATCCAGGCATAGGCCATAACACAAACGCCACNACACTCCGGTTTAATCCTCGGTTCAACGATCAAGTTTCCAATGACGAGCCACTCATAAAAGTATTTGAAAAGGCGGAGTATTATCCGGCCGAGATCGCCTGCAATGTGCATCCGTGGATGAAGGCTTATGTCCTGATTCGAGACAACCCATACATGACCGTGTCCGATGCCAAGGGGAATTTTGAAATCAAGAACATCCCTGCTGGTAAGCGAGTGTTTAGTTTCTGGCAGGAATCCAAGGGTAATCTCCGCGATTTGTCGGTCGGCAAGACGAAGACCAGTCGTAAGGGGCAAGCAAGCCTGGAAATTGTGGCTGGCGAAACATTGGACCTCGGCGAGATCAAAGTTTCTGCCCAGGTTTTAGGGCTTTAAGTTTATGATTTGCATAAAAACAAATATGAAGATTTATGTTGCCGCACTTCGCTATGGGATGCTCATTTTATTGGGTTTGCCATTGCTGTTTGGTTGCCAGCGTAATGAAGAGTTAGGGCCAGTAGCCAATGCGAATTCAGCCAGTAAGATCCGCGAAGTTTTTTCCAGCGGAAGGGATGCAGCCAGTGGCGGTGCGGCTACAGCTGCGTCCGGAACAGGTTGGGCCACACTCAAGGGTCGATTTGTTTATGACGGCACTCCTCCCGAAATGCAAGCCTATGATGTCAAAGGGGATGATCAAGCTACCTGTTCCCGTGGAGGCAAGGCTCCGTTACAAGAGACGTTGTTGGTTGATTCTTCCACCAAGGGGATTGCCAACGTGGTTATTTTTATCCGCAAAGCATCGCGGGTTCACGAATCGGCTCAGCCAAATGACGAAAAAGTTACCTTTGATCAAAAAGAGTGCGTCTTTCTATCACACGTAACTGCAATGACTGTGGGACAGACACTGTCTATTATGAACAGTGATCCAGTGGGGCATAACACGAAAATCGATGGTAGAAAGAACAAGTTCAATCAAAGCGTTCCTGCGGGTGGCACATTGCCATTTAAGCCACAAAAAGAAGAGGCCATGCCTGTCGATGTTGCTTGTAGCATTCACCCTTGGATGAAATCCTACCTCCTGCCGCGTGAGAACGGATATTTTGCGGTTACTGGCAAGGACGGATCCTTTGAAATTGCCAATGTACCAGCTGGTGAAGTGTTAGAGTTTCAGGTCTGGCACGAAAGTTCCAGTAGCAGCGCCGGGGGATTGGTGCTCACCTCACCAGAGGCCAAAGAGCTGAAGTGGTCAAAAAAAGGCCGTTTTAAAATTCAATTGACGGAGAACGAAGAGAAGGAATTAAACATCACGGTTCCTGCTTCCGCGTTGGGCGGTTAGCAGCATGGTTTGCATGTTTAGAGACACGAGTAACCGAAACGGGCACGAGTATTCAAAACAGGTTTTGTTGGTCTGAAGATGAATCGTAAATCGTCAAACAATTTGCAAAATTCAAGTGTCGCTACCGTGGCTATGGTATTGCTGNCACTGATGCCAGGCTGCGATACGGCACAGCCACCCGTGTTTCGGCTGAATATGGTCGAAGCTGTGGTCCAGGATACGCCGACGGAGTACCAGCAGGAAATTGCTGATGTTCTAGGGGCTATGTTTGGTACGCCAGACGAACCCTACGCCATGGCAGAAACGGGGCTCGATCAGAGAAGGCTCGATCGGGCTGCGGGACCTGCCTGGAGCGATGTGAAGGGTTCGAATTTTGGCCTTTATCGGAAGCATTGTGTGCACTGCCATGGAGTCACTGGTGATGGGCGTGGACCCACGGCCAGATTTCTGAACCCTTACCCCCGCGACTACCGTCAGGGGACTTATAAATTCAAGTCCACATTGAATCCAGCCCAACCGACTGACGAGGATTTGCAGCGTGTGCTCCTCAATGGTGTGCCAGGGACAGCGATGCCCTCGTTTTCCTTGTTGCCGGGCTCNGAAGTTGAAGCCCTGGTGGAGTACGTCAAGTATTTGAGCATTCGTGGACAGATGGAGACCGCCCTCCATCTCATCGTCTACGAATTGGAAGACCAGGAAGTTGTTGATGAGAACGGCCAGCCCGTTTTGGACGAATCGGGAGAGCCTTTATTGCAGCGCACGCCCCTGGATCCATCCCGTTATCCGGAGCAGCGTGATGATGTCATGAGTTATCTTGAAGAGATCATGGAAGGTTGGGAATCAGCCAATCAGCAAATCATTGTACCAAATGAAAACACCATTCCGGCTGACGACCGCTCGCCGGAAGAAGTCTTGGCTTCCATAGAAGCGGGCCGACAACTCTTTTATGGCAAAGCCGATTGTAAAAAATGCCATGGCCCAACCGGATTGGGTGACGGCCAACAGACGGATCACGACAATTGGAACAAGGTCCAGAAAAAGTTNTTGGATGATATAGACCTCAAGTTGAAGGACATAGACAAACGCGTGGCGGCTGGCGATTTGGACGAAGCGGGCCAGCAACGACTTACGAACGATCGGGTTGAGTTGAGTCGTTGGCAGGAAGTGGCGGACACATTTTATAAAACCCGCAATGCTATTCCACGTAATTTGCGGCAGGGTATTTATNGTGGTGGGCGACGTCGCATTGATATTTTCCACCGTGTTTTCACAGGTATTGCTGGCACGCCGATGCCTGGTAGTGGTCCAGCCACGCTGGATCCCGAAGCCAAAAGTGCTCTCACNGAGATAGAAATGTGGAACCTTGTTGACTATGTGTTGTCGTTGCCTTACGAAGCGCCAAGTCGGCCCAGGAAGGCGTTGCCAGTCAATGTGAGTGAAGTGGCCAATTAGACGCAAGTCTGCAGCCTGGAGTTATGACGTGAAACGTTTTTGGAGTTTTTTGTTTTTGCTGGTTCCCATTGGCGGGGTGGCTACCTTTGTCGCTGCGCCGTATTTCAATATCTGGTTGCCCAAGGATGTCTCCGAAAATGGCCGAACAATCGACGACTTGTTCATGTTCATTTTGTATTTGACGGGCATCGTTTTTGTGGTGACAGAAATGGCGCTGTTTTATTTCTCTTGGAAATACGAGGCCAACTCGAATAAAGAGCCTGTTAAATTTTCTCACGGTAGCCACGCATTGGAATTGGTTTGGACGATTTTACCAGCGGTAACGCTGCTTTTTATTGCTATCTTCCAAATGGAAGCTTGGGCACGTGCTAAAATGCGACCCCCTGATATTCCACCGATGGTGGAAGTTACCGGACGGCAATTCAATTGGGACTTTCGCTACCCAGGTCCGGATAATGAACTGTATACCATGGACGATATCGTCCGCACGGACGGAAAACTCTATTTGCCCGTGAATGAAGAGGTGCTGCTAAAAATTACCAGCGCTGACGTGCTCCATAGTTTTTTCCTGCCCAATTTACGGCTGAAGCAGGACGTGATTCCGGGCATGGATCAAAGCATGTGGTTCAAAGCCAAAGAGACAGGTGGATACGATATCGTCTGTGCAGAGCTTTGTGGGTGGGGCCATTACAAGATGAAGGGACGCGTCTTCTTTTTGCCACGTGATAAGTATGAAGAAAAGCTGGAAGAGATGCGGCTAGAACAAAATACCATGCGTGTTGAATTACCCGCAGAGGATGAGGAATAATAATTGGTGGGCCCTTGAAGGGGCACCTCCCCCATCGATCTCCAGTCCGAAATTTATAATCGCAAGCACATAATCCTTCTACCCTCAACTGTTAGATCATGAGTACTGCAATCGCTGATGCCCATTCCGACGCCCATGCCGAACATGGCCATGGTGGAGGGTTTCTATCAACGTACGTGTTTTCGCTGGACCATAAGATCATTGGCCTGCAATTTCTGTTCAGCTCCCTGATCTGGTTTTTTGTGGGGGGCATGTTGGCGTTGGGTGTCCGTTGGCAACTGGCATTTCCCTGGAAAGCCATGCCCATCCTGGGCAATATGCTTGCTGGGCCTGAAGGTGGGCAGATATCGCCTGAGACATACACCATGCTGGTCACCATGCACGCCACGGTGATGATTTTCTTTGTAATCATTCCGGTGCTGACAGGAGCTTTTGGAAACTTCTTGATCCCGCTCATGATTGGTGCCGACGACATGGCGGTACCCACTCTCAATATGTTGAGCTACTGGTTTATGTGGCCTGCGTTTATTGCTATGGGAACTAGCTTTTTCGTGGAAGGGGGTGCGTCCCAAGGGGGCTGGACCGCATACCCTCCACTCTCAGTACTAACCGAGGCTGCTCCTGGAAGTGGCATGGGGCAAACACTTTGGCTGATTGGCCTGACATTGGTTGGCATTTCGTCCATGATGGGTTCCGTCAACTACATGACGACCATCATCCAAATGCGCGCTCCTGGCATGACGATGTTTCGCTTGCCAATGACGATTTGGGCCATGTTCATTACTGCAATCCTGCAGGCTTTTGCACTGCCCGTGTTGACAGCTGCTGGTTTCATGCAACTGACAGACCGTCTCATTGGTACAGGATTCTTTCTTGCTGAAGGTGCTACTGCCAATAACTCTGGCTTGGCATCTGGTGGTGGGCAACCCCTGCTTTGGCAACATCTTTTCTGGTTCTATAGCCACCCGGCCGTGTACATCATGATCCTACCGGCGATGGGTATGGTCTCGGACATCATCAGCTGTTTTGCGCGTAAGCCCTTATTTGGTTATAAGCCAATGGTGTACTCCATTTCGGGTATTGCCGGTCTGGGTTTTATCGTCTGGGGGCATCATATGTTTGTCTCGGGCATGAATCCGATGCTTGGTATGACCTTCATGGTTTCGACCATGATGATTGCACTTCCAAGTGCTATTAAAACTTTCAATTGGTTGGGCACAATGTGGGGTGGCAAGATCCAATACACCACACCCATGCTATTTGCCATATCCTTTGTATCGATGTTTATTATTGGTGGCTTAAGTGGCATCTTTATGGCTGCCACGCCCATCGACATTTTCATTCACGATACCTACTTTATCGTGGCCCATTTCCATTATGTGCTCTTCTCAGGAACGGCGATGGCCGTGTTTGGCGGAATCTACTACTGGTTTCCCAAAATGTTTGGCCGGATGATGAATGATTCGTGGGGTAAAGTTCATTTTGCCCTGACATTTATTCTGCTGAACTGTGTGTTCTATCCAATGCACATACTGGGAATGCTGGGATTCCCGCGCAGACTTGCGGACCCGTATCACTACGAAACCTTCCGGAATCTTCTGCCTCTTAATCAGTTCATCAGCTACTGTGCGTTTGCATTGGTGGGCTTGCAGATTATTTTTGTGATTAACTTTTTTGGCAGTATGTTCTTTGGATCTCGTGCCGGACGAAATCCATGGAACTCCAATGGGCTGGAGTGGCAAGCTCCCAGTCCTCCGGGTCATGGGAATTTCGATTTTCAACCCATCATTCACCGTGGTCCTTACGAGTATGGATCTCCCGAAGTGGAAGAAGACTATTATCCACAAACGCAACCGCCGCGTGAGGCAGAATGACCCGTGTTTGTCGTTTCATAAATACCCAGGGTTATTTTGTTTCCTAAATTGATGTCAGCTCAGTGTGAAAAACGTGGTCCTTCAGCATGGCCCCATCGTTGGGCTTGGCTGCTCGCATGCGCCACATTTCCACTGATTTGGGTTGGTGGTCTTGTGACAACCACGGATGCTGGGATGGCATTTCGAGACTGGATGACTTCGGATGGCACGTTTTTTTTGTTTTATGACTGGCTGAGTTCTGCGGGCGATAAGTTCGTAGAACATGGCCACCGGTTACTGGGCGCACTCGTTGGCTTTTTGTCAATTGGCCTGGTTGTTGTTGTCAGGTACACCGAATCACGTATTTGGGTTCGCAGACTTAGCTATGGAATTCTTGCAGGAGTCATTTTGCAAGGCGTACTCGGCGGTATGCGAGTTGTCTTGGACGAAAGACTGCTGGCTATGATTCATGGTTGTACAGGCCCGCTGTTTTTTCTGCTATGTGTTGCCATGGTCGTGGTGACATCGCGATGGTGGCAGCATAGCCAACCGCTGGGAGAAAAGGCCAAGTCGAAGAAATTTTTTCGGTTAGCTATCTTTTGCACAGGTCTCGCCTATCTGCAATTGGTTGTGGGTGCTGCGGTGCGGCATAGTCCTCATTTGATTGGAGATATGGCAGCGACTCTGTTTCGCCTGGCAGTTTATTTCCACGTGTTTTTAGCATTGATGATTGTCGGGTATGTGCTGCTGTTGGCTTGGCGTTGCCTGCAAAACGGCTTGCATAAAATTGCCGGCCTTACCCTCCTGACCCTTGTGGTAGTTCAAATAGGTTTGGGAATATCAACCTGGCTTGTGAAGTACGGCATGCCTTACTGGGCGACTTCTTTGTTTGGCGAGTGGACTTTCGTCAATCGGGCAGAGGATGTAATGCCTTCTGTGCTTATTACCAGCCATGTGGCCGTAGGGTCCTTGATATTAGCAGTCTCACTGGCATTGTCTTTACGACTTGCTCGGCAGTTGAATATTCGATGGCAGGATGGTCGTTGGGTAGGTTTGATGGCTACACCGATTCGTATAGTGGGGACTGCTCGATGAGTACAGTCCACACCACGATCCTAACAGCCGGCCGTTCGGGCAATGCGTTTGTCGGGCGCTTCGCGGATTACTTAGAAATGACGAAGCCGCGGATTGTCGTGCTGGAGCTGATTGTGGCGGGAGCCGCCGCGTGTTTGGCAATGCCATATGGACTCAATGTCGTGGTGGTGTTGCATGCACTTTTTGGTACAGCCTTGGTCGCATCGAGCGCGAGTCTAGCCAATAGTTGGTGGGAGCGCGAAAGCGATGCCCTCATGCCACGCACTGCCAATCGGCCTTTGCCAACCGGACGGGTCACATGCTTGGAGGCATTCGTACTTGCTGCATTGATGCTGGCTTTCGGATTGAGTTGGCTCGTTTACTATGTCAATTTGCTTACCGCCAGCATTGGTTTAGCGAGTTGGCTCATTTATGCTTTGATTTATACGCCACTAAAAAAGCGTACACCACTCAATACGGTTGTGGGTGCCGTTGCGGGGGCCGCCCCCATACTGATGGGCTGGACGGCAACCGGGGCGTCCTTGGATTTGACGGCCATGGCTTTGGCGGGAGTGCTCTTCCTTTGGCAATTCCCCCACTTTATGGCAATCGCATGGCTTTACCGTCAAGATTATGCTCAAGCAGGACACAAGATGCTCTCCGTTGTCGATCCGGGAGGGCTGCGGTGTGGCGCCAATGCGGTTGTGGCAGCACTCCTGCTAATTCCAGTGAGTTTAATTCCGGCCATCATGCCGACAGGGGGCAGTCCACTGATTTATTTTGTTTGGGCTCTTGGTATTGGTGTGGTCCAGTTGGCCTTGGCAATTCGTTTTGCCATTTTCCGTGACGAAAAGTCAGCACGGTTGCTTTTGAGAACGACGCTATTGTATCTACCTGCCTGGATGGCCATGTTATTGGTAGTTACTTTTTGAAGAAAACACTGTTTTGAGAGTATTTGATGAGGTGGAAATAAGGTTCATCGGGTGACACGCTTCAAAAGGTATTGAATTTTTCCAAACCGTTGTAAATGAGAACCACGAAAGTCCGACCCATCTACGTCCTGCCTCAAGAAGCAAGCTGAAGCATTATCCTGATAAAAGAGTAAAACCATGAGCGACAAGCACCACGGCCCAGATTTTGACTACCAGGTTGCCCTGCCGATTTCTCGGGGCAAGACATTCATGTGGTTGTTCCTGTCGACAGAAATCATGTTTTTTGCTGCCCTGATTGGCACTTACATCGTGCTTCGTTTTGGTGCGATTTCCTGGCCAAGTACACATGATGTGCATCTGGTTGAGTTTTGGGGAGCTTTCAATACGTTTGTGCTGATTTGCTCCAGTGTGTCGATTGTTTTGTCTCTAGAAGCTGCAAAGCAAAACAAGACCGCTTTAGCCAAAGGCTGGATGTTACTGACACTAATACTGGGCGTCGTTTTTCTAAGCGTCAAAATGTACGAGTACAATTCAAAGTTTTCGCACGGCGTTTATCCACAGCATCCGCACAGCGGCATCTACGAAAAGCCGGATGTTTACTATGCTCAGGCAGTACGTTTACGGTTGAACGAATTGAGTGCAGACATTCAGAATACCAAGGACCGAACTCCGGAACAGGAGCAGCAACTGGTAGTCATTAATGACATTGCGCGAATTTACGTGAATCCTGCCGAGGAGGAGATACGCAATCATCCGGACTCCGTGAAGGGACGGCAATTGCTTTGGAAGTTGGCTGATGTGATTTACCCACTAGCCAGTGTTCATGACAGTCATGGTGATCAGCACTCAAGCGGTCCAGGCCATCATGCACAGCGTCAACCATTGGGTCCATTCAAGTTGGCAAGTACTACCAGCGAAAACGATTCTGCGGGACATTTGTCGGGTTTGAATGACAAACACCATTGGCTAAAGCTGCCGATAATGATTCCGGGTGGCAATATGTGGGCCAGCACCTATTTTCTGCTGACTGGTTTTCATGCCTTGCATGTTGTTGTAGGTTTGATCGCTTTTGTGGTTTTGATGTTGATGACACTTGGTAAAGCAAATGCCGGTGTGATCGAAAATGTTGGTCTGTACTGGCACTTTGTTGACTTGGTATGGATTTTTCTGTTTCCCTTGTTGTATTTGTTTTAATTGAGCCTGGCGATTGCTGGCCTTCCCATTCTGCTTTAACTGAGTGTGGCATTTTATGTCTGACCAGAATCATGACGATCACCACGAGTCGCACGGGAGCATCCGTTTGTACATGGGTGTGTTTGTGGCGCTGTGTGTGCTGACGACAATCTCCTTCCTGACCTACTTTTCCTGGTGGCGTGAGGCCGTATCTCCGGAAATGAGTCGGTTGGTGATGATGGCCGTATCCTGTACCAAGGCCATGTTGGTGATCATGTTTTTTATGCATTTGAAGTGGGAAGCCAATTGGAAATGGGTGCTTACAGTACCTGCGAGCATCATGTCGGCACTCTTGATTTTTGCACTCATACCAGATGTTGGGTTGCGGATGCGCCATGCTTCGTACCAACGCATGATCCATGCAGCCGAGTTGCCTGCTGAGGGGGAGGGAGAGCAGGAGGCCGATAAGCAAGAGAACCCTGGTCCTGCTCAGGATTCGCACGGATCCGAAGCCCAACACCCCGCAGCCTAGTTGAATCGACTTTCGTTCCTCATACGCAGTCCACTATCTTCAGGTATTAGCACCGTCTTCTTAATATCATCGTAGTGAGAGTTTGATGGGCTCTCGGATGAATGTTGTTAAGAAGTTCAGGCTACCCCGCATATTTCGTTTCTGTAATAGTCTAGCACGATTCGGCCAACGGCTCTGAACGCATCCTGCACGTGCTTTTTTTTGTAAAACCTCACATGTTTTTGCCATGAATGCAATTCGACCAACTCACGACAAAACGGGGTTATCGATCACTGAGGTTTCGCATCGTTACGGTGAGCGTGTCGCAGTTGATAATCTGTCGTTGAATATTGGTGTCGGTGAGATTTTTGTCTTTCTTGGCCCCAACGGGAGCGGCAAGACAACCCTTTTCCGCTTGCTCTCGACATTGATCCCATTGCAAGCGGGTGATGTGACATTGCTTGGCCATGACCTGCGCACGGATCCCAATGCAGCACGACAAAAGATGGGTGTGGTATTTCAAGCACCCAGTTTGGACAAGAAATTAACGGTCTCTGAAAATTTACATCACCAAGGTGTACTCTACGGATTATCAAATAAGATTTTGGAACAGCGCAAGGCCGATATGCTGGCAGCTTTGGGACTAACCGATCGGGCAAATGAACGCGTTGAAAAACTATCCGGTGGCCAGCGACGTCGTGTTGAATTGGCGAAAGGGATGTTGCATCAGCCTCAGTTGCTGCTGATGGATGAACCAAGTACGGGCCTTGATCCAGGCTCGCGGGCCGACTTGTGGAGATATCTTCGCCAAGTGAGCAAACAAGATGGTGTTACAATAGTGATGACGACCCATCTTCTAGAAGAAGCAGAACGAGCAGATCGCATTGCAATCATGCATCAGGGTAAGTTGGCCGCGCTGGACACTCCCGATGCGCTGCAGGCGTCCGTGGGCGGAGATTCAATCACCATTCGTTCCCCACGGTCTCAAGAATTAGCAGACGCTATCCATGCTGAGTTTGACTGTAAAGCGGTTGTCGTGGATGGTGCGGTGCGACTTGAGCAGGCAGACGGGCACCAATGGATTAGCCGGCTGGTGGAAGCATTTCCAAACCAAATCGAAACAATTACACTCGGCAAACCGACACTTGAGGACGTTTTTATAGATTGCACAGGCCATCGTTTTCTGGAGGACGCATGAGTAAGAACTCACCCTCCAACCAGGTCTCAGCAGTCTCTGTTGTAGCCACGCTGGCCGAGCGCGAATTGGTGCGATTTTTCAGACAGCGAAACCGTGTCGTGGGGGCGTTGGTGCAGCCTATAATGTTTTGGCTGTTGTTTAGTGCGGGGCTGCGAAGCAATCATTTAGGCTTCGATTTTTTCTTTCCGGGCACGTTAGCCATGATTCTACTATTTACGGCAATTTTTACTACGATTTCTATTATCGAAGATCGGCGCGAAGGATTTTTGCAGTCGGTACTTGTGGCACCAGCACCGCGTTGGGCAATGGTATTTGGCAAGATCGCAGGTGGTGCTGCTATTGCCATGTTCCAAGCGTTGTTTTTTTTGGCTTTGGGTTGGCTGACGATGACGATGACCAGCAGAGTACTGGATGTCGTACTCGCCATCTTTCTGATGGAAATAATCGCGATAGCACTTACTTCACTTGGGTTTTTTATTGCCTGGCGAATGGAATCCACACAAGGATTTCATGCCATCATGAGTGTCTTTCTGTTTCCGATGTGGCTACTATCCGGATCACTTTTTCCGGACGATCCTAATAGTTGGATAACTTTTTTGTCACGATTCAATCCTCTTACGTATGGGGTAGCCGGATTGCGACATTATTTGCAGTTTGAAGGCAATGTTGTCGATTTGAATGCACTTCCCCCGATACCCATTTGTTGGTTGGTGACCGTTGTATTTGCAGTCGTGATGCTTTGGCTCTCCTGGCGAATTTCGGGTACGCGTACCACGGGAGATCTGTTATGAATCACTCGGCACTACCGTACTGGCTATCGCTGCTGGTGGTGATTGGTGCTGCTTACTTCGGATGGAAGTGGTGGCAAGTCGATCAATTCCAACGCAATCAGAGTGCAGGGGGGATCCAGTATACGGGCCCACCGCTTGAGGGGTTTGAGCTTTCCGAACGAAGTGGCAAACGTTTTCGATCGAAGGATTTGCAGGGAAAAGTGTGGGTTGTTAATCTCTTTTTCTCGACTTGCCCTGGTACGTGCAAGAAGCTGAGTGGCAATATTAAGATGCTTCATGAGAGAGAAGATTTGCAGGATGTTACGTGGGTAAGTATCACCGTCGATCCGGATACGGACACCCAACAGGTGCTTCAAGAGTATGCTGATCGGTTTGGTGCTGACCCCGAACGATGGTTGTTTTGCCGAGGCGATTTCAAATACATCCAGCGCATTGGCCAGGAAATATTGTCACTTCCCGTGCTATGGCGCGATCATAATGACTATGGAGTGGTGATTGACAAGCGTGGTCGAGCCAGAGGTTCCTACGATCTGAACAGGACCAGCAATCATGCCAAATTGATAAAACTTATCCAGGAGTGCCAGGCAGAAGAATCAATCACGATAGAACCCGCCGTCAAAAAAGAAGAAGCTCCTAAATCAGATGCCAAGCGTCGATCGGTCTCTGAGCACGAATCCAAGGATCTACCGGTTGCCAAGGAGGGCGTATGATCTTCTTCCAAACACCTATTCTCTTAGCGCAGGCGATACACCCGCTTGTGCATCTCAATGCCACACTCAATGGACTCGCTACAATCTTGCTGATTAGCGGTTACGTGTTGATCAAAAGACGTCGACCGCATGCACATGGTCGGGTCATGCTTTCTGCCTTTTTGGTGTCGTGTTTGTTTCTGCTGAGCTACCTGATTTACCATTTTGTGATTCTGGAAGGTGGAAGCGTCAAATTTACACATCCGGGTGCAATACGAACGATCTATTTGACCATCCTGATAACCCACATCGTGTTGGCAGCGGTTGTGCCCTTTTTGGCCATGGCGACAATCTACTATGCCCTGATTGGGACCGGCATGTGGAAAACCGACAGGTCGTTAGGAGACCTGAGCCAGATGCTGGCCAGACATCGTAGACTGGCACGCTGGACGTTCCCCATCTGGATTTATGTGTCAATTACGGGTGTTGTCGTCTACGTGATGCTATATCACATCTGGCCACCCACGGCAGTCTGATCTAGAATGAGCTGCTGGAGGATTCGCATGAGACCCATTATTCAGATAGCCCTGATAGGTGCAGTTTGTCTGGCCGCTCTCTCAGTGGCGTCAGTCCTGCAGGCATGCCCTACTTGCAAAGACGGTATCGCCGGTAACGACCCGGTCTCTCAAGCAACGGCTTCCGGCTATTTTTACAGCATACTGTTCATGATGGCGATGCCGTTCGTAATCATTGGTACTTTTGGAAGTGCGGCCTATCTATCCATCCGCCGGGCACGTGAATCACAGGCAAAGCTTCGTGGCGAAAGGGCCGAAGCTTGCACCGATGTGGATCCTTAATTCCAAAAGAATGGGAGGCTTTCGCTCTGGTTTTTGAAACTATTTGTTCCTCCAGGGGTTCAATTTACCAGGGAGATAGCCACATCGCACCATTCATTGTTTCGTGCTTTATTAGGGGTGTATGTCATGCATGCGATTCAGCACTGGTTGACATAGCAATTCATCGCCTTGATGTTCCCAGTTTTGGTATGCCCGCTCTACTGAGCCGGTTTGCAAAACGTCCTCCTTTGAAAAGTCCGCAGAGTCAATAGATTGTTTGTGCAGATTGCTAAAGGCATCAGCAGGCACTGCCTTGTCAGGGGGGCATTTTAGGGGTAGGTTGCCCACATGCACACTCTCGCAAGATTTCTGCAATTGGTTGGTTTGGCAATTCCGCCCCTGGCGATGGTTGCTCAACTCAATGGAGACATCTTGACAGGCCCGATGTTGCAATTTCTTTGTGTTGCGGTGGGGGTTTTTGTGCTGGGTTATGCATTGCAAAGATATATGGGCTAGGAAAAATGTTGAAATAGATTCACGCGAATTGTTATCTGGTCCTGGTTTGACGGCCTATCCTATGTCCCTTCTCTCCTTCTGTCACATCCAACTTGTTGCAGCCCTGCTAGTAGGGAAGAGTAGCTTGGGGGTGGGGGCAGCCGAGCCTTTGCACACATGGAAGGCGACACCCGTACGAGTATTTGCAGTGCATGGTAGCCAGCAGCATTTGTTGGTCTTATGGCGAAAGATTAAGCAGACGAGTGTGCCTACCACCAGTTCAGTAAGCAGCGAAACAAATCCCACCCAATCGAAGGGCTCCAGGCCCATGGCCTCTGGAGCTGCGTTTTCAACGGCCGTTGCCGAATTGGCATTTCCTAGCGAGACTAAAAACAGGCTCCCTTGCCAGAAACGCATTGCTATCCGGTGACTTCCTATTGGATACCCTTGACTGCAGCCATTTTGCTTTCCAATTCGTTTCGGCAGCCTAAGAAGTCACCAGACGCAACCAGAAATTGTGCCCCCTGATTTCGCCGTGTTTTAAAGATTTCAGCGTTTAAGGCAGGGCACCCCCATGGGATACCGGCTTTCGAACAGGCAACTTGAACGCGCTGAAAAGCCTCATCCAGCGACATTTCATTGGTTTGGCCCAAGCGCATACCAAGATCTCCTGGGCCAATAAAAATCAAGTCAATACCATCCACTGCGACAATGGCGTCTATATTTTGAACAGCCTGGAGGGTTTCGATTTGGACCGCCAGAAATGTTTCACGGTTTGCCCATTCGATGTACGTGTCCGTTTCATGCATATTGTAGTCTGCATCCAAACCCGCATTATCGATGCCTCGATCACCAAGAGGAGGGAATTTTGTAGCTTGAACTAATGATTTGGCTTCTTCTGCAGTCGAAACGTGTGGAATCAAGAGTCCCGCAGCGCCTTCCTCGAGATAGCGGTACAAGGCTATTTTTTCTCGAGTTGGGGGACGTACGAGTATGTCGATGTCGTGCAAGTGGGAATAAGCCAGTAGGGCTTGAACTTGTGACGTGGACATATCCCTGTGTTCCAGGTCGAGCCAAATACAATCGTAAGCATTGAGAGCAGCCTGATGAACAAATGCAGGGATGTAGTGTCCAAGACATGCCGTGTATGCGATGTTTCCGTCGCGTAGTCGTTGGAGTGATTTGCTTTTTCGCATGGGGGTCTCTTGGTTAAGCTGAGCTGTAAGCCGGTCGAAGTGAGGTCGCATTCTACCACTGAGACCCGTTCTCGCCATCGCTGCGCGAAAGAGGGGATACCCAAACGGAGGAATTGACCGAACTCCCCAAGTTATACGGTCCCCAGGATTAAGGAGCGGATTCAGAATAGTCGGTCAGCAATCCTCTGGGGATGGGCTGCTGGCAGTATTATGGTGGCCCTAAGTCACTTCAGGGCATGTACTTACAGAGCAAGCGGTGGCTTGGACGCATCTTGACCTCAGTGCAGAATCGCAATAAACTTTTTGCTGCGAAGATGTTACGCAAATTCCCCATTTTCGATGGGCAGGTGCCAAGCGGAATTTGTAGCGGTGCGCAAAGATACCGCGATTCTCAAGCCAGAGTGCAAGATGGAAGTTTTAGCAAGAATTTGGGAAATCCTGAGTGGATTCGGTAACGGTATTCTTGGCCGTTTCGAACGGGGAATTACGGTCTTATTTGGCTCGGCGAATGCACGTTTTTTGAAGCGGTTGCAACCGAAGGTCGATGCGATTAATGCGCTGGAGCCAATCTATCAAGAGCTTAGCTCGGAAGCGTTGTCTGCCAAGACGGATGAGTTTCGTCAACGACTGGATGCAGGTGAAACTGTTGATGATTTGCTCGTCGAAGCATTCGCCCTTTGTCGTGAGGCGGGCCAGCGATACTTAGGCATGCGGCACTATGATGTACAGCTTATTGGTGGCATGATCTTACACGAAGGTAATATCGCCGAAATGGTGACAGGTGAAGGAAAAACACTTGTCGCTACTTTGCCTGCGTATTTGAACGCAATTGAAGGCAAGGGCGTGCATGTTATTACGGTAAATGATTATTTGGCACGTCGGGACATGGAGTGGATGGCACCGCTCTACCAAGGTCTGGGCCTCACAGTTGGAGCCATCTGGTCAGGCATGGAACCAGACGAGCGCCAACAAGCTTATGCTTGTAATATTACCTATGGTACCAATAACGAATTTGGGTTTGACTACCTGCGCGACAATATGAAGCAGGCTGCGCAGGATGATGAGAATTATCCTAAGCACCAGCAGCAAGTTCAAGGCAAGCTGCACTATGCAATTGTTGACGAAGTGGACAATATTCTCATCGACGAAGCACGGACTCCGCTGATTATTTCGGGACCGGCGCGTGATGATACGACCAAATATGTCAAAGCAGATAAAATTGCGCGTCAGCTTAAAGCCAACGTGCATTTCGAAGTCAAAGAAAAAGAGCATTCCGCCAATCTTACCGACGAAGGTATTCGGGCCGCCGAAAAATTAGCCGGTGTGGAAAGCTTTTATACAGCGGGCAATATGCAATGGCCCCATTTGATCGACAACTCTCTCAAGGCCCACCATCTTTACAAGTTGGATGTGAATTACGTTATCCAGGGCGGCAAAATCATTATTGTCGACGAGTTTACAGGTCGTCTGATGGATGGCCGGCAGTGGAGCGACGGATTGCATCAGGCCGTGGAGGCCAAAGAAGGAGTTCAGGTTAAAGAAGAGAATCAAACGCTTGCTACAATCACACTGCAAAACTACTTTAAACTCTACAAAAAAATATCGGGTATGACCGGTACGGCACTCACAGAAGCGGGTGAGTTCTGGAAGATTTATCAATTGGATGTGATTGGCGTACCCACAAATCGCGAGATGCAACGGTTAGAGTACGCAGATGCCATTTTCCGGACAGAACGAGAGAAGTATGTAGCAATTGCCGAAGAAATCGAGCGACTCAGTAAGTATTCGACTGTCATGCTGGATAATGGCAATGAAGTTGTTGGCAAAATTGTCAACCAGGACGATCAATCCATAACACTCGAAATTGTTGACACACGCAAGCAAGAGACATTTTCGAGAGACCAAATCAGTTCGCTGCAAGAGCCCGGGCGCCCGATCTTGGTAGGTACCGTCTCCATCGAAAAGAGCGAACGCCTGGCAAGCCTGCTAAACAAAAGAGGAATTCAGCACGAGGTACTCAATGCCAAGCAGCACAAGCGCGAAGCAGAAATTGTTGCTCAGGCTGGAAGACGCAAGGCAGTAACCATTGCTACCAATATGGCAGGCCGCGGTACGGATATCGTTCTCGGTGGCAACCCCGAAACGATGGCCTGGGCCCAATTGCAGGATAAGTACCCCACTCGACTCGAGGTTCCCCAGGAAGAATGGGATCAGCTTGTGGCCCAGATCGATCGTCGTGAAAAGATGAAAGAGCAGGGCGAAGAAGTCAAGGCGATTGGGGGCTTGCATATCATCGGTACAGAACGTCACGAATCGCGACGTATCGATTTGCAACTTCGAGGTCGCTGCGGTCGTCAGGGCGATCCGGGTAGCAGTCGCTTCTTTTTGTCATTGGAAGATGACTTAATGCGCATCTTTGCCGGTGAGTGGGTCAAAAATATTCTGACCCGTCTGGGTATGCAAGAGGGCGAAGCAATCGAAAGCAAACTGGTAACGCGACGTATCGAAGGAGCTCAAAAGAAGGTCGAAGAAAAGAACTTCGAAATTCGCAAAAACTTGCTTGAGTACGATGAAGTGATGGACGAACAGCGCAAGCGAGTTTACGGTTATCGCCAGCGGGTGCTCGACGGGGCGAATTGTCGCGATTTAATCATGGAGATGATTGGCGAGCAGCTCGACGAGTACCTACAAACGTTTTTGGATACGGACTACGGGACCGATTCATTTGCAGCTGCTGCGAGTGGCCTCCTCAATGTCCAACTCGAACCACGGGACTTCCGCCGTACAAGTTGGGGAGATGCCGAGCGGCTTGCGCGCGATGAAGCCTATCGATTGGCCGAATCGAATGTGCACGATGCGATCGAAGAAAATCTGCCGAGTGAAGAGGAACCCTCAGAATGGAACTGGCAGGCATTGGCCAAATGGTCTGCCCAGCGCTGGAATACCAACTATCGCGACCGAGACCTCAAAAAAATTGGCCACGATAATCTTGCAGAAGTATTGATTCAAGATGCGCACAAAGCAATCGAGAAGATTGAGCTGCAAGAATGCGAAAGAATGTTGGAACCCGATTTCAGTGTGAAGACCGCTAGTGCATGGTTGCATAATAAATTTGGTATTGAATTAGCTCCCGATGAAGTTGCTGACCTGGAGCCGCATGAGTTTATTTCGCTTGCTCATCAAAGAGCACAGGAGGCCTATGATGCACGTGAGTCAGAATTCCCCGTCCTGGCAGGGCTGCTTAGATTTACGTCTCGTGATCGAAGTGGCAACAAACATGGCTTTCAGCGTGAGGAGTTGATCGAGTGGGCTAATCGGCGTTTTGGTATCAGCCTGTCGTTGGACGATTTGCGCAATAAACAACAAGATGAAGTTCGTCAGCTATTGTTGGAGTACAGCCGAGAGAACAACGTTCGGGCAAATCAGATTGCTGCCGAAGCACACCAGCGCGTGGCGGCCCTGTTTTCGGAGTCAGGCAATTCGGTCACTTTAGGCAGGGCGACGGGCAATAATGGCAAGCTCGATGATCTGAGCAATTGGCTCAATGAGACATGCGCCTGTGATGTGACTAGCGCGGAGCTTGCCAAACTGGATTTAGAAGCAGCTCAGCAACGGGTTTCGCAGATGGTCGAAAATCGTTACCGGCCTGAAATGCGACGCATGGAGCGGGCCCTGCTACTTCAGATTTTGGATCAAGGGTGGAAAGAGCATCTACTCACTATGGATCATCTCCGGTCCAGTGTAGGGTTGCGTGGCTATGCACAAGTTGATCCCAAGGTCGAGTACAAGCGCGAAGGCATGCGCATGTTCGAGCAAATGTGGAGCTCTGTGGCCAGCTATGTAACTGACTTGATTTTCAAGATGGAACAACTGGACGAAGGTTTTGTGGGCAGCACATGGGTCGAGACCTCAGCAGTTCATGAAGAAGCACCGAACACCTCGGAGATTGCTCAACAACAACAGGCAGCCATTCAGGGAACTGAGGCACAGCAAAAGATTGAGCCAATACGAAATAGGACCGAAAAAGTTGGGCGCAATCAACCTTGTCCATGTGGAAGCGGCAAGAAGTACAAGCAGTGTTGCGGGAAGGTATCGGGGTAGGTGGTATTGTGCCACCTGAAGCCAGAAACAGGTCCGTCACGACAGCTCAAAAGAGGGAAGGGAATCCCACTTGTCTCAACTATTTGCATGGTTGCTGAATGCTCTCTACCTGAGCGCAATTCTTTTGGCTCTGCCGTGGCTCTTTTGGTCTGCCTGGCGACATGGTAAATACCGTGAAGGGTTTGCCGCCAAGTTTTGGGGGCAAGTTCCACTGCGTTTGGGAGACCGGCCATGTGTCTGGCTACACGCGGTAAGTGTTGGTGAGGTGAATCTGCTCAGCACATTGCTTGACGAATTCCGGCAATGCCGGCCGGATTGGGAAACGGCGATTTCGACGACGACGAAAACGGGCTATGAACTGGCATTGAAAAAATATCCAGACCAGAGAGTATTTTATTGCCCACTGGATTTTAGTTGGGCAACCCGCCGTGCGATGCGTCGATTGCGACCGGATTTGTTGGTGCTGGCCGAATTGGAACTTTGGCCAAATCTGATTCAATCCGCTCGCTCGCATGGTGCACGAGTAGCAATTGTCAATGGTCGATTAAGCGACAACAGCGTACGCGGCTATCAACGAATACGGCCCTTTGTCGCTCGGGTGCTGCAACAAATTACGTTCATTACGGCTCAGAACCAAGAGTCAGCAGATCGTTTTTGTCAGTTGGGTGCGAATCCTGAATCTGTCCACGCAGTAGGATCGCTAAAATTTGATGGCGCACAAATCAATCGAGATAATGAGCAGACACGCCATTTGCGCACCCTGGCTGGTCTTCATGCAAATGATATGGTCTTGCTCGCTGGCAGTACCCAGGATCCAGAAGAATCCTACTCTATTCGTATTTTTCAGAAACTGCACCCATTGTATCCGCGACTAAAACTGATACTCGTACCACGGCACCCGCAGCGCTTTGAGGAAGTCGCATCCTTGCTTAAGCAATCGGGACTGTCTTGGATACGTAGGTCCGCTTTGGAAGCAAAAAATTCCTCATCCCAAAAAACGCATGCTGTGATACTTGTGGATACCATTGGTGAATTGGGTGCCTGGTGGGGAACAGCCACGATTGGTTTTGTGGGAGGTAGCTTTGGAAGCCGAGGTGGGCAAAACATGCTGGAACCTGCAGCCTACGGTGTGGCGACTTGCTTTGGTCCCAACACGTGGAATTTTCGCGACATGGTCTCGCAGTTGCTTAAAGCAGGGGGAGCGCAAGTTGTCAACGACCAGATTGAATTTGAACAATTTGTCCGCCATGCGCTTGAAGACCCTCAGTGGGCAGAAGAGCTGGGGCAGAAGGCTCGTGATTTGGTCCTTACCCAACAGGGGGCAACCCAGCGGACCGTAAAGATGCTGTTGCCACGCCTTGAGGCTGAGAGAAAAACATCTCCCTCTTGCCAACTTAGGAAAGGGGCAGCGTAGTCCTCGAGTAGCGGTTTGGAAAGGATGTGCGATTAGAAAAAGCAGGGTTCGCATCTTCTAGTTTGAATTGGCAAACTCTGAATCGTCCACTTTTTCATCGTCTTTTATGATGTGCTCATGGTCCTGGATGTGATCTGGGCAATAGCAGCATTGTCCCGAGCATTTTGAACAGTAACGAAATAGTGTTCGTGGGGAGTCGCTGGAATTGAGTCCACAGATCAGGCATTGATGGGTAAATTTCTGTGTGGCCGTCTTGGTCTTTCCTTGGAAACTACGCCGCCGTTGTCCCTGCTTTAAGTCACGCCAATGTTCGCGACCAAAAAAGAGTAGATAGTTGGATACGGACGCAACAATTAACATTCGGTCCATCCAGTCCCCTCGTAGGATCCCGTAGGCATAGGAAATCCACATGAGCAATGCCAGCCATTTGATCCGTATAGGCAAGATAAACATCAAGTTGATAACGAAATTTGGAAACAATCTTGCAAAGGCTAGAAAAACGGTTCCGTAGAGAAAAGCATTGGATGCAATCATGTCCACACCTTGCGCCCAAGCCATAAATGTTGCCATAACATTTACCAAACAGCCAAGCAGAAGAAAGATATTGTAACGTGTGGTACCCCAGTCATTCTCGATGGAGGTTCCAAAGAGATGAAAGAGATACCATCCAAAAAAAGCAAATAGAAGTCCTGTATTTGGTGGCGCAAAAGGGAAGGACAGTAGTCGCCAGAATTCGCCTTCAATCACTTTAGAAGGAATCAGGTAGATGAGCGCCAACGGATCGTTGCCGCGATTCTGAGCCGCAAAAAGCATGCGCGCAAAATACAACACGACCTGTCCAGCAATGAGTATGCCAGTGAGGTTTGGAATTGCCCAAGGCCGCAGTCGTGCTTCTAGACGTTTTAGAAAGGGGCTCTTCATTAAAAACTCTTCACAAAGAACTGTGGCAGGTTGACCATGCGCGGATTGGCTGTGTTCCATGGGTAACCGCTGGGCTCCAAATGATCAATACGTAGCAGACTGGATCGAGCAAAAAAGAGCCCATTATTTACATCACAGAAACCTTTCTGGACAGATCGTAAGACCGGTGCCACTGTGCGGAGGTGGCTGAGCGGTCTATAATCGCTAACCTATGAGCGCAATCGAAATTCGTGGACTGCAAAAGTCCTATCGTGTCTATCAAAAAAATGAAGGCTTGTGGGCTTCGCTCACAGGACTGTTCCAGCGAGAGTACCGTACGGTCGACGCGGTTCGAAGTATAGATTTGGATGTCGACGAGGGCGAATTCGTCGCCTTTTTAGGCCCCAACGGTGCAGGCAAAACGACTACCCTGAAATTACTTTCGGGTGTGATAAGTCCCACTGCTGGTAAGGCTCAGGTGCTGGGTCACGTTCCGTGGTTACGTGAAAACGACTACCGACGCCGCTTTGCTTTGGTGATGGGGCAAAAAAATCAGCTTTGGTGGGATTTGCCCGCTCAGGAGTCCTTTCGGCTTCACGAAAAGATTTATCGCATTGATCCCGATAAGTTTCGCAAAACGTGCGACGAATTAACCGACATGCTCGAAGTCACGCAACTACTCGGCAGGCCGGTTCGAGAATTGTCGCTTGGTGAGCGGATGAAGATGGAGCTCATAGCCGCTCTTCTGCATTCACCCGAAGTGTTGTTTCTTGACGAGCCCACGATTGGGCTGGACGTCATAGCACAGCACAATATTCAAAAGTTCTTAAAACACTACCAGGAAGAACGAAAAATTACCGTTCTTTTGACGAGCCATTATATGAAGGATGTCGCTGCCCTTTGCCAGCGGGTTGTCATTATAGCGCAAGGCGAAATCGTTTATGACGGATCGCTTTCTGGTATTGTCGATAAGTTTAGCGGACATAAGGTCTTGTCTCTCCAATTTGCCGACGATCGCATGCCCGGTGATTTGGCTCGCTATGGCGAGGTGCTTGAAATCATTGAGCCAAAGGCTCGCCTGCGAATAGATCGCAGCAAGATTGCCGAGGTCTTATCCTCCGTGTTGGCCAGTTACTCAATAGAAGATGTCAGCGTTGAAGACCCCCCCTTAGAAGAAGTTATCGCCGATATGTTTGCTCTTTCAGTGAAAAAAAAAACAAAGAAAATTGATGCATCACATCCTGTATCGCCACAGTCTTAGAGCCAATCCAAGGACCCTCTTCCCCGTCTGCGGGGGGCAGAGGTCAGGGTGAAGGGGTTCCAAGTTTGTGGATAGGTTCTTAATCATAAGCTATTGATCTTAGAATTCGATGTTTCGTTTCAAGTTTAACGATCGCCTCAGGATTTAACGACAGCCTGCGATTCTTATGCCATTGGGCATAAGTGCTTGGTTGCTGTACAGAATTTTCCCATGTATGCAAACGCCAAAACCTGGTGGACAATCCTCAAGATTTGTCTCGAAGAACGACTCGTTTATCGGGGAGATTTTGCGCTAGGAACTTTGATGCGGTTTCTGCCAATCATGACGCAGATATTTTTATGGACGGCCGTTTTTGCAGCAGCAGGTACTGGAAGGATCGAGGGTTATACTTCCGAAGAGGTGATTGCCTATTATTTGCTAACCATGTTAGCACGAGCTTTTTCGAGTATGCCAGGTTTGGCAACCGGGATCGCACGGCAGGTGCGTGATGGGGAGATCAAAAAGTTTTTGATTCAGCCCATTGATTTAGTGAGCTATTTGTTGCTGGCCCGGATTGCTCACAAATTGGTCTACTATCTAGTCGCCGCAGGGCCGTTTGCGCTCGTGTACTATCTTTGCCGAAGTTATTTTACGGGATGGCCTACCCTCGAAGTGTTTGCGGCTTTTGTCTTGTCCTTAGTGCTGGCTTTCATGTTGGGATTTTTTTTAGAGGCATCCATGGGCCTGATCGCATTTTGGTTTTTGGAGGTTACATCGCTGCTCTTTGTGTACATGTTATTTACCTTCTTTTTTTCCGGACACATGTTTCCGCTAGATTTTTTGCCCGATCCCTGGCGTGCCATCGTGGATTTCATGCCATTCAAGTACATGGCCTATTTTCCGGCGGCCGTTTTCCTGGGCAAGGTCGAAGGGGCTGACCTGGTATACGGTCTCTGGATTCAAGCCGGATGGGTTGCATTTTTTATCGTTTTGTGTCGTCGCTTAATGCACTCCGGGTTTAATCGCTACAGCGGGTTTGGAGGATAAGCAAACGTGAGGTAATGCATTTTGGGGAAGCATTTGTTTTCCTTGAGCCGTTTCGAGTTTGCCCAATTATGAACCACCCTTCCTACCTGAGCGTTTTTTTAACCTTTGCACGAAACAGTCTCATTCGAGATATGACTTTTCGTGCCAATTTTATTATTGAAATTATTTCTTCTATGTCCTGGATGATCATGAATCTGGGGTTCTATACACTAGTATATAAGTTCACGCCAAACATTGCGGCTTGGGGGAAATACGAGTTTTTTGTATTTATCTCCACCACCATGTTCGTGAATAGCCTGGTGCAATCATTCTTTATGCCGAATATGCAGGAATTGAGCGAACTGGTACGTACCGGGGGCATGGATTTTGCGATTTTGAAGCCAATTGACACCCAGTTTTTGATTTCATTTCGACGTGTCAATTGGTCTTCACTGGGAAACTTTTTAGTGGCCCTGTTATTGCTCGGTTACTCGTTGCCTCAGATTGAGGGCCTGGAATTGTCTTCATGGCAGTTTGTTCTTTATCCGCTCTATATTTTTCTGGGTGTGTTGATCTTGTACAGTGTGATGATCACATTGGCTGCCACGAGCATATGGCTGGGGCGAAATCAATCGCTGTATGATTTCTGGTTCTACATCACAAATTTTTCCAGATATCCGATGGAGATTTACCGTGGAACCTGGGGGACGCCACTTCGTAACTTGTTTACCTTTGTCATACCGATATTGGTGGTGATCAATGTTCCGGCCAGGCTCATGGCGAAACCCTTAGCCGATGCCCAATGGCAGTTGGCTCTGTTTGCGATAGTTGCTACAGTAGTCTCGCTAATAGTTAGTCGTTGGGTCTTCAATCGCGCGCTTCTCAGCTATCGTAGTGCCAGCAGTTAGTCAATCCTGTTGATGGCAAGATTAGAGTGATTGGTTGTGGGTGAAATGGTTTACAGACCAGGTGAAGAGGATCAGCCAGGATTATGGTGTTGATTCTTATTGAACGTTTTCTTTTTTTAAAATTACTATGGCTGATAGTTCACTTCCCCGCATTGCCATTCTTGGTGCTGGGCCAATTGGTTTAGAAGCGACTCTGTATGCGCGCTATTTGGGTTATCAAGTTGATTTGATTGAGCGTGGATCTTCGCCAGCCGAAAACATGCTTCTGTGGGGCCACGTGCGGCTTTTTACACCTTTTTCCAAGAATGTTTCGCCCCTTGGTATGGCGGCACTTCAGGCACAGGATCCCGCTTGGCAACCACCTGCGGCCGATCAGTTGCTCACAGGAGCAGAATTCCAACAAGAGTATCTTCTGAGGCTGGCTGAAAGCGATTTAGTGGCAGGTCCACTGCAATGCGAGACGGAGGTACTTGCTGTAGGACGCAAGGATTGGCTGAAAAACGAAGGCGTTGGGAATCCCGATCGTGGCGAGTCGCCTTTCGTTCTCTTGCTCAATACTAAGGCAGGTATGCAACAGCTGATCGAAGCGGATGTAGTCATCGATTGCACGGGAACCTATGGCAACCACAACTGGCTGGGGCAGGGGGGTATTTCTGCTGTGGGAGAGGTCGCAGCTTCTCCGCATATCCAGTATGGATTGCCCGATGTGCTCGGTCGTGATCGAGAACAGTACCAAGGGAAAAGTTTACTCGTAGTGGGAGCCGGTTATTCGGCTGCTACTGTGATAACACAATTGGCTCAATTGGCTGATGTTCAAATCAACTGGCTGACACGCAGCACAACCGAAGCAGGTCCGATTGCACGTCTGTCAGATGATCGACTGGCAAGTCGTGACGCCTTGGCCATCGAGGCGAACCGATTGGCATCCCGTGAGGGACCGGTAGTACACCATACCGATAAGATCATTGTTGCAGTGGAGTATCGTGATACAACGGATGATTTTTCGGTCCTATTTGACGGTGAACTTGCTGGTGAGGTGATCTTTGATCGTATTGTGGCAAATGTAGGGTATCGACCGGACAATAGCATAACGAATGAATTGCAGGTCCACACATGTTATGCAACAGACGGTCCCATGAAGTTGGCAGCACAGTTGCTTGGCAACGACTCGGCCGATTGTCTTGACCAGAGTTCCAGTGGTCCACAAAGTCTTATTACTCCGGAGCCAAATTATTACATTCTCGGCAGCAAAAGCTATGGTCGTGGTTCCCAGTTCCTGATCTCGGTAGGCTTGGAGCAGATTCGAGAAGTTTTTACACTCATTGGCGAGCGAGCAGACCTGGATATTTATGCTACCATGCCCCAACTCGATGCGGAATAAACACTGAGAGCCTTGGGGCTGCAGAGGGAGTATAGGAGATAAAGACAAAACGATATCAACCAAGCGATGTCAACTAATTGCTGATCGCCAATCATCTGTAGACTCTGCGCAAAACAGTTTCCAATGAAATCAAATGAACTTCCTCCTACAGTAGAACTTTCTCACTTGGATCACTTATGGTTCCAAGTGTCGGGCACACTCTGCAATTTAACCTGCCATCATTGTTTTATTAGTTGCAGTCCTCAGAACGACACCTTCGGGCATCTTACATTTGAAGATGTAAAAAGTCGATTAGAAGAGTCGGTTGCTTGGGGGGTGAAGGAGTATTACTTTACTGGGGGAGAGCCTTTTCTCAATCGAGAAATAGTCCCTATGTTGGTGGAGACTTTGCGCTATGGTCCGGTTACAGTGCTTACCAACGGAACAGTACTCAGAGATTCTTGGCTGGAGGAACTGCGCTCTGCCGAACAATCTAGTTTGTACTCGCTTGAAATGCGAGTTTCGATTGACGGATTCTCAGCAGCGACGAATGACCCCATCCGAGGTAAGGGTACCTTTAACCTGGCAATGGAAGGAGTAAAAAAGCTAGTCGAGTATGGATTTATGCCAATCATCACGGCCACAAGAACCTGGTCGGATAACGATGAGCAAGCAGTAGTCGGCCAGTTTATTTCTACTCTCAAATTAGCCGGTTACGAGCGACCCCGACTTAAAATTCTGCCTTCTCTCCAGCTTGGAGCAGAAATGGAGCGTACTTCAGGATACCGCGATAGCGAACGGGTCACGCCGCGAATGATGAAAGACTATGACACTAGCCAGTTAGTTTGCAATCATTCGCGCGTCGTAACAGACCGAGGCGTTTACGTCTGCCCTATACTACTAGACTCTCCCGAAGCCAACCTGGGAGATTCGTTTGAGGAAGCCAGTCATCCCTATGCACTTCGTCATGGGGCTTGTTATACGTGCTATCAGTACGGAGCCATCTGTTCCAACGCTTCGAGTGCCGTGCGTGGAGAGTCATGAGAAGTTTTTAACACAAACGTGAATCGCCTAAATGGCTTTCTGGATGTTGGCAGACGTTTTTGCGCCATGCCCTTGAAAACAGGGGATTCCAAGCCGTCCTCGACCGTATTGAACAACGGCTCTGCCGTCACCGGAGGGGCCACACAGTGCAACGTGTAGGAGTATGAGGTGCCAAAATGTTGGGTGTCGAGAGAAAATTCTGCGCTGGAAGGACGCTAAGGTGCCGGGGCAGGAGCTTAAAACCTTATTTCTGCGAGTTAGGAGGGGGGGCATGAATTGGGGCTGATCGTCAAAACATGAGAATTTTCCCGATGTGCTACACACGGGAGGGAGACGCAATCTGTTGTAATGAGCGACATCCGAGCCTGAGGTGGTTCCAGGTAGAACCTTATGGGAAACATCGATTATTGCTTTTCCGGATCACCGTTGTCGTGGTTCTGGTGCAGCAAGTTGTCTGTCACACTGTTGGGGGACTGCTAATGTTGGGTTTTCGTTGTGATCCACGTTTTGCTTCGTTCCCTGTCTGCGTATTTTGCCTCTCAGCGATCTTCTCTTCGCGAGTTGGCCAAAGCGTGTGGCCGTCACCATTTGGCGAATCTTTCTCCCCAGCCTACTGGCTAAAAATCGCCGATTCTGCTTGCCAGCTGCCTCTACTCCCAGCTACCGCTCTGCGCAGCCGAGGTAGATACACTTCCTTATCGTGCAAGAAGTCTTGTTAAGACTCGATAAATCGATGAAGGGCAATCTATGGGATGGAAAAAAGGGGAAACCTATCTCATAACAGCCCTGTGAAAATTGCTTGTCCTTTTTCCTTTCCCTGAATCTCAGCATGGTCGTCGTTGGGAAAGATTGGTAGAATCTTGCGATCTTTCTGTAAGGCTTGGTGGGCCCGAAATGTTCAAGGTCCGGTTAAGGTCTGCCATTTTCGTAAATCAACATAGGGTCATGCTGTGCGGTTTTTTCGAATTCTTTTTTTGTCAATCCCCATATTATCGGTTCCTGCCATGGCACCTTGCCAAGAATCCAAGTTGCAATACCCGGAAACGCGTCGTGTGGATCAGGTAGATACCTTCCACGGTGTGGAAGTTTCTGACCCCTATCGATGGTTGGAAGAAGACCCCCGTAATTCTTCAGAGGTTGCAACTTGGATTGAATCGCAAAACAAGGTTGCCCGAGAGTATCTCGATGTAATCCCCTCACGCCCAATGTTTGAGGATCGCCTCACCAAACTGTGGAATTATGAGCGTTACTCTGTTCCAGAACAAACAGCAGGTCGCTACCTCTATTTTAAGAATGATGGTCTACAGAACCAGTCGGTACTCTACGTATCCGAAGGCTATGTTGAGCCAGGGCGCGTGCTCATTGATCCAAACACCTGGTCTGAGGATGGCACGATTTCACTGGGTTCTGTAGAGGTTAGCGATGATGGGCGTTATCTAGCGTATTCCCGGAAGGAATCAGGTTCCGATTGGTCGACCATCTATGTTCTGGATATCGATAATGAAAAAAGTTTCGATGACAAATTGATGTGGACGCGATGGGGTAACATTGTCTGGAGTGCAGAAGGAGATGGGTTTTTCTACACACGGTATGCCCAACCTGAAGAAGGACAGCAATTCCAATCTTCGGTTACTAATCCCATGATCTGTTTTCATCGTCTCGGAACGGATCAAGTCGATGATAAGATAGTTTACCGTCGGCCTGATAACCCCACATGGAGCTTTTGGCTACAGCTGTCGGATGACGATCAGTACCTGATTTTGACAATCGGGCGCAGTACGGATCCTCAGAATCAGGTCTGGTATCGGTCGGCAAGAGAGCCGCTGGATTCTCAATGGGCACCTCTTATTGAGGATTTTGAAAACGAATTTGAGTTCGTGGGCAATAGTGCTGGTAAGTTTTACTTTTTTACAGACTACGAAGCACCCACCAAGCGCGTGGTGGCAATGGACATCCGGCAACCGGGACGAGACCATCTAGAAGAAATCCTGCCCAAAAGTGATGCGACTCTGCGAAGTGTGAGCCTGCTGGATCAGGACAAATTGATAGCGAACACCATGCGCGACGTAGTATCCCAGGTAAATGTGTATTCGCTGGAAGGAAATCTCCTCAACACAGTGGAACTGCCAGGCGCAGGTTCGGCACATGGATTTGGCGGCCGCATGTCAGATGCCGAAACATTCTACTCATTTACCAGTTACAATATGCCAACATCCATCTTTCGCTATGATCTGACGACTGGCAAGAGCGAGCAAATTCGCGCTCCACAAGTGGATTTTAATTCGGAGGATTATGAAGTCCGTCAGGCATTTTATGAGAGCTCCGATGGTACCAAGGTGCCTATTCTGGTGACCCATCGGCGCGGGGTGGAGCGGAATGGAAACAATCCGACACTTCTTTATGCTTATGGTGGTTTTAATATTTCGATCACGCCACGTTTCTCTGTAGAGTATGCGGTCTGGATGGAGCAAGGCGGTATTGTTGCAGTGCCAAATATTCGTGGCGGAGGCGAGTATGGTGAAACCTGGCATCAGGCAGGAAAGCAAACCAATAAGCAGAATGTCTTCAACGACTTTATTGCTGCAGCCGAGTGGCTAATTGCTGAGGGGTACACATCACAAAAAAAGTTAGCCATCCGGGGTGGCAGCAATGGAGGTTTGCTGGTGGGAGCCGTGATGACCCAGCGTCCCGAATTGTTTGGATCCTGCCTGCCAGCGGTTGGTGTGATGGATATGCTGCGTTACCAACTATTTACAGCAGGGCATTTTTGGCGCGATGAATATGGTACGGTTGACGATGCCGATCAGTTCCAAGCAATTCATGCTTACTCGCCTTATCACAATATTCGTGATGGCGTGAGCTATCCTCCCACCATGGTTACGACTGCTGATACCGATGACCGTGTCGTGCCCATGCACAGCTTTAAGTTTGGGGCTGCCTTGCAGCGGGCGCAAGCGGGGGATGCACCAGCTTTATTGCGGATCGAAAAACGCGCCGGTCATGGTGCAGGAACACCCATTTCTAAACGTATTGAAGCTGTTGCTGACAACTGGGCCTTTTTGTGGAAGAATTTGGGAATGGAACCTGGGGAATAAGTGGTGAATCATTATTCCATCATTCAAGAAAAGCAACCGGCCGCATAGGTTACGCACATTGGAATCAGAGAAATCCACGATTCAAGGTGTGACTACGGAACTTGAATGTCTCTGGCATAGTTGCCACTTGTAATATAGTTGCCACTCGATGTATGAAGTTACGGATTGGCAACGACTCGTAATTCGCGTGGCAGCGGAAACGACACATTTTCCTCCCGGAGAGTGCGTGGCTCAATGACGGCATGAAATTGATCGCGTAGCAGATCAAGTACGGCTTCCACGACTACCTCAGGTGCACTCGCTCCCGCTGTGACCAAGACGGTGTCTACGTCGACAAACCAGGCGGGATTAACGTCTTGGGGGCCATCGATCAAGTGGGCTGGTACGCCACGTTCGCCTGAAAGTTCTGCTAGACGTTGGCTGTTGGAACTGTTTTGGCTGCCCAAAACCAAAGTGAGATCAGCTTCGGGGGCCAGTAGAGCGACTGCTTCCTGTCTGTTTTGTGTGGCATAACAAATGTCGTCTTTAGGGGGCGAAGCAATTTGTGGGAAACGTTCGCGTAAACGACGGATAATGCGATTTGCATCATCGACGCTTAGTGTTGTTTGAGTCAGGTAGGCGACTTCGGATTCATTGGCGACTTCAAGTGCATCAACTTCCTCTGGACTTTCAACCAATACGATTGCTTGGGGCGCTTCGCCCATCGTACCAATCACTTCATCATGCCCTTCGTGACCAATCAAAAAGATAGTGTATCCCAGATTCGCATATTTAATGGCTTCCAAGTGCACTTTGGTTACTAGCGGACAGGTTGCGTCGATTGTACGTAGATTACGCTCGCTCGCTAATTGGCGTATTTCGGGCGATACGCCGTGCGCGGAAAAAAGAACCGTAGCCCCTGATGGTATATCAGAAAGATTATCGACAAACACTACCCCACGGTCACGGAAGGACTCAACCACATACTTGTTATGAACAATTTCATGGTATACATAGATCGGCGTAGGTAAGGCTTTGAGTGCCAACTCAAGCGCCTCAATGGCCATATTGACACCCGCACAAAAACCACGTGGGCTGGCTAATAATACTCGCATGGGAATCTCGAAGCGGTAGCTGGATGAATCCTGCTATGATAACCGGCAAATGATTCTAAACACAACGGAGTAAAACACGTCCACAGAGAATGGGGTAGAAGTTTGCGGAGAAAAATAAGATTTTAAATTCCACTGCAGATATCCAGAAATCCTCGATTCGCATTCATAAAAAAAGCCCCGGAACGATCTCCAGGGCTAATCTCAAGAAAAGGGTTGTCTGTTTGGCCAGCAGTTTAATCCAGCAGGTCCAACTCAGCGAGGCTTCCCCAACTTAGCGAGGCTTACGTGGTGGACCCTGCCAAAGTTGTCGAGAAATAGGTACCGCTTGGACCTCGCGCGCATCAAAGCGTCTTTCAAAGCGCTTGAGCGCCCGGTTCATTCTCATGCTGAATTCGAAAAGTGCGTGGCCATCAATGGTCACTGGTGGCAAGTTGCGATTTGGGCTCGCCGGTAGGGGAGGTTGTGGTGTCGCCATGATTTTTCCTCCTCAGTTCCTGGGCCTCGATCCTGCGGGTAGTAAAAAAATGGACCGTGGCGATGGTTTCTGTTACGCAAGACACATAGGTAGTGTTCGCGGTTCGTGCAGATTCCGCAAGCAGATGGTCGTTTTCAATCCAGTATAATTACAGACAGTTAACAACATTGGTAGAAAAAGAGAGTTTTTGAATAAGGGCAGACACTTGTTTTTTCGCCCTTTTTCGTTGAAGAGCCTTTGCCTTCAGTGCACCTTTGTGGACCCCCGCAATGCTCTGAGTAATTCTACGGTACGGCCGTTTTCACGGTGTTCTAGTCCTAATTTCGTATCCTTTTAAGAGAAAAGCATTAGCAGGACATCCGACCCGAGTAATTCACGCTGATGTTTGATGTCCAGTGGTTTTTCAGGCAATTTGGGTTGTAAGACTTGGTGAAATAATGTGGCGGTTAAAGGTGATCATGATTCGTACCACTGGTTCGTAGCAGACGTGTGGATAGAAGGGTATGGTTGTCAGCAATTTCTACACGTTTGGTCTGACCGCCATTGTTCTTAACGAGTTTTTGAACAGCCGTCCCGTTTCTATGGCTAGCACGGATATTTCCCCTCCAATGGGTGATATGCCCAGACTAACAAGCCCGATAGGCTTTTCGAAGTTTCGCTGGCAATGCTGGCAAATCAGAGAGTTTCAGGTTGTAAATCAGTATTGACGCTGCAATGCGGCTCTTTCTACTATCCTACAAGGTTTTTGCCCACGGAATCCCCTGCAATGGGGCAGTTTTAGAACGATAGAAATCATGGGTGCTTGATAGCCAACATATTGGGTGCTGCCGTACGTATTCAGGGTGAACCTCATCAATGCTGCGGTCCGTACAACCGTTGTGATGGCCCTGATCCATGTGCTAGGCTGTGGGTATAAGATCGTGACAACGAGTATGTTGTAATTTGGCATCATCGGATGCTGTGGGAGGCGATTTTTACTTGGCAGGATTGGAATACTTGTTACAGAAGTTGTCCTGCGGGCGACCGGCCTTTGTTTGGAAACGATAATTCATACTGGCCGAGTAGTCGATCAAACGAATAGGCCCATAGATTTATTAACGAAGGATTGGTTAGAGAGGTCTCCAGATATGATCATTTGGAGCCTGTGAGGCAACTTAGTACAACAATGCCGATTAAGGCTGGTTATAATTGAGTTCTGATTTCCAGTACTCTAAAGTAGACAACGATAGTCCCCGACCCCAGAGAACATCATGCAAGTTCATGGCCCATCACAGATTCACGGTGCACAAGACATGAAAGGTCCCTATTCGAGCCAACGTGCTAATGGTTCGAAAGCGACTCCTACAGCCCAACAAGCTGACAGTCTGGACATTTCACCAGCAGCGGATGCGGCTGCTGAAGCGGTCGGTTCGGGAGATGTCCGTTCGGATCTGGTAGCCCGTGTCCGTCAAGAAATTGCATCAGGTACTTACGAAACGTCTGAAAAGCTTGATACGGCCCTAAATCGTCTACTGGACGAGATTTCCTAGTCTAGATCGCTGGGGCCCAACGTTTCTTGGCAGGATTCTGCGTCTGCTGACGAAGGCATAGCCAATCGCGTACCAGACCGGGAGATAGCTCCTCTTGAGACTGGCCTCTTTTTCGCTTAGAATCAATAAGCGGTTGTCCGTTGGCAAGAAGTGTCTTTTTCCAACTGCTTTTTGACATTCGTGCTGACCTAGTAGTCTCAATAAGCTGGGATTCTCAATGGGCGGCCGTATCAATAGATCGGCAGTCTAAAGAGAGCCCTTAGGAGTGTCTTTATTTGAAACTGGCAATCCTTCAGTTGCATGGGTAGACATATAGATTGGATAGTTGAGCTTTGTAATGGCAAGCGGTTTTTCACTAGGTACGGTCGAGGTAGCCAGCTCCCCTCAGGAGCGATTTGCCGAATTCTTGCAGAGCAAAGGCAAACGCATTACCCACCAGCGCCGTATCCTGGTCGACCATGTATTTCAGCGGCACGACCACTTTGATGCTGATGAACTGATTCTTAATCTGGCCCAGCAATCCGAATCCAGTAAGGTTAGCCGGCCGACCGTTTACCGTACGCTCAATGAATTGGTCGATGCAGGTCTCCTGCGCCGAATGACATTCAACGGAAGATCTGTTTACGAGCACGATTACGGTTATCCCCAGCATGATCATTTGCACTGTACGATGTGTGACAAATTGATTGAATTCCAATCGGCCGAATTAAAAAGAATGCGCGAAGCAGTCGCTTCCGAACATAAATTTCGAGTATCAGGCCATCGGTTAATTATCACGGGCGTCTGCACCGAATGCAGCAGTAAACGTCACCGGGAACATAGTCCGCTGGACTTGATATGACAATCAGTGTGTGATTTGTTGTTCACAAATCATCATGTCCGGCACTCATCTATCTGAACAGAAAGAAACAGAGTAAACGGAGGATATTTCTCTGTTACCTCCTGTTCAGATAGATGAGGGCCGGACGCGGAGAATTTGAAATACCGAAGTTGTTTTTGAGTCATCCCTAAGAACTTAAAGAGGGCTGGAAACTATACTTTTAACTCCGTTTTCTGGAGTTCTTTGCCGGCGTAGCGCTCGCGTATAGGGTTTACGATATCTGCCAGAAATTCGTCGACTTGTTCTGCACTTCTGCCCGTTAGTTTTGTGGCATCGACAGCTGCAGCCAGGTCAACTCCGGCAAAGTTTTTGTCTTGAGAAAGTCGATCGAGTAAGTCGTTCGCCAAGCCCTTTTGTTTGACCTGGGTTGCGGCGGCCTGACTGTGTTTCCGAATACGTTCGTGAAGATCCTGGCGATCACCTCCGGCAGAAACTGCAGCCATGAGGATGTTTTCGGTGGCCATGAATGGCAATTCTTCGCGCAGATTACGGGCAATTACTTCGGGATAAACAACGAGTCCCTCAGCGATGTTGTGATAGAGAATGAGTACCGCGTCTGTTGCCAGAAATGCTTGGGGGATTACCAGGCGGCGGTTGGAACTGTCGTCTAGTGTGCGTTCCATCCATTGGGTCGAGGCGGTAGCTGCGGTACTTGATTGTTGGCTCATCACAAAACGGGCCAGGCCACATATACGTTCGCTACGCATAGGGTTACGTTTGTAGGCCATCGCCGAAGAGCCGATTTGATTCTTCTCAAACGGTTCTTCGATTTCTTTTCGGTGTGCCAGGATGCGGATGTCGGAAGCGCCCTTATGTGCCGAGGCAGCCACTCCTGCAAGCGCATCCATTGCCTGGGCATCTATTTTTCGTGAATAGGTTTGGCCAGTCACCGCATAAGTTGTTGAGAAACCCATCTTTTGGGAAACCAGTTGCTCGAGCTTTTTGACTTTGGAGTGGTCGCCTTCGAAGAGTTCTAAAAAGCTGGCTTGTGTGCCCGTGGTACCTTTGGTACTGCGCGCTCGTAGCTGATTGAGACGGTGCTCGAGTTCTGCCAGGTCAAGGGCCAAATCATAGGCCCAGAGGCAAGCGCGGCGACCGACAGTTGTGGGTTGCGCCGGTTGCAAATGCGTAAATCCGAGAGTTGGTAAGTCACGGTACTGGGCGGCAAAATCACCGAGGACCATAAGAGTTGCGACAACTTTTTCACAAATCAGTCCCAATGCTTCGCGGAGTATGATGAGATCTGTGTTGTCCGTCACAAAGCAGCTCGTAGCCCCCAGGTGTATGATTGGACGTGCATCGGGACACTGGTCACCATAGGCATGGACATGGGCCATGACATCGTGGCGTAATTTTTTTTCGTAATCTCCCGCAATTTTGAAATCGATATCATCCACATTTGCCCGCAACTGGTCTATTTGTTGTTGGGTGATAGGCAATCCCAGTTCGGCCTCAGATTCCGCCAGCGCCACCCACAAGCGTCGCCAAGTACTGTGCTTATGCTGTGGGCTAAATAACCGACTCATGGTGTCCGAGGCATATCGTGAAATGAGTGGATTTTCGTAAGCTTCTTGAGACATGGTGGGAGAGATATGGTGGGAGCTAGTAAGAAAGTAAACGCAAAGAAAAATTAGGAGTGTGGGGGGTAGGAGCAAAGGACAATAGCAATACGATGCATTGCCCTGGCTGAAACCTTCATTTTAGCCGGGGGCATGCGAATGCGATATGGGCCAGCAGCCGATTTAAACGCCCCATTTCCTCTCACATATTCGTCAAATCATCGTCGCCTTTGCTGCCGAGTAGCGAATCGAGTGCGCTGGAGACTGCGGCTGTGTGTTGTTGGGGGGCGTCCTTGGGCAGATAGACTCGGCAGGCAAGTTGGCTGACGGGCAGATGTTTGTAGAGTTCGTTATCTGTCAGTGGGCGAATCTGGCCGGTAGCTGAGCGGCACAGAAAATTCTGACCGGCTGCCGCCGTTTTGGGGTCAGGGCGATCGATGTAGTTGGGGAGATCTATCTTCATTCGGATGTCTTTTAGATCAGTCGGAAGCTCTTCCCGCAGTGCCTGTTCGGCCACAGCTTCGCGTCCTTTTCTTAATACGTCTGTTGCTTGTGGATCTAGCCGAATTCGTTCGTCAGCCATTTCCCAATCAACCTGGCGACGGAGTAGCCGCTGCCATCGTTCTCCGAGAGATCGTTGTTTAGAGCTTTTACTTTTGGTCCAGCGGGCCACGTCGATCAATAAAGACCACTCCGTAAATTGTTGATACTCGTCAAGATGATCGAGTGGGTTTCCAGGGAATAAGAATTGTTTACCATCTTTGAATAGGTCTTCGAGAGTTTTGTCGATTGCACGAACGGTACGGTGGAAATAGACAGCGCGGAAGAGTTCACTGCGTGCCTGACGAAATCGGACCAAAGCGTTCATGCCGCGATCCTGAATGGTAAGACCGTGCTGGCTATAAAAGGTATACCGTAGCAATCGCTCGAGATCGTAGGAACGCGTGCTATAGCCCGACATGTAGGCATCTCGGAGAACAAAGTCCATGTTATCGACAGTATAGAGTCCGCAAAACAAACTGCGAAGCATTGTTAGCCAACGGGGTTGGCGATCTTTTTTGCTGCTGTTTTCATCGGTTGTAGGACGGGTAATAAGCCAGGCAATTTGATCGGGATCGATCTGTTCGCCATCTTGTAGACGTTTTCCTCCTGGGCATACACGTACGTTCTTTAGCAGGGGTCCCAGCTCTTTGCGAATAATATGGGAACCCAGGATCTCGTGCGTCAGGTTGTACTCTTGTAGAAAATGGGCATCAAAAAAATGTCCAAATGGTCCGTGACCCACATCATGAAGCAAGGCAGCCAACCGTGTGAGACACTCGATATAGGCGCGGCTGGGTGTGTCTGGACAAACCTGGGAGAGACTCGGATAAAGCACCTCGGTTACGCGGCTAGCCATGTGCATGGCGCCCACGACGTGCTGAAAACGTGTGTGCTCAGCAGAAGGATAGACCCACCAGGCTGTCTGTAACTGATGAATCTGACGCAGTCGCTGTAACCAAGGGTGATCGAGCAGTGTGCGCTCAGAGGTTTCGCCTGAATCGACAATTGATACAAATGGGATGTAGCCATGCACTGGGTCATGACAAAGACTTTCGCGTTGCAGATGATCCGTCATAGGACCTATTGTCTCGGCGAAAGCTGACATGGCAATGGGGGGACACGCCTGACAACTTTCAATTTGCAACATCCAGACGACAGAGTGACTTCGTTACTTCTCGACCGTTTCGTCTAGAGACCCAACGGCAAGCGCAACAACCAACCCCACGATGGCCACGAGCCAAATCACGCGAATACCCACATTAATATGTGTGAGAACTTGGGCGGCCCCTGCATCCCCCATAGCGTCCAACAATCCGCCGACCCAGCCGAATAAGGTTTGAAGTAGGGGAAATCCCAACACTAGTACCAGGAGAAATTTTATGGAAGAACGAGCATTCATGATGGTAGAATCAATAGGGTGCAATTAGCGTAACCTGCGTATTCGTTACATTTTACAAAGCCTATTGTCTGGGTTGCAGCCAGGGCCTGTCAATATGCTGCTATATTTGCCGAAAAGGAGCTTTGTGGTACGCCCCATACCATGTGTCCCGTCTTTATGGCTGGGAATCGCACGCGTGGAAATAGCAGGGGGCCACCCATGTCCGCGTTAATTGACTCGAGCTACTCGTCGGACACAATGGAGAGAGGCCCTATGACTTTCTTTCTGCTGGAACAGACTCTTGATGCATTTTCTCCCGCCATTCATACGATGTGCTATCTGGCTGGCCATTGGGTCGACTGTTTACGTGGCTAGCTTTCGTTGTGTGGCTCAAAAAGTCCAACTTCAAGACGGCCGGATTCTGCAGGGCAAGATGATGACCATGTCGGGAGTTGCTAAGAATCCGATGTCTGTACATGAAGACGATGAGAAAAATCAATCGATGCCCATCTTAATGGTCCATGATGATTTGCGACGAACGTTTATTCCAAAGTATTTCCTGGACAACATCATTGACGAAGGCATCGAGAATCAGATACGCATCAAACCGTGGCAAAATGCCTCAAACTCCAACAGAGTGATTAGCAGTGTCGGGCCCAGTTTGGGCATTGACCCCTTCGATAAGTTTGGGCGAAGAATTTATCGTATGCAAACCAAGGATGGCCCCTTGCAGGTTGTGCAATGTATAACAGAGATCACTCCGCGGTATGCTAAGGTTGAAAGCTGGCGTGGCGAGCCGCGCTGGGATATGCGCTTGGCAACCAGTTCCATCCCGCGGGATCAACTGGCGGCTATTCTCGCCCAGGCTGTTTCTCACGATGATCCGCAAGAATGGATCAAAATTGTGCAATTCTATTTGCAATCAGAACGATATCTAGATGCGCGTTATGAGTTGGAGGCAATCATGTCGCGTTACCCTCAAATGCAGGGGTTAGAGACGGTTACTCGTGAGCTAAAGCAGATGGGCGCGAAACGTATTCTGGAGGAAATCCAACTTCGGCAAAGGGCAGGGCAACACGCTTTGGTGACTCGACTGCTGGAGAATTTTCCGCCCGAGGAGGTGTCTGGCGAAACTTTGCAACAAGTAAGAGAAATGACGAACCGATATGCTGAGCAGGCAGCCCGATTGCAGGCAGTAATTGTAGAATTGCAAGCTAATGCCAGGCAAGTTTCAGACGAAGATCATCGCGCGCTCGTGCAACCTCTGGTAGAAGAGGTCGTAACCGATTTGACACAAAATAATCTAAACCGTTTGGTCGCTTTTATCCAATTGAAAGACGATTCTGCTCTCACTGCTGACGAAAAAGTGGCACTGGTGATCAGTGGTTGGATCCTCGGTGCCGAAGGCGCAAATCAAAAAATATCACTCGCAATTTCGCTGCTGCAAGTCCGAGATAAGGTGAGGAGGTATTTACGCGAACCCTTGGCTCATGAACGTCAGACGTTGTTGGAATCTATAAGAAGTGCAGAGGGAGCAGACGTTGTTAATCTAGCGAGATTGATAGCGCACATGCCTCCTCCTTGGACAATCCCGCAAGAAGGTGTGCGCCAATTTGGCGCCTACGAACTAACCGCACCTGGTCAGAGTGAGAATGGCGATTTTCGCTATATCGTTCAGGTGCCGCCTGAATACGATGTTTACCGACACTACCCTACGATTGTAGCCCTCAATGGCGCCTACAACTCACCCCAGCAAGAATTGGAGTTTTGGACGGGTCCACCTATTCGAAAGGAAACCAAAGAGATTATCGGCTCTCGTCGTGGTCAGGCCATGCGGCATGGATACATTACAATTGCAATAGATTGGCAGAAACCTCAGCAATACGAATATGAATACACGCTACGCGAGCACGAAGCGGTACTCACATGCCTGCGCGATGCGACCAGGCGCTTCAGTATCGACAACGACCGAGTGTTCCTGACTGGGCATGGAATTGGCGGGGATGCAAGTTGGGATATAGGACTGGCACACCCGGATCTTTGGGCAGGTGTTATTCCATTTGTGGCGCAATTTAGTCAGGTCAAAAAGTACGTGCAACACTACTGGGAAAACGCACGGCATGTGCCATTTTATTTTGTTGCCGGAGAAAAAGATGGCAGTAAAATGTCAAATAATGCAGGAGTCCTTGACAAGTATTTTGTCAAAAGATTCGATGCAACGGTCGTGGAGTTTTTGGGCCGAGGCCAAGAACCTTTTCAGGATGAAGTATTGCCAGCTTTAGACTGGATGGAACTTTCAACGCATCGTCGACAAGGATCACCAAGTGAGTTTCGATGCATGACAATGCGTCCTTGGGACAATTTTTTTTGGTGGATTGAAGGTCGCAATTTTCCAAATAGTGTTCAGCCAGCAAGTTGGCCCTTACGCAGTGCACGTCCTACACAAGTCCACGGTAAAATTCCCAAGGCCAACGAGCTTATCGCTAAATCGGCAGCTGAGAAGACCACTTTCTGGTTCAACCCTAAGATCGTCGATTTTTCGCAGCCAATCAACATTACCTACAATGGTAGAAAGCTGAGCAAAGTACGAAGTTCGATACGGCCGGATCCAGAAGTATTGCTCGAAGACGTTCGGACCCGCGGTGACCGACAACGCCCCTTCTGGGCAAAATTAGATGTTCCGTGAGAGAGGAGTTCAAATTGCGCTACTCGTCACCGACGCGCAGAGCACTATTTGTGAAGGGGCCAGTGCGATCAGGATTTTCTGGGTCATGGGTCCAGTGTGAGCCGTCCACTACGAACTTGTACTCATAAAGGCCTTCCTTTAATTGGAGTGTGCCCAACTAATACCCGTCCTCGCCGGGGCCCTCTAAAGCGTTTTTCTCCTTATTCCATTCATTGAAAGTGCCAGCTACAGTGACTTTCTTCGCACGTTCGTTCGATGGCAAGTACCGGAAGATCACTTTAAAGAGTTTGCCTTCGATGCGTTCGATCTTGGGATACTCACCAGGTTTGATCCACTCTGGGAGACTTGTCGTGAACGATCCTAGCATCATCTCTTCCCAAGTCTGGTCCCCCCATCTTACTTCTTGAGTAGGGTCAGGATTGGCAGGGTTGTCTGCGGAGTTGTCGAACACTCCCTCGCAGATCAAAAGCGTGTTTTCCGGCATCAACTTGGATTTGGCCAATGCATAGGCGTTCTGCCAATTGAAATCGTAGTTGGGGACGTCAAGTAGTATCTCCTTTTTCCCGTCTGGATAGCGGGCCGTGAAGCGAAACGATTTGCCACGGTAGTGCATTTGAGGTGGACCCCAAAAACTGGACAGCCCTATAAGGTGTAGGATACTCCCTTTGGGAGTCCACCAGGAGGTCCAGCGTATGGCACGGAAGCGAAGAGTATTCAGCGGTGCTTTTAAGGCGAAAGTGGCCCGAGGCGACAAATCGACAGCAGAGCTTGCTGCGAAGTTTGCGGTCCACACAAGCCAAGTGACAGCATGGAAGAAACAACTGCTCGCGGGAGCTGCAGAGTTATTTGCCGACGGACGTGGCCGTCCGGATGAAACCTCGGCAGACGAGCAAGAAATTTACGAACAGATTGGCAGCTTGAAGATAGAAGTCGAGTGGTTGAAAAAAATCTACCGAGCTCACCTAAGCAGCTCCGGCGATGGATTGAACCAGAACATGGAAAGCTCAGCGTTGCCCGTCAATGCGAACTGCTAGGCCTACCTCGCTCGACTTGGTATTACCAACCGTGCGGCGAAACAGTCGAAAATTTGGCACTGATGCGGTTGATCGACGAGCAGTATCTGCAGACACCCTTTTATGGGAGTCGCAAGATGGCGGAAGTGTTTGGAGTCAATCGGAAGCGGATACAGCGTTTGATGCGGTTGATGGGAAGAGAAGCCATTTATCCCAAAAGGCGCACTACCTGGCCTGCTGCCGGTCATGAGATTTACCGGTATTTACTGCGGAATGTGGAGATTTTGCGTCCCGATCACGTTTGGAGTACTGATATTACGCATTTGCCCATGCGGCGCGGTTTTATGTACTTGGTCACTCAAATCACTGAGCGAATGGGTTGCTCCACGCGAATCATGTAGCGAAAAATTAGAAATCTGCGTCGTCTGTGCTTCAGAGAATCGCTGCCCAGCGAACGAAAGCAGGACGACTAGCCCCAGAAAGCGTCCGGTCATCGCGACCACTCCTGCGTAGAAACAAATGGGAAAGAAGGCACATTATTCTAGAAACAAAAGAGCAAAGAAGGGCAGGCAAAGAGCATGGATTAAACACTCTATTTTCCCTCTGCTACAGACCGGGCTATTGATATAAACCCAGTGACACCAGCACTTTCCAGATTCTAATCCCTGAGCCACTTGTCCGTCATTGCCTGTCCTTTTATGCCCTTCCTGTCGTATCCAGGCCTGATGTTAAAGGTGCACAGGAACCGAACGCACTTGCTCGTTGTCCTTGATCGGTTGAGGAGGAACAAGCCATGGAATTTCCCGACCTTCCTCATGCATTTTGAAGACCTGCGATTTGAATTCGCGCACAACTTTACCCAACACATCTCTCTCCGAGCTACCCTTGGCATCGATACCAGCAAGATTTGCCACTCTTCCGGTAACTGTAGCGTCGTCGTTTTTGCGAACGTATACAAGGCAAGTGTATACAGGAACATTGGGCTTGGAGTCGCCAGTGATACCAAGTGAATTTGGATTGTCAGAATTCGGTTGCATATTCCTAGTGTGGGTGACCCCGAAACGCAATTTTTTTCAACGCAGCGTGCTTTGATCGGCTGTGGTATTTGTCGCTTGCGGCGCTAGTTTGCTGAGTGTTGCACCTACCATAAACCAGCCATCTTCATCACTGCGGATTACAGTCCCTGTGGGACCAAAGTAACGACGTACCATTTCAAAAGCTGGCAATTGCCGGCCATCAATCTTCTGTTCCCGCAGAATGTCCTCGTCTTCGTCGTCTGGAGGAGTCATCAGCCGATTGAGGAGCCTACCGAGAAGTGTTTCCGATTCGGGCATTTTACCTTGCCGAAGTAGCTCATAAACGGGCCGAAAAGCTTCGTCGGTTCGCACAAAAGTCTTTACCGATTTACTGCCAGCAAGCAATCGAGAAAGGGTATTTTCGACTTCGTGGTAATCCGCCGCGCCGACGAGTTGTTCCTGCAGTTGCCGCTTTGAAAGTATTTCCTTCAAGTAGTTGGCATGCGAAGAAATGAACAGATGGCTATCCGTCACACTCACAGCCGATGCTTCGTCAGAATTCTCCAAATTGGTATTCTGCGCTACAACGTCCTCTTGGGGATCCAATAAATCAAGATCGGAAGAAGTGATATCCACATCGGGAATATCTTCTTCTACTTCCAGGATTTCCCAGACAATCTTACCGTCGTACTCTTGTTGCGATGCGTTGGGATCACTCTCCATGAATTTTTTTACGGTTTCGGCGACAGCCTTCTCGTTGGTTAGCTCAACCACGATCAAAAACCGCTCACATTTGGGGGTAATGGGGACTTCGTAATCGGTGACAAGCATGACCCGTTGACCCAAATGTGCGATGAAATCTTTTCGTACATCAACTTGCGGGCCATAGGGATCGCGTTCTAAGCCTTCCAGTACACCTGCAAATGCTTCCTCATAACCAGCAATTGCATCGAAGAGCGATCCGAAATTTTCAAATGCATTGCTTAAATCGCAGTTGAATGTCCGGTAGGTGGCCAATTTACGTGGCAGCCATTTTTGTGGAGCCATCTGTTCACTGTTCGGAAACTTCATCATGCGCATGGCCAGACGATACTTGTCGGGTTTACCTGATATGGGGGGGGCATAAACTGCGGTGCGATGCAGAAGCTCATACGAACCGGCCACTGAAAGATTAACGAACCCACCGATACCTAGAATCGCATTAAAACCCTGTTCGTTGAGAATTTTTATATAGTCTTTGCCATACTGTTTCTTATTCTTTGCTGCCAAGGAACGAATGGATCGAGCATAGCCAAAGGGATCAAAGAACCAGCGGATCTCAGGTGAGAGTTCGCCCGCTTCTTTGGCACAACGCCCCATCGTTTCCTGATAGGGAACTACGCTTGATAAGCCTACCGAGTTGTCACCAAAACGGTGTAGCATTTCTTCTGCTTCATCAGCACGATCACTTGCACAGAACATGTCGTCTTTTACAAAGAAAACAGCTTCGTGCTTGATATTCGGATCCTTCTTCAAAGGAATTTGATAGGTAGTTACTTGTGTGCCATTCTTTTCATTGGTTGACTTGGTTGCGTTGCGCTTGGCGAGTTCTTTGTCCACCTTTTTGAGAAGAGCATCCAGCTGATCACGATGGCCAGCCACATCTACGATCAAAGCAATAGCAGCACGATCATTTTCTCTTTCCACCAGGCCTAAAGCAATTTCACCACTTGCGATGTCTTTCAAATCGGATAATTCCACACCAAGCTTATCACGCACTCCTGTGATTTTACTTTTTAACTGACGCTTCAAATCCTCAACAAAAGGCTGCATTGCCTCATCCTGGGCGAGTTGACCCATCTGAGTTTGCTGCCAATGTTCGTGGAGTGTATTGATGTCACCAATCGAAACGTATCCGCGTGTGTTTGGCGCCATCAGGTGGTCGCTAGGAATGGCTCCCTGGGCGAGAGCTAAGCTTGAAAACCCAAGCGAAAAGGCGTACAGAGCGCAGTAAGATATAGTTCGTCTTCTGAAGATCACGATAATACTGCCTTGTGGTGGGGCGGGCGGTTTGGAAAAGGGTTGTGGACAACTAGTTTGTAACGGCGCGGGGGACTTTACTGGTTTATCGGCATTGGGGCAACGCATATCTTACCTATGCTAGCGTAGACAATTAGAGCTTACCCAACCGGGCTAACACGTCCCAGCCACAGATTTTCCCAGTTGGTGAAATGGGAGGAATACAGAGGCTGTTTTGCTATGGTTTTTGCAGAGATCTAGAATTCATGGTCGCAGAGATCGATCCTCATAGAGCAATCTGGCACGCAGGGTTNTACACGTGGCCACTCCATTCAAGAGAATATGTCTCTGCGGCGTTCTAGATAGTCCCAGACCACATAGCGATCTAAATCGTGCCCTGCCGTAAAGAATACCCTTCCTCGAGTGGATTCTGCCAGCTGATAGGCAAACCGTATATCGGCCTCCGATTGGGACCAACTGGGGAGAAGAAAAAGATTGATGGTAATGCCTTCGCGCTGGCAAAGTTGTCCTTCGCGCATCGTTGCCAACTCTGTTTGAGGGTCTGGCGGGTAGAGCAAGTAGAGCATCTCGCCCTCGAAGTGCGCGGTAGGTAAGCCATCGGTGATTAACAGGATCTGTCGATTGGGCGTATTTTGGGTTGCAAGCATCCTGCGAGCCGTTGCCAGCCCATGCTGAATATTCGTGAAGTGAGGTGGCACTTGAACCTCGCTGATATCCGTTCGACTCATATCAGCACACAATCGCACAACCGGGTCATGCAATGTTACAGGCTTCGGCATCAGTTCAATAATTCGACCGCGTTCCACTTTTTTGGCAAAACTAAACAGCTCAATATATTGCAAGTAGTCGCCCGGGTATTCGCTGCGGATCAAACCTTCGAGTGTGAGCGCCATACGTTTAACGTTGATGTATTGCCCGTCGTAGCGCATAGAACCGCTCATGTCCATCAAGACACAGGTGGCACATTTGGGATTGTTACGAGTTGTGTGGATTCGTATGTCTTGGGGGTCAAGTTTTATAGGGGAAGAAGTGTTTTTTTCGTGTCTTCCTTCCTTGGCCGCTTCACCAGCCTGGCGAATCAGTGCATTGGCAAAGGTCTCTGGGATATCTATGTGTGCAACCGAATCGCCGAATTCGTAGGCCCTTGTTTTTTGAGTTTCGACCGCCCCTTCGCCGGATACGGTTCCTGGATGCCGCCCACTGCGAGAGGACTGCAAACCACTAAAAATTTTGTTGATCAGCTTACTCTGAAAAACACGATAAGCTTTTGGTGTGATCTTGAAATGCCCTTGATGCTGCTCCAGTCCTTGTTTTTCAGCCATTTCTCGCAAGTAGTCTTGTACTTGTTGTTGGATTGCACTGAGTTGATCGATGTCACCTGGCTCAGCAAATTCAGCGAGGGCTTCCATATCAATCAAGCCAATTTGCGCCGTTTTGGCAGCTTCTTCCAACTGTTTGATGAGTTCGTCGATTCGTAAAAGTTCTTCCTTGATCTCGATCGCCTGTGGAACAGTCAAGCTGTCCCGGCCTGTAAAAGGATACTGCGCGGCCAATTCATCAATTTGGTATTTATTGCCCAAGGTTTCGATCAGTCCAACCAATGCGCGGGCAAAAGAGGATTGATCGTCACCTGCTGCATACCATAACCGCTCGATATCTCGAAGTTGCTCTTCACGTACCGCTTGGCAAAATTGCTCGCGATGTTTTTTGGGAGGTCGCACGCTTTGGGAGTGCTCAATAAAATCGCTATGGGCACGCTGCCGAACGGTGCGTGTTTCGTAGGTGGCGAGAATTTTACGGCGGCGCTGTTTGAGGAGAGCAAGAATCGCATCAATGCTAGGCCCGAGCCCTTGGATTTGACTGGGGTCCAAACGTACTGCCCGCGCCAATTCTTCCTCGGTCAACTCTCGCTTCTCGCCGAACATCATCATGTGCTCGAAAGCTGAAGAAACCAGGTCAGGTGGTGGCTGTGTAGGGCTGGGAAACTGCTTGGGATCGTATCGTTGGTACGTATGGATAACTCCGCCAAGCGTGTCGCGATTTGCCATGGTATGGGGGGGCTGAATGCAGCCTGGGAAAGGGAAATGCCCTCATTGTAGCAGGAAAAGAGAGAATCGAGAAAAACGGTTGCAGCCAGGTGATTCTTTCAGCGGGCAATCCCTGGGAAAGGGCGTCAAAGATGAGAAATCGGTTTTCGCCAATGCAGGCTGTCCCATCTAGCAAAAAAGCCTTTGGGTAGTGAGTATTCGAGAGGCCTCAGTTCTTGGCAACGCGTTCGCGACTAGAAAATAAACCGCGATAGAATCTCATTCGCATGATTTCTGAACATCGACACGTGGCCTGCCTGGGGGTCGATGGTCAAGTCGCTGCCTGCGATATGCTTGTGGAAATAATGAGCCATCGATGGGGTGACGATACGGTCACATCCTCCCTGCCAAAGAGATACGGGAACGTTTTGAATATCACTGAGGCAAAAACCCCAGTTGCTTCCCAGCAAATGGATGTCTGTCACGATGCCTTGTGGACCACAGCGGAAAACTTCGCGCAAACTCATCACCAGATTGTGATAATTATTGGGGTTGCAATAAATTACTTTTCGGTCAGCAGTCGTCCATTGCTGGGTCACCCGGGCAATTACTTTTTTAGGTTTTCGATCAAGTCTTTGACGGACTACATTGAGTACACGCTTTCCCGCACGCTGATGACGTGAAATTGTGGTTATGGATTTGTCATGGATTCCGGGACATGTTCCATAAGCGTCAGGCGGTGTGTGGCCTGAAATAATTGCGACATGGGTCAAGCGGTCTGGTATTTTGGCAGCACATACGGCAGCATAGGGCGCTCCGCCAGATAGACCGATGATGCCAAAACTTGAATTTGCATAACCGAGTGCTGCAGCAAGTTCAACAACATCACAGGGCCAATCTAATATTCGTCGATTCTTCTGATAGCTTGATCTTCCGATACCGGGTCGATCAACGGCAATGATCCGTGCGCCTGAACAACAGGTATTCTGGTTGCATAGTGACACTTCTAATCGTGAGCCGGGTGTGCCATGAAAGTAGAAAACAGGGTGCCCATAGGGATTGCCGTATTCTCGATAGCTCAGCCAGCGCCCATTGGACAGTCGAACTCGACCCTCAGTACGCTGGGGAGAATCCGCAAAAATCTTTTGCGTATTTGGCAAAGCGGTCGCCAAAAAGACGCCGCCAGTAGCGAGTACTTCGCGTCTGGTAAGCATGGTTCGTTTTACACGTATTGGTAGATTCTCATACAAATACGAAGCGAGCTTGGTTTTGATGGGCGAATCCATTGCCAGATCAGGTACTTATGGCAGGAATTCATCCCGAGCTCATTGCGTAGCTTCTGATAAAAATCCCCCCCCCACAAGTGTAGGACGTGATTGGGGCCCGGGTTGGTGGAATTCATGCCGATCGTAACGGTCGTATTGGTTAATGCTAAGAAAAACAGGGCAATCAAAGCATCATAGAAGGGGACCAAACAGCCGAGTGAAATTTTCGGCAATTCGCTGGCTCAGCGGGCGAGAATGCCACATTTCAAGATTCATCAATTGGGAGTGGTCTATGTAGGCTTGCTGCAGTTGGCGCAATTGAGTGGTGAATTGCTGATCGTAGACGGCTAGCGATATTTCGAAGTTCAAGCGGAAACTGCGTGGGTCGAGGTTGAGAGACCCAAAAAGGCTGATTTTTCCGTTAATAGTACCACTCTTGGTGTGAAGTAGTCCTCCCTCAAAGTTGGCGATTCGTACTCCAGCGCGAAGCAAGTCACCTTTAAAAGCCTGGCTCGCGTAGCGTACCAGGAGTGAATTAACTTTTGCAGGAACAATGAGTATGACTTTCAAACCACGCATGGCTGCAGACACCAGGGCCGTACGCAGTGATTTGCTAGGAACAAAATAGGGAGTCGTTAGTACCAACTCGCGACGGGCAGCATAAACGGCCATTAAAGTACCTGTTCGATAGCCCCCGAATGGTATGCGGGTCCTGAGGGGAGAACTTGAACAACGGAGTTGTTGGTGGAAGCAAGTCGGCTATCACTGCTCTTGGTTTCCAGATCTTTAAGCTCAGAGTCTGTTTCAACATACCAGTCAGCCAAGAAGATAATATTCAACGCCTCGACGGCAGGTCCTCGTACACGGACCATCGCATCGACCCACTGGCCTACGCCTGCTTCTTTTTTAAAATAACGTGGGCCAACAAGATTTAAGCTGCCCGTGTATGCAAGTTGATCGTCGATGACAACGATTTTTCGATGCAGCCGTATATCGAATCGAACAAAAGGCATACGTAGGAGACTGCCTGTCATGGTTGCTTGGATTTGTACACCTGCTTGGCGCATATTGGTACCCACTTCGCTTCTCAAAAACGACCGACTGTCCAGAGAATCGACCAGGACTCGACAAACCACACCACGTTGAGCAGCGCGCTTTAGTGCTTCAGCAATACGATCAACTTCGCCTCCAAGATGCCAAATATAGAATTCAAGGTGGCATGTATGCTGAGCGGCATCGATGTCTTGAGCTAAGTGCTTGAATACATCTTGCCAATTGTCGATTAATTCGAGTTGGTTGCCCGGAATCGCAGGCATACCCAACGATAGCTGGGAGAGTCGGGCTAAGGGTTCGCATTCGACTCCCAATTGGTCCCGGGGAACTTGATGTCTGTGGTTGTGTCCCGCCAGCCATTGTTCGAAAGGTGGATAGAGTTCAAGAAAACGATTTGCTCGGCGTCGACCCAAACGGAGTTCGCCCAGAATCAAATAGACGAGTAGCCCTGCTGCAGGAAAGACAAAGACAACCAGGATCCATGCCAACGTTTCACCTAGCGAAAGGCGACGCATGATGACACGGAATGCCAATCCTACTTGGGCCAGCAGATGTGCAGCGATTGCCAGAGTGACAATCCAGTGAATATCAGAAGACGGTAAGGGCTCGGGTGGCATTCAGGGGCCCTTGAGACTGTCAAAATCGGCTATCAACCAGGATTGAGATTCTTACCTGACATCTGGTCCTATGTTATCTCAAAAAAGGGTACAACTCGATACGTTTTTTCTTATCCGCTTAACCTGCGTTGCATCTTCCCTTATGATGGATGCTTTGAGAAGCGAATAAGTCATGTCCCACACTCCTCCGCCATCTTCGAATGAACAAACGTCGCAAGCGGTCCGGCGTTTAATGGACCAGTACACGGAGATTGCGCGCCTGGCGGGCGCTTTAGCCCACGAAATCAAGAATCCACTCTCGACGATTCGGCTGAATATGGAACTGCTAGCCGAAGACTTGGAAGAAACCCAGTCCCCTGCACAACAGAGAGCTTCAAAACGTATCGATTTGGTACATCGAGAATGTCAAAGACTTCAGGATCTGCTTGACGATTTTCTGAATTATGCCAAAGTTCGTCATCTCGATTTGCTGCCCACTGATTTGAATAAAGAGTTGACCGAAGCACTGGAATTTTTTGAACCTGAAGCTGCCGGGGTTGGCGTTGAGCTGGTATCTTATCTCGATCCGGAACTTCCCAGCGTCATGTTGGACCGCGAGGCATTTCGAGGTGCCCTGCTAAATCTGATGCTCAATGCAAAGCAGGCGATGCCTAAGGGAGGGCAACTTGTCGTGAGGACTTCGACTCTCAAGGACAATATTGCCCTCTACCTGATTGACAATGGATGCGGAATGGATGAGCACACCGCAGCGCAGATGTTCGATGCATTCTTCTCCACCAAGCCTGGAGGTTCAGGCCTAGGTCTGCCAACGACAGCCAAAATAATCGAGGCCCATGGAGGACGCATTAGCGTACAGAGTGAGGTAGGACGTGGAACTCAGTTTACTGTGGAGTTGCCCGTTCCGGCTCGTTTGACATAGCCCAATTAGTTTTCAAGTAAGAGTTGATTTTCATTTACCGCTTATTGTAGAACTTGACCATGCCAGCATCCCCTACTACTGCCAGTACCGGCCCACCCCTCAGGGCTTTGATCATCGATAACGATGAAGCACACGCAGAGACGATGGCGGATAGCCTCTCGCGTATTGGCTATGCCTGTACGGCTGCAACATCAGGCTCGGCGGGCGTGGAATTGCTTGAGAAAGACACTTTTGAGATCGTCGTGAGTGATCTCAAGATGCCCGATGTGGGGGGGCTTGAGATTTTGGCCCGCGCAAAAGAGGTGCTTCCGGATGCCGAGGTAATTTTGGTGACAGGGCATGGCACGATCCAGTCTGCTGTCGAAGCAATGCAGCAGGGGGCGTTCAATTACTTGCTCAAACCACTCGATTTAAAGCAATTGCGAGCCGTGGTGGACAATGCTTCGCGGAATCAACATCTGCGTCGAGCCAATGCAGAGCTGAATCGACGTCTGGACGAAAAATTTGGATTTGAAGGAGTCATTGGCAATAGCCCTCAAATGCACGAAATGATTGACCGGCTACGTAGAATTGCGCCTACCGATGCTACGGTTCTCATCCATGGAGATACAGGCACGGGTAAGGAACTTGTGGCGCAAGCCATCCACCAAAACAGTCCTCGCAAGAAACGCCCGTTCGTAGGACTCAATTGTGCTGCATTGAGCGAAAATATCCTTGAAAGCGAACTGTTTGGACACATCAAAGGTGCCTTTACCGATGCCAGTGCGGATCGTATTGGTAAATTTGAGTATGCCAATGGCGGTACGCTTTTTTTAGACGAAGTTGGCGATATGCCACTGCCAACACAAATTAAATTGTTGCGTGTGCTTGAGAATCACGAAATCACACGGGTTGGATCGAATGAGCCTATCCCAGTGAATGTGAGAATCTTATCGGCCACCAATCGTGATTTAGAAGAGGCAATCAGTACAGGGACATTTCGTGAAGATTTGTACCATAGGTTAAAAGTCATCTCGATCCATTTGCCACGACTTTCGCAGCGCAATCAAGACATCCCGTTGTTGATTGACCATTTTATAAAAATGCACAGCGGGCGCCATAATAAAGAAATCAAGAGTATGTCGACTGCTGCACGTCGCAAGTTGATGGCATTCGATTGGCCTGGCAACGTTCGACAGCTTAAAAATACGGTTGAGAGTATGGTGGTCGTGGATTACGACGAAGTGCTGGACCTGGATGATCTACCACCCGACATGTTTGGCGACGAGTCTTCATCGGCAGAAGCCAGTGGTCAAGGATTGAGCGACCTGGTCGGCAAGTCAATTTCTGAGATTGAAGGCATTTTTATTGCTGAGACTCTCAAGTTTACCAGTGGCAATCGCGAAGAAGCAGCCAGTATCTTGGGTATTGGCGAGCGCACTTTGTATCGTAAAATTAAAGAATATAAACTCTAGCATTTTCTGGTTGCATCCCGGGATCTCATAGCACCTATGCCAGACATTTTGCAGCTATCAACGAGCGTGATCAATAAGATCGCCGCAGGAGAAGTTATTGAGCGCCCGGCAAGCGTTGTCAAAGAGCTCGTAGAAAATTCGCTCGATGCTGGTGCGACGCGTATAGACGTTGTGGTGGAGAAGGGTGGTGGAGAACTGCTGCGTATAACAGACAATGGATGTGGTATCGCTGCCGATCAGTTGATGCTGGCAGTGGCAAGTCACGCAACCAGCAAAATTGCCAATGCGGATGATTTATTTCATGTCAAAACGCTCGGATTTCGTGGTGAAGCCCTGGCCTCAATCGCTGCGGTCAGTCGTATGTCTTTGCGAAGCAGGCCCGTTGATTGTGAAGCCGGAGCGGAGCTGGAAATCGTGGGAGGGCAGGCAGAACCGATCCGTCCCGTAGGATGTCCTGCTGGGACTTTGCTGGAAGTACGCCAACTTTTTTTCAATACTCCCGTCCGTCAAAAATTCTTACGGAAGCCACAGACGGAGCTGGGACATATAACAGAAGCGGTGATTCGTTTGGCGCTGGGGAATCCTCAGACGCACTTTACGCTCACACATGGCAAGCGGCTCGTACATGATCTGCCACCAGTCGAAGATCTTCGTCATCGCGTTGCAGCGCTGTTCGGCGATCAGTTGGCAGGGAACTTGATTGAAATCGATAACCCTTGCGAAGGGATTCGCTTGCATGGGTATGTGGCCAACCCCACGCACAGTCGTAGCAATAATCGCCAACAGTATCTTTTTCTGAACGGCAGGCACATCCGTGATCGGGCGCTCCAACATGCTTTGGGCGAAGCCTATCGCGGGTTACTGCTTACTGGCAGATATCCGATATGTTTTTTAAATTTGGAAATGCCACATGCGCAAGTGGATGTCAATGTGCATCCCTCAAAGCAAGAAGTTCGTTTTCAGGATGGTGGTGCGATTTATAGCCAATTGCTGGGCACTTTGCGCAGCAAGTTTTTGAGTACGGATCTTGTTGCCCGAGGGGATGTGCAGTCGCTCACAGCCCGTGGCAACGAAGATGAAATAGCCCAAAGTACGCCACAAACGAGCGAATTATTTCAATGGGCCAAGCAAGAGTTGGGCAACACATCATCTACGGAATCAAGCACGCCCCCCTTTATGCCATTCGACACCCGAGCGGTGGGAGTGCGCGAAGGGCAGCAGTACTCTTCTTCGCCACCCACGATAGCAGAAGCAGCCACAGACCTTGCCTCGGAAGCGAAAGGCACGGACTTCTTGCGTGTTGATCCGACCTCGTCACCCGTGGGTACAGCTCATTTTTCACCTTCGGCTCTGCAAATCCATAATCGATACATTGTGGTCGAGAATGATGAAGGTTTAGAAATTATTGATCAGCATGCGCTACACGAACGGATCCTTTACGAACAACTTCGTGATAAGGTCCTGGCCGGAGAGCTTGAAAGACAGCGTCTCTTGGTGCCGGAGCCCGTCGATCTGGCTGATAGTGAGGCCGCAGCTGTACTGGAGAATCGCGAGATCCTGGCCCGTGTGGGATTGGAGGTAGAACCTTTTGGTGGTCGGGCAGTGCTCGTTTCGGCCTACCCAGCGATGTTGGCCCATCGGAGTCCTGCAGAGGTGCTCCGGAGTTTGGTAGAGCAGCTACTTACCGAGGGCAAGAATCCGGGACCGCGAGATGTACTCGATGAATTGATGCATGGCATGGCTTGCAAAGCGGCAGTGAAATACGGTGATCGGTTGACTTTGGAGGAAGTAGCAAGCTTGCTTGCTCAAAGGCATTTGGCTCAGGATCACCACCATTGCCCTCACGGTCGCCCAACAACTTTAGTATTCACGCGTGATCAATTAGACCGGCAATTCAAGCGGATTTGATTTGCTGCTACAATTAAGCACAATGGTGGAAATTGTCATAGCAACCAACCTAAAATCCCGATTCCTTACAAACTATCACCCCTGATTGTTACTCATGATCTGTGTTGCAATAGGACGAAGCCGCCACAAGCATATGATGGCCGAACATCGCCATATGGCGGAGCAAGGTGCGCAAATTGTCGAGTTGCGACTTGACTATGTATCCAGCCGAGTGAACATTCGAAGACTGCTATCGGAACGGGGCACGAGCGATTGCAAGGTAATTGTTACTTGTCGTCGCAAAGAGGATGGTGGCAAGTGGTCGGGTACCGAAGAATCTCGTTTGCTCCTGTTGCGTGAAGCGATTGCTGAAGGGGTCGACTACGTCGACTTGGAAGAAGACATTGCTTCGCAGATTCCTCGATTTGGAAAAACAAAGCGCATCATTAGCTACCACAATTTTCGCAAGACACCCGAAGACTTGCGCGAGCTGCATACGAGAATGTGTCAACTCGATCCGGATATCGTAAAACTTGCCACCATGGCAAATGATCCACACGATAACCTGCGCATGCTGGAAACTATGCAAGAGAGTGAAATACCTACTGCGGGTATGTGCATGGGAGATATGGGGACGCCATCGAGAATACTTTCTGCAAAATTTCGCGCACCCTTTACTTATTCCACTTTTCACCACGAACGCGCTTTGGCTCCAGGACAATTGAGCTACAATCAGATGGTCGATATTTATCGGTGCCAGGACATCGGTCCAGAAACGGATGTCTATGGAGTTATTGCCGATCCAGTTGGACACAGCTTGAGTCCCCACGTTCATAATGCGGCTTTCACGGCGAAGGGAATCAATTCTGTCTACGTGCCATTTCGAGTCCCGCCAGACAATTTACCAAAGTTCATGGAAGATGCTTCTCGTCTGGGAATTCGTGGTTTAAGCGTCACCATTCCTCATAAAGAAGCCATTGCCCATCATTTGACCAAGGTAGATCCTGCAGTAAAAAGTATTGCTGCGGTAAATACAGTGGTTTTTGATGGTTCTGATGTCGTGGGCTATAACACCGACTACAACGCGGCGATGGACTGCATCGAAAATGCTCTGGGGACGATTGGCGCTAAACCAAGCCCGGTCAAAAACAAACGCGTGTTGATTTTAGGTGCGGGTGGGGTGGCACGTCCGATTGTCTATGGCCTCAAAAGTCGTGGAGCATTGGTATCCATTGCTTCGCGTACCAGGCAGCGAAGCGATCGCCTGGCCAATGCCTTTGATTGTAAGGCCATTGATTGGGAGGCCAGGCAGCGTGTGCAGTGCGACATCTTAATTAACTGTACACCGATTGGCATGCATCCGAATGTCGATGATTCTCCAGTCAGCAAGACTTTTCTTAAGCACTCCATGCTGCTGTTCGATACAGTCTACAATCCCGAGTCGACACTCCTGATAAAAGATGCTCGTTCACGAAACTGCCAGACAATAACGGGTGTCGAGATGTTCGAACGGCAGGCCATGTTGCAATTCTTTCTGTTTACACGGCAGGAGGCACCCCCGGGGTTAATGCGTGAAGTGCTTAAAAAGACCATTGGCCCAATTGGTGGGAGAATTTAGGCGAGCCCGAAGTTTTGCCTGCTCTGGTTGCGGCTTCTTCTGTAAATGGGGGCTCCTGGCAAATGGGTCTCTGGCAAATGGGCCTAGTCGGGCCATATTTTGCTTCGACTTTGGCACTGCGGCCCGCGGCCTGGCCGTGGTCGCCTCNACGTATCCCAATGGTCCAGGGTTACGAGCTTGTCGAGCTACCCTTGGGGATTCGTTTCAATCCGTATGCTTACCCCGTCCTGGTTACACACTCGAGTTGTGGTGCAATGCTTGTGTAACCCTTTCAGGGTAAGCTGCTAGCGATGGGTATTCCCAGGGTGCCCCGGCAAGCCGACGAACCCTGGGCTTTGAATGTAAAACCCCTGCGGGGTAAAGAATTTTGTGTCAACTCAAGAACTTGGAATGACTGTCATTTTATATGAGGTAGTTTGTTGGTCATTTGGTAGTTCCAAGTTCGGTTCGGAAAACGCTGTCTCGACTGAGCCGTAGGCGGGTAAAATATCCGGGCTAGAGACCTCAGGGAAGAAACGGTAGGCTGGAAGCTTGGATTCCCCATTGTCGAAACCGACCCTTTTCGAATGACTTCTCCAACAATTGCTCTGATTGGTTACCGTGGCTCGGGTAAAACCACCATTGCGCAGTTATTGTCCAGGCAATTGGGATGGGATTGGGTAGATGCGGATGTAGAGATCGAGCTACAAGCAGGAAAGTCGATAGCGACGATTTTTGCAGAAGCGGGCGAAACATTTTTTCGAGACCTGGAGGTGGCTGTGGTGGCCAATTTATGCCAGCGCGAAAAATGTGTCTTGGCCCTGGGGGGAGGAGCAGTTTTGCGAGCAGAAAACCGACGTTGTCTTGCCGATTGTCAGGCCATTATCTGGCTGAAAGCTTCTGAGGAGGCAATTTTTAATAGGATTTCGGCCGATCCTACAAGTTCAGATCGGCGTCCTAACCTGACTAATCGTGGCGGTCGGAACGAAATCCAGCAGTTGCTTGCTGAGCGGGAGCCTATTTATGCGTCCTGTGCTACGTTGGTGGTCGATACCGAGAATAAGGTCCCTGCCAGGATTGTCGAGGAAATTATCTCGGCAATGCGAGGCTAGATTGGCTAGATCCGGTTTCCCTACACGTTGGTATCCCAAGGCGGTAAAGAGGAGTTTTGAAACCGTATCTAGCGTATGTAATATTTGAAAATATTACTTGAATTGAATAGACACAAATTTTCGCCCACTATCCCTTTCGCGATTTGTTGCATGGCCTTGCTTGCTGCGCTCCCTCTATCGACCTGCCTGGCGGCTGTCTTTCTAGGCGGCATACTACTTGGATCGCTCGTGAATTGGGCCATTTATCGGCTGGCCTGCAATCCGCGTGAGATTTCTCCTTGGGGACCGACACCAACGGATGCTCCACCACGTTGCTGGAGAGATCGCATCCCGGTTTTGGGTTGGCTAGGTTTGCGACGCGAGCGCAAGATTCATGGCGACATTTTCTGGGTTCGTCCTCTGATGATTGAGTTGATGCTCGGACTGGGGCTTGCTGCCCTTTATTGGTGGGAAAATGTCGAATTGGGATTGATCTTACCTCAAATCAACGCATTTCCATTTCCCTTTCAGATAGCAAATGCGCCCGGAATTGTTCCTGCCTGGGTAACGCATCAAGGTTTTATTGCGCATGCAGTTCTGATCGTGTTGATGACATCAGCAAGCTTTATTGACATCGACGAAAAAATTATCCCCGATGAGATTACTGTACCAGGTACCCTACTAGGACTTGCCTTGGCAACGATACTTCCACTGAGTTTGTTGCCGCACATTGCCTTGCGCTCATTGCCTCCTGCTGTAGGAGTTCCAGTGACCATTCCTGAGGTAGCCCTTCCTCAAGGCGCACTTTTTTTTGCCGAGCCTGTTACTCTGACGTGCCCGAATCTTTGGCCAAGCCAGTTGGAGGGAGCGCCGAATTGGAAATCGCTAGTGATCGGACAGGCTTGTTGGTGGTTCTGGTGTTTTGCCATCGCACCTCGAATTTGGCGAGGGCGGCACGGCCCTGCACGTGCCCTGCAGCTCATCGCTCGTCGTGTTGGACGTGAGCTAACTCGTGTGCCTCTGGGTTTTATCGCCTGGTCAGGAAGTCTCGCAATTGCAGCCATCTGGTGGTGGGGTGAAGCGGCTTGGGTTAGTTTGTTAACTTCACTCATCGGATTGGCTGTCAGTGGCGGACTTATTTGGATCGTTCGCATAGTAGGCACCGTGGCCCTGGGTCGCGAAGCGATGGGATTTGGTGATGTCACACTGATGATGATGGTGGGAACTTTTTTGGGATGGCAGGCAGGTGTCCTGATATTTTTCATCTCACCCTTTGCCGGGCTTATCGTGGGATTGGTTCAAGCCGTAACACGTCGAGACGATGTGATTCCCTACGGCCCATTTCTTTGCTTGGGCAGCCTGCTCGTAATGATCATGTGGCCTACAGTATGGAATATGGGAATGCAGGACCTTTTCCACGTGGGTTGGTTGGTTCCCGTGGTTCTGGCCGTCTGTTTTGTGTCGTTGTTTGGTTTGCTTGGAATCTGGCAACAGATAAAGACAAGGATTTTTTGAATGCTATTTGCCAGGGTTTATGATCGGTTTGAAAGATGCCATACGCTTCGCCAAGGTCGTTTTGGGGTGATCGAAACGTCTGCAGGTCGATTGGACACGATTACCATAAAGTCTTGGCCCAAATTGTTGGCATGGCCAGGCTCTGGCCGGTGCGGTCTTCTTACCACGTGCGGGGTACAGCCGACCGTTGTGGGCTGTACTATAATCAGCCATGGTTCTGCCCCAACTATCTGGCACTGAAAACAGGTGGTTTCAAGCCAAGGGACTTCCTACGCGACCTTCCTTGCCGCGATCAACATCCTTGATGCAATTGCCGAGTTAAAACAAAGCGACACAATTCTTTGTGATGCGTTTAATAGCCGCCTTTCGGATCGTTTTATGAAACGCATGGGCTGGCAGCCACACAAACCGCAGCGGTGGCATCGGAATTACATCAAGAGGTTTTATGGCAACTATCCACAGAGCAGGATGCGGGCGATTCACTCGGATTCCAGCACCCGCATACTAAAACCCGAAAACCATGCATCCGCGCAACAATGCTAGAGAAGCTAGCAGTGGTTCGCACCCACCTTTATTAGTTTGATCTTGCAGTTCCTGCCGGTGCTTGCTACGTTCCCGGCCCTGCGCGGGCCATTCGATGCGTCTGCCGGTCTTTATCAAGTGTCTATTCACACCAAAATAGTACTACGGATCACTCCTGTGCTTCGAGCCACCACAGCCCTTGGACTCGTGCTACTCACTTCTACCAGTGGGTGCGGCCGCCTTGTCTACACTCCGAAAAATCAGAACGCAAACACGGCACGGCAAATGCAGTTGGTGGCTCAACAAAGCCAGGAGTATCAAAGCCGTGCCCAATCATTGGACAAAGATAATCAGGAGCTTGAATCCCTGCTGGCTCAATCACGTCAACAAATTCAGTTGTTGACCAACGAGGTCAACGCAACGCGGGACCAATTGCGAACTACGACGGACCAGCTTTTGGCATTGCGTGAAGATAATAGCCAACTTCAAAATAAAACTTCAGCCCTGGTTGCCTCCGCTCAGCAGCGTGCCAGCGGGGAGATTCGAGCCAACAACAGTCTGCTGAAGAATATTACACTCGACCATATACCGGGCGTGACTGTCCGCCAGGATGGGGATGTGGTTCGGGTAGAGGTTCCTAGCGATCAGATCTTTATGCCAGGTAGCCCTTATTTAAAAAATGGTGCCGAACAACTAATTCAAAGCGTGGCGGCGGATTTGCGCCGAAACTTTCCCAGCAATATTATTGGCATCGAAGGCCACACAGACGATTCACAGACACATTCACAGCAGTATCCAAGTAATCATCACCTTTCGGCTGCCCAGGCACTTTCTACGTACAACACCCTTGTGGATCGAAAAATATTACCTGCCCAGCAGGTATTCGTGATTGGGCACGGTTCTAACCATCCCGTGGTCTCCAATGCCACAGATTCAGGTAAGGCTCGCAACCGGCGTTTGGAATTGGTAGTTTATCCTGAGCGGATTGCCAGTCGTTAACCGCCTGAGCTGTGCTTGTCTTTGTGCTTATGGTGTCTGCATTTTTACGACACGGTGCAAACGGTAGTTCCCAATGCAAAGTTTACTATTCTGCGTTAGAATACTTTGAACTCACGGACCTTGGGACGTGTCCTGGCTGGTGAAAGGACGTTGCTGGAATGGGGTTATGGTAGAAATTCCCCTTGTTAGACACGGTATGCTGCAGGATAAGGTGGACTGCTAGGCTCTTATTCGAGGACAGAACTTGGGTGCGTAACTATTGTCCCCAAAACTAGAATCTCCTTACCAGAATCTCCTTATTGGGATTCCAGTTTGGGGCTCCTTCATTGGATGCTATCCATGATTGCGATTATCGATTACCAAATGGGAAACCTGCGGAGTGTTCAAAAGGGGTTTGAACGCGTGGGGCACACTGCGACGATTACCAGTGATCCGGAAACACTCATGGCTGCGAGCAAACTGGTGCTGCCAGGAGTAGGCGCGTTTGCAGATGCAATTGCTGAACTTGATCGCCGTGGTCTGATTCCACTCATCCGTGCAGCGATCGACGAAGGAAAGCCATTCTTAGGGATTTGTCTCGGACTTCAATTGCTTTTCGAGCGGAGTTATGAGGATGGCGATCACGAAGGGTTGGGAATTCTACCTGGGGAAGTCAGGCAATTTAAGGTTCCTGCAGAGCTAAAAGTGCCCCATATGGGCTGGAATCAAGTGTATTCTCAGACTCCATCCCCCATCTTCCATGGTATCGAAGATGGATCCCATTTTTATTTTGTTCACTCCTATTATGTGGTGCCAACCGACAAATGTGTGGTGGCAGGTGAAACGGCATATCCAGACCCGTTTTGCTCAATGATCTGGAGAGACAATCTGTACGCCACGCAATTCCACCCCGAAAAAAGCCAAAGCGCGGGTCTCCAGGTGCTGCAAAATTTTGCGGAACTTGCCTAAGGCCACTTTCTGAAATACGTGTGGATCCGAGTGCTTAAGGAAGCTCAGAAATTACATGGTCGGCTGGCATACGGTATGGGAATAAGCGAATTGCTCTTGTTATCCGCTAGATGAAAAAGTGACGGACTCCTCTCGTGCGAGAGCACTCTTTTGTCTCTCTGACAGAACGCCGGCTGGTTGAAAAGTCCGCCATGGTATGCGATATTTGTGGCTTGTAACTTGTCTTTTTTACGCATACACCCCTGGTGAAACAGTATGCAGATATGGCCTGCCATCGATCTTTTGGGCGGAAAATGTGTCCGCTTGAAACAAGGTGACTATCAGCGTGAAACTGTTTTTTCTGACGATCCCGTTGCCGTGGCGCGACAATTTCAGGACCAGGGTGCACAGCATTTGCATCTGGTTGACCTTGATGGGGCACGGGAAGGTAAGCCAGTTAATTTGGAGGTTGTGCGTCAAATTGTCGCTGCGGTAGATATGGAGTGCGAGTTGGGTGGCGGTATCCGCGAAGAGGAGAGTATTTCGGAGCTTTTGCAAATCGGTCTCAATCGATTGGTTCTTGGTACCTCCGCGCTCAAACGGGCAGATTGGTTTCGTGCAATGTGCAGACAGTATCCCCTACAGTTGGTATTGGGCATCGATGCCCGCAATGGCATGGTTGCTACGGACGGCTGGTTAGAAACCAGCTCGACACCTGCCACAACATTGGCAGATGACTTTTGCGATGTACCGCTTGCCGCGATTGTTTACACAGACATCGCTACAGACGGCATGATGCAAGGACCTAATGTTGAGGCCATGGCTGAAATGCAAGCTCATGTCGATGTCCCCGTGGTTGCATCGGGTGGAGTGACAACTGCCAGCAATGTGAGTCAACTTGCGAGTGCCGGATTGTCGGGCGCCATCATAGGTCGGTCGCTTTACGAAGAAAAAATTACAATTCAAGCAGCGTTGGAGGCAGTTCGTCCGTGACCCATTTTGCCTTGCCCGCTAAATCACAGTGTTCAGCAAGATATCATCCAAATGCAGTTAGTCATGAGCGAGCAGCCAATAGCTAAATCAAGGAGTCGACATGACCAGAAATATTGAGGAGATTCGAAATATCGCTGTTTGCGGGCACGGTGGTGCCGGCAAAACAACACTCGTGGACCAATTGCTGGTACAAAGCGGTGCCGTGAATTCCAAACCGAGTGTCGATGCCGGTACGAGTATTTGTGACTTTGACGAAGAAGAGAAGCATCACAAGCACTCCATCGAAGCAACGGTCGTCCATTGTGATCATGCAGGCAAGCATTTTAATCTCATTGACACACCTGGCTATCCAGATCTTGTGGGCCAGATGATTGGATCGCTCCGCGCAGTAGAGACGGCTCTGATTGTGGTTGATGCACATTCTGGTATCAAGGTAAACACGCGACGTGCCTGGGCCGAAGCTGGCAAGGCCGGCTGTGGACGGATTGTCGTATTGACGAAGCTGGACACGGACAATATTGACTTTGCGGGTCTAGTGGATTCGATCAAAGAAGTGTTTGGCAGTAGTTGTGCGTTACTCAATGTGCCCATTGGCCTGGGTGATTCGCTAAGCGGTTTAGCCAGCACTTTGCAAGTCCCGGACAATACGGATGGGGCCGCGATTGATCCTGCAGAAATAAATGAATCGCTGGTCGAATCAATCATTGAAGTTGACGAAGGTGTTATGGAGCGCTACTTCGAAGGAGAGCTCCCTTCTGCCGAAGAATTGAGCAAGCTGATGGTTCAGGCCATCGCGACCGGTTCGTTAACGCCCATTGTATGTGTCTCCACAAAAAAAGAGATTGGCGTCACGGAACTGATGGACACATTAGCCAGCGCTGCGTTGCCACCCTCGATCCTGCCACGAACGGGCACAAAAGCGGGTGATACGGTTACGCTAAAGCCAGACGCCAGCGCACCTTTGTCAGCGCAGGTATTTAAAACACGGATTGATCCATTTGTCCAAAAGCTTAGTTTTATTCGTGTCTACTCGGGCACGCTCAAAAAAGATTCTACCGTTGATTCACCTGGTGCCCGCAAGGGAATTAAGTTGGGGCCTTTGCTGGAGGTTCAAGGCAATGACACGAGCCCGATTGACGATGCGGGTCCGGGTGAAATTGTGGCCGTAGCCAAATGCGAAGAGTTGCATACCGGCACATCGATCGGTGAAGTGGAATTACCACCAATCAATTACCCCACGCCGATGGTTGGACTCGCGGTTGCTCCAAAAAGCCGAGGGGATGAGGTCAAACTATCGGGAGCGTTGCATAAGATTACCGAAGAAGATCCAACGATCCATCTAGATCATGACCCGGAGACCAAAGAAATGGTTCTCACTGGGATGAGCGAACTGCATTTGATGTTGATCCAAGAAAGGCTAAAACGGCGCGATAAGGTTGAAGTCGATACGAGAGAACCCAAAATTCCGTATCGCGAAACAATTCAAAACAATGCCGAAGGAAGTTACCGCCACAAAAAACAATCTGGTGGAGCAGGGCAGTTCGCCGAGGTTCATGCCAGGATCTATCCTTTCCCAGAAGGTACGGTTCCTGATGAGTTCGCCAACAAAAGTCGTTTTCCGCAGCTGAAAAAAACGCACTACCATGAAAACAGCAATTTTCTCTGGGTCGACTCGGTGGTGGGCGCTTCGATTCCAGGCAACTTTATGCCCGCGGTTGAAAAGGGTTTTTTAGAACGTCTTAAGCAAGGTGTTGTGGCCGGCTATCCAATACAAAATGTGTGTGTTGAAGTCCATTACGGTAAAGATCACCCGGTCGATAGCAATGAAACGGCTTTTAAAATGGCTTCGAGTAAAGTGTTTGCCCAAATATTTAAGGATGCCAAGCCATCGCTTTTGGAACCGGTAGTCAACATGCACATTACGGTTCCCAGTGATAATGTAGGTGATGTATCCAGTGATCTCTCAGGACGACGTGGTCAGATGGTTGGAATGGAGACCGCCGGAGGTGGTATGACCACTGTCGAGGCAAAAGCACCACTGGGTGAAGTCTCGACTTATGCCCGCACTCTTTCTTCGATGACTGGAGGCCAGGGCAGTTATGCCATGGAGTTTTCTCACTACGATGTTGTACCCGGCAATGTGCAACAGGAGATCATATCGAAGGCCAAACTTAAGGATGATGAAGACTAGGGATCTCTAGCGGGATGGGACTATTAACTTGGTTTGCTGAAAGTAGGCATGATAGGCAGGTATGGGGGGCATTTCCTCTGCCAATTGGATGCTTGCAATGACTCTCTGGCGAAGTGCGAATTTGGTTAGTGATACACGACGTCTCAACAGTTTTCTTGTGGTCGAAAGCAGCCCCACAAGCCTCGCTAGCTAGTGCTTTCTCCACCCGGAGACGAGTTGGATCCCACGTCATGCAGTAAAGACGCATCCCTTGTTTTTATGTGGATATTCCCCAGTCGGCAATGCTCATATGCGTTAAATGCCCAGTGAGACGTTTTTGAGAGTCTCTTGCTATCTGGTGGTCCCGAGCTTATATTTTTATTGTTGCGATGAATCGCAACGAGCAGCGATGAAAAGGCTCCCGTACGGTTGGATTGCTTGGTAAGTTAATTGACCTGTTGGGAGTCCTGCCATCATGCCGCACAATTCGTTGTTTTGGTCTTTTCACGAACGCCTCACACTTTTTTTGTGGTTTACTGCTCCCCTTTTTTTTCGAGTCGGTGATATGCTTTGTGAAAAGTGATTTCGCCACCCAGGTTTTAGTTTTGTGGAGGCAGCAATGCCAGAAGGTAAGATTAAGAAGCTGTTAACGGACAAAGGTTTTGGATTCATCGAGGGAGAACGGGGTGACCTGTTTTTTCACCACTCAGAAATCCAAGGGACCACGATCGAAGAATTGAGCGAAGGCCAAGTCGTCGAATATGAAGTAGGCCAATGGAAAAAAGGCCCTTGCGCGGTTTCTGTACGAGTAGTCGAGCAAACCGCTTAACTCGCTATTCAAGGCGAGTGAGTCAAGGCGAGTGAGATAACACGAGGTATAACACGACACAAGCGCCCCTCGATCAAATGGTCGAGGGGCGTTTTTTATTCAGTGATCATGGTGGTGTTTTAGAATACCTCGAATTGGTATGCCATGGATAGTAATAACCATCTGGGCATTCGCATGGCTAAGATGTGTTTTTAAGCTAAAAAATGTATGGTCGCAATTAGGCCAAACGTTTTACAATACCTCACTTCGAATACGATGTAGCGGTGGGTAAATCAGATCATCCATCCATTGTAGAAGGCAGGGACGGAAGCATGCACAGAATGCGCTATTCATTGATAACGGGGCTCCTGGTAATTACCTGCTACCCTATGTTTGCTACAGCGTTTGTTACTGCGGCGGACGGACCTTGGCCCCAATGGTTAGGACCCCATCGAGACGGTATTTCTACAGAAACAGGGCTCTTGCAAACATGGGCTCCCGAGGGGCCCCCACGCCAGTGGTTGTACGAGAATTGCGGACTGGGCTACTCAGGGCCAGCCATAGTTGGAGATCGTCTATTCATCCTGGGTACGCGTGAGGATCAAGAGCAACTCCTTTGCCTGGATACGACACAGCGCGGAAAAGAGTTATGGCACACCCCGTTAGGCCCCGTTTATGAAAATAATTGGGGTGACGGCCCACGATCGACACCGATT
>PATG01000144.1 GCA_002713555.1 Planctomycetaceae bacterium
AGCATAGCTGCTTCTCCTATTCTGTTTATTGCCTCCTCATATGTTGGCTCTTCATCTGGTATGTAATATAAATTCCAGCCCATTCAACTCCTTTTCCACTCTAATAAAGACACCAAAGAACGAAAAAGGTTACTGCAGTCCGAGGAGCCTGAACGCCTCATTCATTACGGCGTCTAAGTTCAAACCTGAAGTTTCCTTCACAGCACCATCGATCCTTCGAGAACGTATCTTGATTATTCTGTTTGCAAAATGAGAGCCGCAGGCAATCATCCGTAATCGTTGAGGTCTATTAGGATGGGTCCAGAATGAAAAATCGTCTTCATCCATATCGGCAGGCAGCTCGACCATCACGCCACGTCTTCTCGCATCCAATCTAAATCTCCCGCCAGGCACGAGATTTTCCCAGACAGCCCAGTCATGTCTCTCCATATCGAGTCCATTTCCCTCCGCTTTAGAAAGAGCTGACCGAGGAGTGTGGCCAATGCCAAAGCCTCCATATCCTGTACACAAATATGCCATTGACCTGTCCGCTTCTTTCTCATGACGATCGTTGCGGTGCTTATCCATCTAACGTTGCTCCCGGCCTCTGCCAAACTCAGTCTTCGTCAGTAAAAACAAATTCATCACCAAGCGCCAACGAGACCTCATCGGTCGGCATATGATGTATGTCGAAAGTTCGAGACAGTTGTTGGTATCGCTTAATACATCGCCGAAAAGAACCAGGCCATTTTTCCACCTTTTTACCGCCTTTAAGCGGACCAGTTGCAGATACTCGGCCTTTTAGAAGGCGTGTTTTTCGAACATCATTTGCATCTTTGGTTACCGAATATAATCTGTTGAATGTTGCAAGAAAGCCCGATGAAAACCGAAATTCCGATCTTGCCAACAAACCCTCACAAATATCTCCATATACGTTCGGATGCCTTGAGAGCGCAAGAAATGATTCCTCCATATGGTACTGGTAAAACATATACCACCCGAAGATCTTATTCCGGTACGTAGAAGAATCAAACTGTTTCTCAGATTTGAAGGATAGGAAATAATAGTAATCAGTGTCTATCACTTTCTCCGGGTCGCCCAAACTACCGAAAAAGAAGGCAGATACCCAATTGAAAACTGTATCACTTCTCATAATCTCACTTGGGGAAAGTTCTTTTCCAAAGTCATGCCTTATGGCAGGATAATAATGTTCGACAAGATCATATTGCGTTTCGTATTCTCGTTGAGTTAAAATGACATCCGTACCAATTTCTTCCGAGAATTCATCGTCGAACAAAAGTTCATCGGGTACGTTTTGGGGCGATTCTTTGCTGTGAGACTCCACAAGCTCTTTGTAACGTAAATTACCACGCTCCGTAAATCGTCTTAATTTACTTGAGTAACCAGTAAAATTACCTGCCGCATCAAAATTTCTCTTCATCTTCATTTCCAGTCACCTTCCATTCCATTGAATTTCTCAGGCCACTTCATCCACTCATTAAATTTGTCGATTATCGTTTGCACACATTCTTCTACTTCCAGTGAATATGCTTCTTGCTCAGAAGCATGAGCGGTGGCATCAGGTTTTTTAGGAAGTTCAAATTCACGATGAAAGCCACGGACAAATCGCCAGAGTTTTTCCCAAGTAACGCTGTCAGGCCCCTCACCATCAACCTCGACAAAGAACACCTTGTACAGTATGAGTTCAATTATCTGAGGCCATAACACGTGCCCGAGTCCGCTATTTTCAAAATTTTCCACTGGATCAGGTGCGTCCCAGTCAGGGTGGAACAACACAAGTAGTGGGAGACCTTGACGATGATTGATGCGGATTAGGCTCTTCTGGCCGGAGTCGCCAGGCTCAGCTCTAATGATCTCTTCCACACCCTTAACTAACCCAAAGCTGGTCTCATAAAGCCCGATGATTCTGTGAGACTCACCGTCGACAATTTTCAATCTAGTTCTTACGGAATCTCTGCTTGAAAACTGGTCCAGAGGATACAGATCCTCGACTGACAAATCTTTTTCGTCGAGTGACCCTAACTCAAAATCCTGCCGAAGGTACGTTCCGGAACTTACTTCGAGTCTGGCGTAAAGATTTTCAAGAGGACCAAATCGTTCTAGGGACGCTTCCTTTAAGGCAAAAGTAATTGACGGATAATCCGCCTCATCAGTAGGTCTTGATAATTGAAACACCTTAAAGTCATCTGATTCCAGATCAATGCGCCCACTCAGATTTAGGTTCCGAGTAATTCGATTCTTCAGTTCAGCCATTTTGTTACTCCCTATTAATTCACACCACTGATGTAGTGAAAACGTAATCCCAACTTTCATTTAGGCCGCTAAGCTCGAATGCAAATCCCTCATTAAGTTCGGAGAGTTGAATCGCGTTTGGCTTCACCACTTCGAATACACAGTCGCTTGACTCCATCTTGACCTCACCGAGATCATCAATGAAATCAAAATCAAGTGAGTCATGGTATTTACCGATACCGTTCGGCTTTTCTATCTGCGTATGAACCTCCAATAATATGGAGTCCGGCATTACCGATTTCTCATTTGGTGAAAAACGAACGGCAACCCCATTTCCATCTGACCGCGGTTCCACTACCCAATTATTCTGGCGGGATATCACCGGGCCCCGCGGTTTAGTGGGAGTTCGTACGTCTGTGCCTTCCTCGTCACTAGCAACTCCAAAAACACCAGCCAATTTGTTCTGCCACATCCCCGGTTTTTTTTCTTTTTCTTCGATAATCGAGATAATATCGCTGGCCGCAGCGTTCACAAATCTGATACGTGAATCGGCATTTCGAAAGTGGGCTACATACTTGCTGTCAGGCTGCCATTCCGTGTGGGCAGGAGGCTCTGACAACCTAAGCATCTCCGACAGGCGCGGCGAACCCATAGGATCGCTGCCGTCCGACCAAGACCCAGAACTCACATAGACAAACGCCATGTACCCCTTTCTTGATTTGATACGGTCCATTCCTGAGATTGTTAGGTAATCTCGGACATAGTAATCGCCACCTTCTTCGTCAGATTGATCGTTCTTACGTAAAACAACATCAAAATATGACGTTTGCCAATTCGGATCGCCTTCATCGAGATCGTCATACATCTCAACGGGAACGCGCAGAACCACCGCTGAATCTTCAGTAGCTTGCCGGGATAGCTTATTCCGAATGAATTCGGCATGAGGCGAGATCATCTCTCTGTACATCGCAGTTCGTCCTGCGCCTCTGCCTGGAGTTTTACCGGCATCCTTCTGATATTCAATTGGCAGCTTAAGTTCTAACCGCTCCTCGGAATTGCTGGTTCGTTGGAGCCAAATCATATTGAAGAATTTAAGAATATAGTCTCTGCTATTTTCGCCTGTTTCGTCCCATTCAATTTCTTCTGCAATAACTTGCTCGATAGTCTCGGAATTCACCGTCACCGGCTTCCTGCCGTTTTCAACAACCTCAACCTCGAGTTTTTGTTCGACCAGAGGATATATAAACGAATAAGTGGCTGCGCTCAAAATCTTATCGAATGTGATCTGTTCTTCTTCGTGCGAAGATTTTTCAAATTTTGGCCATAGAATAGCAATCGACGTACCCGGCTCCACTCCGGATTCGCGGACTACGCCAAAGTCTTTCTTAAACCTATCTATCACCTCGGTATTTTCCGCAGGTTGCCACGGCTTCAGTGAATCGAAATCTCTCGTTGGAAGGGCAAAGTATCCCTCAGGAAATGAATCATTCCCTGATTCGAGTTGATGGGAGTACAGTCGGGTTTTACCCATTACTAACTCTCGCTTGTCGGTATCTCTCTGTGTCAAAGCAATGAAACAGTGACTACCGGAAGCTGCGTGACACACAGTCTTGCCATATCCCCAGCTCCCTTGCATACCGGCACCCTTATTGGTCTTACCTTTAGCAAACATAAAATAGTGCCAGTTTTCATCCTTCACATCTTCGCTGTTACTCCGGATCACTCTGTCAGTAGCACCCACGAGTCCGTGCGTATTGAAATCTTCAACGAGAAGGTAATTTAGCCCTGACTGAACTCGGTTCTTAGTTATGAATTCTGAAATCTCTGGCAAAATTTTCTGAGTACCGGATGATGCTTGGACTTGGCCTAGGTGATATTCAAGCCCATTAGTCCAATATTCTGCACGTTTATTGTTGAGTGCCTTGCTGGACAGAGTAAAACGAACTTTCACCTGGGAATTATCGTCAAGACGTGCATCAAGCGCATTCTGAATAGTTTCACGAACAAGGCTAACAGCCAGCTCAGTTCGATCCGCTGTTGGCCCAGCGAACAATTGCTCAGTCGTGTCGTTCTCTGAATAATCCTCAGCTCTGGCTGGCCTCTCCAAGAACTGCCATGTTGGTATCGTCATAATCTGTTCTCTCTTTCTGGCCGGACTAAGCCGCTATACGAAGTTCTCTGTTAAAGGCTCGTCGTCCATGTCGGTTTGTTTGTGACTTGTCGACCGGTCTTTTGGGCCCTAATGACTTTCCGCCCCCTCTTACTCGGGATTGTAATGAATCTTTGAGAATCTGTTTGCACTTATACACGGTGATAACAAAAATTCTGTTTTTAGATTCCTTGGTGACTGCGATTATCACCGATGAATGATCCGCTGTTTTGTCGTAAGGTCTATCAAGAAGTCGTCCATCGGAGGCGAATATACGCTTTGTTGCATCATCTTTACCCTTCTGCCGATGACCCGACTTTATTTTCTGTTCCAACAAAGGGCCAGACTTCACACCACGTTCTTCCAGTCTGAGAATGGCGTGACGGCTGAACAGAATTTTTTTAGTTGGCGTGCTCATCTTCTTATCTCCTTATCTCACGTGCTCAAGGAACTCATGCCCGGACTCTGCAATGCTTGTGAACGTTGACATTCCCTGAGTGTCACCCGTGTATAGTCTTTCGCGAGTAAGCAGCCCCAAGTCAATCATTCTTGCCAATGCCCAGGTGCATCCGTCCAAGGCAGCATTGAACCCTGATGGGCTCCGGAAACTGGTGTCCTCACTAGATTGGAATTTATCCTGCCAAGTTGCGCCCGCCTGCCAGTCCCGGCCGGCGTCACCCTCCAAGGCCTCCAAAAGTCCAAGAGAGTCGTTACCCGAGGCCACCAGAAATTCGTTCAGCAGCCCTCGTCTAATCTGTGCCGGAGTAGCCCCAGCTCCCGAAATCTTCTGGTGGGCATCAATCGACATCAACAGGGAGCGGAATTGGTCCGCTTCCTCCGGACACTTTCTTAGAATATGGTTCGTTAAAAAGGCGGCCTCCTCTGAGCTGAGTCTGGCCGGTTCGTCGACCCAGTTCAGGTAGACCTCACCTTCATCGAGCCCCTCCTCCCATGTATCAGCGGAAACAAAGGGCGACTGCAGAGATGCAAATTCCCACCCAGCCTGCGTTAACGTAAATCGTCCATCGTGCAGACCGAACAGCCGAAGTTTGATCCCATAACTCTCAAAGCGATAACGTCCGCTGACATCATCATGCAGCAGGCTGTTAGGAAACTTCTGCTGAATATCATCAGGCCACTGGTCATCTGCCTCCAGTTTTGGTTTTGCAGAAGAAACAATGAACGAGTATCGGTAACGATCGATGGCGCTGTTCGCTTTTTCGATAAAGATTTGCTGATATTTCCGTCCTCCCTTTTTGTACTTCTGGAACGCTGTGCTGTTTTCGTTGACTGCAGGGAGACCGTTAAAAAACTGAGGAGGAATCCGGTTGCCACCGTCTTCATCAGCGGTGGGATAAAGTTGTACATATCGAAATACTGCCTCGGAGATTCGTCTGGATACTCCTCCAAGATATTCTCTTTCGATACCGTCAGCGTGGTCGGCTTCGTTTAGTATCACGTTCGCAATACCTCGCGTCGCGAGTTTAAGAGAAAGTGGTGAATTCCACTGCGTCCATACCCAATACCGCGGGTCGACCTGTCCGTCAATAATTTCAGGGGTTGGAAGTACAGATGAGGCGTAGATAGGAGTATCAACAGAGGTGTCCGGACGAACCAGAATCCGCTTATAAGCAACATCAATTTCTCCAGTTTCACGATATATCCCCTCATTAGTTCGTGCTTCGGTGTCACTCAGTGCTCCCGGGAGGACAGGAAAGAATTGATCATCGGCTGGCCGAGTGTTGTTTTTGCGGCTTCCCCGCTGCAGTTCACGCCAATAGGAACCGAAATCTTCAACACCTACCCCGAAATCGATCTCGGGATGCTGTGATGAGTCTCTTTCTCGCTTCAGGTCGTCTATAGCGTCTTTCAGACGTGACTGAAGGAGCTCATCAAACTCGGCGTCGGGCTGGCCATCGTCTCGCTCGTCAATGAGTAGATTTCTTACCGCAACATCGATGATCTGATTCCAATCCGAATAGCCATGGTCAGTCTGCAACAAGTTCAGATTATGTATTGATTCGCTACTAAGGTTCACTTTTACTATTGGCATATATTTTTCCTTACTTCACAAGGTATGACCTCATATTGCCCTAATAGTTACCACTTGTCAACACAAACTAGCTCTTTATGTATAGGTTTAGGGAGATTTATGACCAATACTGTATCTGTACTTATTGAATAGATCGCCCTGCTCCTGAGTGTTGCTTGGCAGTCGGCTATGAATGGGTAGGAGTGGTACTCAACCTGATGAGAAATCCAAGGTAAGAAACCTGGTGAGGAAGTACGGATCTGTATTAAGATTACTCTGAATAACCGCGAGTGGGCTCTTATCAAATCTGTGACCAAAGTTGTTACTGGGAAATTCAGCGAGACTCAAGGCAACACCACTTTTAGTCGAATGTCCCCAATAATTCCCACCGGATAGATTTGCAACTCTTTTCACCCGTACAGAATTCGGCTTAACCTCACCCTTCTGTGTAGGAACCGTTGCAAAACTATAGTTGAACGTATTGAAGTGATGTGGGGCATGCCCCCCTACACCGATACGCACATCAGTCAGACTAGAATCGGCAGAATGCCGATAGAGCAAGTCCCACAGCATAGGAATTTGTGCAAATTCTGACCAAGACGTTTTCAGTTGCAAGACAGTAACATCGAGCTCTGAAATACGACTCTGCAGTTCTTGATTTAATGATTCAATTGAAAGCGTATCGCTCACGCCTTCGGGAAGGCCGTACACAACGACGTCTGTTTCGCTGAGGGTAGTAAGATTTCCCATCTTTACGGTGAGTGCATCTCTGATTACCTGCGGCACATAATCCTTTTTCCATCTAGTAGATATCACGCCTGAGTTCCAGAAAACGAGATTAAGATACCAAGAGACTATAACTTCCCAGCTCGTCCCCGCCTTTGAGACGCCTGACTGGTCTCTTGATGCATTTTCAATCGACCAGATCCTAGAAAGTTCGCTACCAAGTTGCAGAATACGTTCAGCGCCAGGCCTTGGTCCGAGATATTGTTCTATGCTCGATCTCCATTTAGGCCAGGACTCTTTGACTGAGCTTATCTGGCCGTCTGTCATAATTGTCTTTGCCTGGATACCAAGATTATTCAAAATGGAATGCCTCTCATACAAAATACTAGTCGGGTTGGATGATCTGTGTGAATCCACGCTCCGCCATGACCGCTCGAAGGACATCACGGTCAACACGAATTCGCTCTGTCCCGCTAGTTGAATTTTCTATAAAAACTTCACGGAGAAGAATTTGCTCCTCTGACTCGGCTTTCCTTCTACCTGACAGCAATTTATGAAACTCTATGGACCATCTTGGATATCCTAATTCAGTGGAAGGAATATGTTTGTTAAATACGTCTTCTCGTGACTGCGTGCTTATTGAGTGTCCGATTTTATAAATATCCGAGTCGCCAAATCGAGCAACGTAGGTGTAAGACGGGGTATTAATATTGGGCATCTGACTCTGGAACAGACCTGCCGACAAAGGTCCAGGCCGAGAGGGCCCAGGTCGACCACTTTGCGACCCCGAAGGAATATCTTTCCGAGTATTCATTTCTGATTGTCTTTCGACGACCTCTACTGAAAGCTCAGTATCAGATATCCGACGAAATCTCAAAATACTACCGACATCTAACCCGTAGTATTCCTTGAATTTCCATGGAGTTAAATTTTCATATTGCTCTTCTTCGAAGTCGAATTTTGAGTCTCCGGCCTGCGCCTTCAAAATGTGGAATTCATTTTTCCTACCCCCGCCCTTACCATGTGGCTTAGTGAAGTACGAGTCGTTCCAGTGCTGGATTCGCCAATACCATTCCCGTCCATTTTGATCTATCACCAGGAAGTTCGCACTCGGATTCCTCAGCGTTGAATCGAGTGCTGGGAAAAGCTCCAGGCCCACTTTATTAAGGTGGAAACCTGACAGGTGCCCAGTTCGTCCTACATCCTGCCTCGTGAGTCGCTTGTCCCAATAGTCCACTGAAAATCCCCATCACTGGGCGACCAGCGTAACATCAATTTATGAGCCCTTGGTATTTTCCCGAAATCCGGAAGTACTAAACAGAGTAATCGTTCTGCAATGTGCTAATGATTTCAGCAGCCAACTGACGAATCACAGGTATCGCCACAGAATTACCGAACTGCTTATACAATTGGACATCCGTGACATGTGAGATCTCGTATTCCTCAGGGAAGCCTTGAATCCGTGCACACTCCCTTGGAGTCAACATCCTTGGATTGCTTGAGATATCACTCTGATCAATGAGTATCTCGCCGCCATCTTTGTAATACCTCGCACTAATCGTGTTGCAGTATGGACTTTCACGATCAAACAAACCATACCCAAATCCATGGCCTTTATCCCTATAGGCCTCGCGACGATTAACGTGACCGTCCCACAACCTGTCTGAAATCGTGTATTTGGGGTCAACGGCACTATTGTCCATCAGTACTGACCCCAACTTATCCGAGGGAGTCGCTGAACCGATCGCTCCCTCGAAGATGGTGGGGACTGCATCTGCATCAAAAAGATCATCCCTGAGAGCGACGATGTAGATCCTTTCTCGATTTTGCGGCACTCCAAAATCTCGTGCCTTCAGAACCTTGTAACCGACGTGATAGGTTACCGGTGCCTCTTTATCATGAACGTAGTTGGCCCGGTCACGCAGATGTTCTTCAATGCTTTGGTCTATTGTTTCTCCGCGGAGGACTGAAAGGATGGTTTTCAGGGTCCGTCCTTGGTCATGCGTTTCCAGTCGCTTAACATTTTCAAGCAAAATCGCCTTCGGAGCGTGATGCCTGACGATCCGCTGTATCTCAAAAAACAAGGTCCCACGGGTATCACTGAAACCTCTCTTTAGACCGGCTTGAGAAAACGCTTGACAAGGAAATCCTGCCAATAGAACTTCATGTTCCGGGATATCAGTCACATCGATTTTTCTGATATCGCCGGCAGGATAATCACCAAAATTACCAAAATACGTTCGCTTCGCGAATTTATCCCACTCTGAGGTGAACACGCACTCACCACCAAGTTCCTGGAATGGGATACGAATTCCACCAATTCCTGCAAACAGATCAATAAAGCGGAAATTTCCACCTTTTAGTTCTGAGTGATATGGGAATTTCCCCTGCAATATTTCAAGTTTTTGCCGTTGGCTTTCAGACAGATCCGAATTACTGCCCAACCACTTATTCACCTTCTCTGTTGCATTTTCCTTCGTCTCAAGCCCAGCTATTTCCAAAACTCCAGCAAGCTCAGCCCATACATCAGCACTTAAATCAACCTTATTTCGCTGACTCTCTGACAGTTCTGAGTCTCCGTGCAGCCAGCTCGCCAGCAGCGAGGCTCGGGTGTTGCCCGTCTTCAGATCTGCTAGCTCTGACCATACCTCTTGAGATAAGTCGAGTACACCTTGCTGATTCTCTGACAGTTCTGAATCTCCCTGCAGCCATTTCCCAACCTCTTTTGCATGATTCGTCTCACCACCTATCAGCTTAAGCAGTTCTGACCATGAATCTGCACCAAGGTTAACCCCACTTCGCTCATCCTCAGACAGCTCTGAATCACCTTGAAGCCAGCCCGCAACCATCATCGCCCGGTTATTAAGGATCCTAATATCAATCAGTTCTGACCATGCCTCCGCACTCAGACGAATTGTGTCCTGTTGACTCTCAGATAGTTCTGACTTGACCTGAAGCCACTTCGCGATCTTCATAGAGCGAGTCATCTCCGCCCTAAGACCCGCTAATTCCAGCAGCGCCTCGCTATCGAGATTATGCTTTGATGACAACTCCAATACAGTGCTCTTATCAATCGGCAAGGTCATCTCTTCCTAGTGAATTTTCCGAGTTCCAAAGATCGACCGGATACGGGTATGCGCCTGATCCGGCTGCTGAGTTTGGCACTCCCAGATAACTCCTACGTTCCAACCGTCGCGCCTCAGTTTACGCCAATTACTATGGTCTCGTTTTTTATTGGTTTCGAGTTTATGTTGCCAGAATTCCACATTTGATTTCGGCAAATGAGCGCCGTTCTTGCAATCGTGTCTGTGCCAGAAACAACCATTAACAAAAATTACCGTCTTGAATTTTGGGAACACTAGGTCAGGCTTACCAGGAAGGTCTTTCCTGTGCAGTCGGAAACGGTACCCCAGTTTGTGGCAAAGCCGCCTAATCTGAATTTCCGGCTTGGTGTCTGTGCTGCGAATACGACTCATGTTGTAACTGCGCTGAGCTTCTGTATGCACGTCCATAGAGATTATCTTACCGCTTCGCCGAGCAGGCGTGCGGCCTACTTGCACTGGACAATTGGATATATATAAGACAGAGACCCAGTGATACACATCCAAGCAGCAATAGTCCGTCGAGTGAGAGGGTTGACTACTTCAACTTTACCGTAAGCTGAACAGTCTTCGTGATTTGCTCATAGGACCGCTGTAACTCTTCTGCAGCAGCCTTCGCGGAACTTTTCGTTAGAGCAGTTCGGCCCTTTATCCCAATCGTTCCTGCATCAATTAACTCGTTGATATATCCAGGGTGATCAATTCTAAAACCTGCGAGATCATATTCGTAAATGGGTCTGCTATTCACGCGGACAGACCCACCTGTCCTCGAATCAGCAAATCTTCTCTGATCAGGGTGGGCCTCACACCATTTCTCCAGTTTCTTTCGAAGTTGCTTTTCTTTGGATTCAAGTATTCTTTTTTCAGCCACAATCTGAATCAATTCATGTACTAGCTGAGCTTCCTCTCGCGGCCCGTCTTTCGCTGTCATCTTATTCTTCCTTACCAACTCAAAATCACTTTTTCCTCCGCCATCGATCACCCCAAGCTCCCCAGACATGCGGAGCATGCGCGCAAGTTCTGTTTCGCGGGTTTTGGCACTATCCTCATCTGGGAAAGGGCCTTCAAAATACCGCAGTCCCACGGTGTGTCCTTTTCGGCTCTCGCGGGAGGCCACTTTTGCCCCTCTGGCATGTTGATAGAGACGACGATACGGATGATGCCCTGTGTACCCCACGTAATTGTGATAGGTCCCAGCATCATCACAATCATTTATATACACGTACCAATGGTTCCTTTTACGTTCTGGAACCTCGGCTTCCTTCAAGGTGAAGGGCTCTTGAGTCGGAGACTTTTCAGATCCGACCCGCCTGACGAGCTTCTCGTTATGCCAAATCGCGGCTTGGCAAGACGTGCACCGTTTGAACAAAGGACCGACAAATTCCTGAGCCTCCCCACAGTGTCGGCAGGTAATAGATTTGAAGGCTTCGCTGTTTGACACCACGATCTCTCAGTCCAATCCAACAAATAATCGGCGGTTTGTCGACTACATAGTAATATCGTGTGGACGGTTATGTATAAAATTCTATCCATCCCCCAGTAACACCCACTCGGGGAGTTTCACTCGACCATCCGGTATCACCCAGGCGACCTCGGTGGGTAAGAATATATCTGGATGACACCCAGGATTGAAGGTTAATTCGTCATGGAGACTCATATCTCTGCGCCACTCAACCCATTGAATCATTTCATAACCGGTACATCCCTCAGGGATATGTTTCCATATCTGAGAAAAATAGCCATTCCGGTCAATCTCAGGCCCATGATGAAAGCGCGGATACAGATATTCACCACTGATTCCAGTGGCGTAAAAGACATTTCTGGGAAATTCCGAGTAGGTCATAGCCGGATTAATTCCAACCCGTTTTGAGTGCTCCTGCGACGCCTGATACGCCTCAACGCAGCCGGTGCCGAATCCATGGATACCCAGTGCTCTGCCCTCTTCACGGCATATCCGTTCCAGCACCTCTGACGTGAAGATATCTTCAACTGTGTCACCGATATCGAATCGGTTAAACAGACAATTGGTCCGCCACGGCATATTCCCGCTAGTGGGATATTCGTAGCGACTCAAGCCGTACCACTGTTCCCATGGAGCGGGGTCACACATCAGTAGTGTGGCTTCAGGACTCCCCTCAACGTAACCGCAACGTGCGGCATACGTACTCGGTCCCATTGCCCCGCCCTGAGCAGGATGAAACGTGAGTTTGCGTAAATCCTCCTGAATGTGCGGCGGCAAGTCCTCAGCGAATGCCGCCGCCATCGGGAGTCCTGAGACATGAGTATCACTACCGAATAATTCTTTCGCCCCCACTCGTGCGCAATAATCCCAGACTGACTCCCTGGTTACCCTCTGAGCCGGAGCTGGCACAGGCTCCTCAGCATCCGTACTCAGCAGCTGCCACTCTCCGCAGCCAGCGGAGCCAATTACCGACCAGCTGTTATCGACCTCAAGAGTCATTTGTCCATATCCAAGTGGTATCCACATCCGGATCGTCTGTTCTACTCCAGG
>PATG01000048.1 GCA_002713555.1 Planctomycetaceae bacterium
CATCGCGGCGTCGTGGCAAACCTGAGGAGCATATTCGCATCATGTATGTTTCGGGCCAATTGGCCAAGCTGTTTGTCGGTCTCAGCAACCGGGCTCAAGCCTTAGAGGAAGGAGATTACGCCAGTGCTATGGAAACCTATATCGAGGACGCAAGAGACGAATTGGAGGCAATCGTCGAGGAATACAACGATCAAGAATTCGAAACCGACACTGGCGGAGAGAGTCGTCTCGGTAATGTTGATTCTCTGCAGCGAGCAGTTGATGCTGCCAGTGACGTCTTGGATACGGTGGAAGACATTGATGATCCCTGGAGCGAAAATGACCTTGAAACAATAGCTCGTCTCTTCAATGAAGCAACTCTAGTAGTTGAAACCGCTGCACTCGATTTTCTCCGGATTCATGATGGATCCGATCTGCAAATTGTCGACGACTTCGCTCCTGAAATGGAAGCGTTAGAATCCCAAGAAGAGGGAGTCGTCAGCGGGAAATCTTGGGAGCCTTAGTAGCCTACTCGTGACACAGTACTGTGGCGCTGAAGCCAGCCCTTCGGAGCAAATCCATGCCAACCTCGGAGACACCAATTCGACGCATCAGGCCAGACGATGTTCCCTTTTCGTCAGAGTTTCCCGATGCAGACATGGATTGGATTCTGAAGCACTCCATCTTTGATAATCTCGACCCGAGTTTCCATGGTTCAAAATCGCTGCGGAAAATTCTCCGCATGCATTCTCGGATCGTTCGCTACGAACCGGGAGAAATCATTGTACGCGAGGGGGATTGGGGCAACTCCGCTTTCTTCGTGCTGGCTGGAGAGGTTGCCGTTGAACTCGAGCATCCTGGCGAATTTATCTCCGAGACTTCTTTAGGCCGACATGCGCCTCAGAAAAAAAACCTCTTTCAAGTAATTGCCCAGTTGTGGAGAAATCATCCGGAACCGGAGTATCGCGACTTCACAAAAAAGGGGTGGAGCGACAAGTGGACTGCTGCGCGAGACGATGGTCACCGGATTTATTTTCAAGATGTGCCGCATATTTTGGAAAATTTTAAGACCGTCTCAATGCGAGAAGGAGAGCTATTTGGTGAACTGGCAGCACTTGGCCGAACTGCACGCACCGCGACGGTCTTTGCAGTTCATGGCTCGAAACTATTAGAAATTCGCTGGCAAGGCTTGCGTGACCTGATTAAAAAAGACTCCGGAATTCGTGCTTCGCTTGACGAACGGTTTCGCAGTAATGCCCTCAGGTCGTTCCTGCGGGGCGTACCCTTCCTGCAGCATTTGACATCGGACGAAGGGGCCCTCGACCTGTTGGTGCAAGAAGCACAACTCGAAACCTACGGGGAGTACGATCAGGCCAGTTCGCTAAAGCAATTGGCTGACGAAGATGCCCAACACGATCTGGTCCACGAACCGCTAATCGCCAAAGAAGGTGATTACCCGAATGCAGTGATTTTGGTCCGTAGTGGCGTTGCCCGAGTCAGTCGACAGCACCATAACGGCCACCAAACACTGAGTTATTTGACGCCTGGTAAAACTTTTGGTTTTGAAGAGTTAGAGTCTGGCTGGCTCCAAGGAAGCAGTGTTGCTTACCGCCATTCGCTACGAGCGATCGGCTACTTAACTGCTGTACTCCTGCCCGCCTGGTTGATCGAGAAACTACTATTTCAAGCCAAACCTCCGGCTGCATCTAGCAAACAGACAAAACGTTCTAACCAGATCACCAGTAACCAGGCCCTCGATGAGGGGCTTATCGATCCTGATTTCATGGAATTCCTTGTGCAGGAACGGTTTGTGAACGGGTCTGCGACCATGTTGATCAATATGGACCGCTGCACACGTTGCGACGATTGTGTGCGCGCCTGTGCTTCGACCCACGACAACAATCCCCGCTTCTTACGTCAGGGACCAACCCACGGCAATATTATGGTTGCTCGATCTTGCATGCACTGCCAAGATCCTGTCTGTATGATTGAATGTCCCACGGGGGCCATCAGTCGAGAACTGAACGAGGGAGAAGTTTCAATCAACGACACCACTTGCATTGGCTGTGGTGCCTGTTCAAAAAACTGTCCTTACGAAGCGATACGCATGGTCGAAATTCGTGATAATCGAGGATTGTATATCCGTGCGGTGAAAGATCAAAAACCAATTACCAAAGCGACAAAATGCGATTTATGCGTTGATCAGCATGGGGGCCCGGCCTGCCAGAATGCTTGTCCGCACGATGCTTTAGCAAGAATAGACATGGGGGATGTCGTATCATTAGCAGCATGGCTCGACCAGTAAGAAGGCGTATTATCCGGCGCTATCGAAAGCTCTTTTTTCTGCTTGCGCTGGCCGCAATTTTGCTTCTTGCTAAAGCGATAGGATCAACGGCCCTCCTGAGAACGGAGCTTGCCACAGGGTGGCTTCTAGCTGCCCTGGTAGTCGGATTGGCTCTGTACAATTTGCGTAAGAAGTTCCCTTTTCTACCCTTGGGTAGTTCCGCAAACTGGTTGCAAATTCATATCTATATGGGGCTATTTTCAGGGATTCTGTTTTTGGTCCATTTGCAGTGGCAATTGCCCAGTGGGATCTTCGAGATTGTGCTTGCCTTGCTCTTCTCCGTAGTCTTCGTAAGCGGACTATTAGGATTGATTATCTCAAGAGTTTTTGCACGTCGGTTGTCCACTTTTCCCGGAGAATATCTCTACCGACGGATTTCGCCTATGAGGCATCGAATTCTTGGACAAGTGGAGCGATTGGTGGTCCAGTGCATGGAAACCACGGAGAGCACGGGTGTACCAGAGTTCTACACTCGACGTCTAGAACCATTCTTCCAGAAATCAAGGAATTTCTGGCACCATCTGGTACTCTCGAATCGCCCGGCAAGTCTACTGCTCTCTGAGCTTAAGTCACTTGAACGCTACCTGAATGAAACAGAAAGAGACGTGGTGCGTCAAATCGGTAATCTTGTAAAACAAAAAAATGACCTCGATTTCCATTTTGCACATCAGGCGATACTTAGATACTGGCTGTTTATACATGTCCCACTGACTTATGCCTTATTGTGTTTTGTGGCTATTCATGTGGTGTTGGTTTACGCTTTTTCCGGAGCTCTGTAGTGAGTATTCCCCCACCGCATCAATTTAGATCCGACGAGTACGACAGGCCCAACCAGGCCTGGACGTGTGGTGGAGAAGCCCAGGGGTTGCCCTGCCCACTCGGGCCGACACAACTGGGTGTCTGCCAAGCCGAATGCACTCCGCGCAAGGAAGGCGATCGGTACTTTTGCAACCACGCTTCTCAATTGGCTGGCAGTTGCGACGAGGGGCCGCTACCTGATGGCGTGTGTTGTCAGATGCCGCCGCAGTGTGAACCCAGTAAAAAGGCTGGACTTTGGGTTTGCAATCGTGGCATGTGCCAAAGTGGTCCGCTGCCCGATGGCTCGTGTAGTCAAAAATTCGCGTCCTGTCGTCCGATTCGCGGAGTAATGGCTTTACGGAGACTCACCGTGATTACCGTATTGGGCCTGGCCATTGGATCCCTACTCTTGATGTCTGGGGTTCCTAATCGCTCAGCCCTCGTTTCACCAGGAGCGCTTGCCTCGCACCATCAGGGGGTCCAGGGATGCCAAGATTGCCACTCCGGCATCGAAGGGCAACTGGTCGACTGGGTTCATACTGCCTTCTCATCTTCCCCTGGCCCAAACCAAACTCAGCTCTGTCTCAAGTGCCATACGGAGCTTGGTGAGAACGCGACGCTTGCTCATAGTCTTGCGCCTGAAGTGCTGGCCGAATTGGCTAATAATACCGACCCTACCTCGTCATCGGGGTCGCTCATACTCCAAGCTGCCCAAACCGTTTCACAGGGTGAGCACCAACATCTTGCCTGCATGACTTGCCACCGAGAACATCAAGGTGAAGAATTTGACATGACGCAGATGGCAAATCGTGAATGCCAAGTTTGTCACAGTCAGACCTTTGATAGTTTTCATCAAGGTCACCCCGAGCTGACGGACTTTTTCTACCAGCGTCGAACTCGACTCCATTTTAATCATGCCTCGCATGCAATCGTCCATTATTCTAATTTCAAGCGCACAGTTCCCAACCAATCGATGAATTCAACTGTTGCTCAAGGCGATTTTAATTGTGTGGATTGCCATGTATCCGATTCGACCGGTCAATCAATGCTGACGCTCGGATTCGAATCCAGTTGTGCAAGCTGCCACGAGCATCAAATCGTCGATGACGAAATATTGCCGATCGAAATCTTGCATATTCCTCTCTCTCAGATAGGTGACGGTGAATTGGCAGGCTCACCCAAAAAATCTCCTCCTGTGTCATTCATGCAAATGCTACTACTAGACAAGCCGGAAAACGACTTTGTGACAAGCCAATTGAGCTCTTCACAGAATGCAGAACCTTCGGAACATGCCGTCCAACAACTTCTCGCAATGATGTTGCATCAAGACCATGAAGGAATGGAGCAACGAATGAGAGAATCGTTTGGTGCAGACGCAGCAGCCGTTGACCTGTCACGATTGGCCAAAACATTGACCCAATTAGATCTCCGCCGCATCGATCGACAATATTTACTCGCACTAATTGCAGGAGAGCTCGAAAAAATCGACGACACCTCCAATACCGATAACCACGAACAAGCAGCCTCCATAGACAGCTCTCCCTGGAACCTTGCGCGTAGCCCCGGCTCATTGACGCTCTCCTACCGACCGATAGGACATGGCGATCCGTTTCTAATTGCTTGGCTTGAAGCAGGCGCTCGCTGCACAGATGCATCCAAATTCCTGAGTCTTAGTGACACCGATAGCCCTTTAACGACTGTTTTTCGACGACTGACAGATCCTACGCTTGCTGGACGATGTCTTAAGTGCCATACGGTTGAAAAAGCAGACGATGGTCATTTGCAAATCGAGTGGTCTGCCAAACAAGCCTCAATAGGTGGTCGAAAATTCACGCAGTTCAGCCACTCACCACATCTAATACTAGGCGAAAAATTAAACTGCACAACTTGCCACCCCATCGCTCCAGAATCTGAAGTTGTCTTCTTCAAGCCGGAGTTTTTGCATCAATGCAATACAATCAATATAAACGCCTTGTCTACCGAAACGAGCGGTTTACAACCGGTTGAGAAAGCCACATGTTCCAAGTGCCACCAGTATGAAACGTCTGGAGACAATTGTTTACAGTGCCATCTATATCACATCGATTCTCATTGAATGTGAATCTTCTTTTGTCATGACTTTGCTCTGTCCTCGTTGCTAGCAACCTCTGCATGCAATCTTTTATTGACTTGTCTCAGGAAATATTCTAAGGACATTGTTGCAGTTATTGCTGACCGTTCGTGCTCGCAATCAACTGCAAGCATTGCATGCGCAGAAGAAGTTGGATTATCACAACGAGAGTGCCGATCTTCTGGATGGCCCTATACTCTCCAGAATTGATATGTCTTCCCAAGGTTGTACCGATGGCTAGCCTACTACGATTGATTCCCATCTGCTGGTCGTTTATGGCTTTAGGTTGGTTGATTTCCGAGTGCGCTGGTGACGACCTAGCGCTGGACGAGGATCAATTTGCTACAAACAAGATCATGCACAGCATCCACGCTTCTTCGGCAGGGAACCCGCATGGGGTTGCTTTGAGCAGTGCTTCTGTGGAGGAAATCTCCCCAGGAATAGCTGATCCCGAGTCTGAGCTTTCCGACGCTCAACAGCATGCAATCGATCTGGCTCACGCAGCTTGTTTTGCCGAAGATCCATTTCCTTCGGCCAAAAAGTGTCAAACGTGTCACCCTGACCATTATCGAGAGTGGTCAGCCTCTCCACACGCTTACGCGCAAATTAGCCCCATCTTCAATACGATGTCTAATCGCCTTAACAAGCTTACTAATGGAACGCTGGGTGATTTTTGTATTCGCTGCCACACTCCAGTAGGAATGGCTCTCAAAGAACCAATCAACATGAGCAATCTTGATCGCCATCCGGCAGCTCGTGAGGGGGTCACGTGTGTCACATGCCATCGTATCAATCAGGCCTGGGGAAAAAGCTCTGGGAGACAGGCTCTCGTCGCAGGTGGATTGAACACGCCCGTTTACGGACCACTTGGCAACGATATACTCGCCGAAGTCCTTGCTTTACCTGAAAAATATGGCGCTTTGAAAACCGAATCCAAGGACGACCAACGAGCCCGACCAATTCATGGTGAGTCCGTTCCCTTTTTTCAGATGGGTACTTCCGGATTCTGTGCCTCCTGCCATGACGTATTTGCTCCCAACGGATTTCGCTTAGAAGATGCCTTCAGTGAATACAAAACTTCACCAGCGGCCCGCATTAAAGGGCAATCGTGCCAAGACTGTCACATGGGAATCGAGCCGGGCGTTGCAGCAGGTTACGATTGCGCGCCTGCCGCTCGTGTGGGGAATGCCTCTACCAGACCACGTAAGCGAACCAATCACATGATGGTTGGTCCAGACTATTCGATTGTTCATCCGGGTATTTTTCCCCACAATCCAAAAGCAGTCAAAGAGACTCATTCTTCTGCGCAACATGACAATCAACAAGGATTGGCTACTCTCCAAGAATGGCTCATCTTCGATCACGAGGCTGGTTGGGGTACTCCACAATTTGAAAAGAAACTCCCTGAAAAATCTGAATCCTTGTTTCCAGCCGCTTGGCAAGACCAGTCGCGACGCTACCGTGCACGAGATATCCTCAACGAGCAGTTCGCTTTACTGAGCGAAGCAAAGACAGCTCGGCATCAGATTCTAAGCACGGCCTTCCAGCTTGGCAAAGTGGAGTGCGAAGGCGTCGGACGTCGCGGTCTTAGTTTCCGTGTCAAAGTATCCAACGGAACCGATGGTCACGGCGTGCCAACGGGATTCGACGCCGAACGACTAGTATTCCTTCGCGTGACGGTCTCTGACAGTTGCGGTAAAGTTATTTATATTTCTGGCGATCTCGACCCCAATGGCGATGTGCGAGACAGTCATTCCTACTATGTGCATAACGGTCTGTTACCACTGGATCGGCAGCTTTTTTCGTTGCAATCACGCTTCATTACACGGAACGTGCGAGGAGGTGAGCGTGAGCAAATTCTCAACGTCCCCTACTCGCTCGACCCCTTGCCCTATTTTCGTCCCGCAACACGCCCATTCACAGTGCTCGGACGCCCACTGGGTGCGCGAAAGCACAAACAAAACATAGAAGTCAATGGTCATCGTTGGGCNAAGTATCGAATAGATCCGTCACAACTTACCGATAACGGACCCTATTTTTGTCGAGTTCAGTTGGTCGCAGGCATGGTNCCAATCAACCTGGTCCATGAGATTTCCTCGGCTGGATTTGATTATAATCTCAGCGCAAAGGAGATTGCCGACCGTGTCGTCGACGGACATCTCGTGCTACACGAAAGAACAGCCGTGTTTCACGTTGAAAAATAGTTTATGAAAAAACAGGATTGCCTTGCCAGTGTACGGTTTCATCACTTATGTCGAAGTGCTAACGATGAAAAGGCTTTTAAGAAGATGAATATTATACCGCGGCTTGTAATTGTGGCCTTGCTAACTACGTTCAGCTTGAACTCGGTAGCAAGTGAGTTGTATTTATTGCCCCCCGTTACAACACCCGCTGTGATCAATCAAGTCGACTACGAAATCGCCTCCAACGAGCCTACATTTCCTACCCCTGAGANGCTCCCACTTAGCGAGTATGTGGAAAAAGAATGGACAGCTATTCAGTTCCCCGAAGAAAAAGCTCCTTTTTGCTGGGAGCTGGCTGAAGCTCTGCCCACTGCTTTGACATGGCCCAATAAACCACTGGGGCACTTGTTCGAATCCTTGCTATTTACCGAGCATGACAAACTTAAGACAGACCTCGACGAAGAACCGATTGGGTTGCAGCCGATCCCTAGCAGGCCACCCTTGATTCTTGAGCTCAACGAGAAATTCCTCGATTCAGGATTCTTGAGTCAGGGCGTGGAACTACCTACGGGCGCCGTCTGGCGTCCTTCTCTGTGGGTCTTCGGACAGTTTCGTACAGCGCTACAGTATTTTGACAACCGCGGCCCTACAACTCCAGTCGCTGAGAGTGCTAGTCGCCTCGATCTATTTGGCCAAGTTAATTTATCGAGTACCGAGCGGTTGTTGATAGGATTGCGTCCTCTCGACGAAGAATTGGCAACTCGGCGCGAGTTTACCAGCTATGATTTTAACCTAGACCGCACACTCGATGGCTGGAATGCCGATTTTCAGACGTTGTTTTTTGAGGGTGATTTCGGCGAAATCTTTCCCTGGCTNGATCCCTACGATTCCAAGCTATTGGATTTAGGCTTTTCAGTAGGACGTATGCCGCTATTGGCCCAACAAGGACTGTTGATTAACGAAGACATGATTGACGCTGTCACGGTCACGCGTAATACGCTCAATGGCCATGGCAACCTGAACCTGCGTATGACCGGCGTCTACGCTTGGAATCGTCTTAACCGCAATAGTCCAACCACCGAGCCCAACACACTGGACCCCGGCTCCAAGATGGTCGCGTTATTGACCGAAAGTGATTTCGCCTGCAGCACAGTCAACCTAGATGTTGCCTATGCCTACGGCGATCCTGCCTTTGGTGATTTGATCGCCTTTGGTGTCAGTGACATTCGGCGCATCCACGGTTACCACAACACCTACAACACTTCACTCCACGTCTTAGCGTCATTTCCCACCGATGGTACGACACCGTTTGCTGGCCAAGGTGAACTTCTCTTTGCGCAAACCTCGTGGACACCTCATCACACCGAAGACTTGACCTACGTCAACGCCTTTCTGGCCATCGACCAATTCACCTCACCTACGCGAGGTCCTCTCATGGGAGGCCCACTCGGCCAAACGGGCATTGTGTTTGCGGCCCCAGGCGTTGGTCGTGCAGGGGCTCCTGTGCCAGTGAGAACGAATAACACGGCGGGTGCCAGCCTGGGCTACCAATTTTTCTTCGATCATACCCGCAGGCAATTGATCTTAGAGCTAGGTGGCCAAAAAGAAATAGAAGGCTCGCAAAACCAAGGCGCAATTGCCACAGTTGTGCGCTATCAGCAGGCCTTGGGTCAACACTTCATCTGGGTATGCGATGGCTTCGTAGGCAAGCGCGAAGGAGTGGGAGTTTCTCAAGGAGTCCGCGGAGAGATCTTAGTCAAATTCTGATAGAGCTTCTCGTTCGCAGGATAGCAACGGACCTTTCCTCGCCAGAAACAAGAATGCTTACAGCGCCGGACTCCGGTTCATCGACTTGATATTATGATCCGTGTTCAGACCATGTGTTTAACAGTTTAGCAGCATTGGATTTTCACCCTGCTGCTGTGTCAGAAAATGGTAGCGGGTCAGTTAGCCAACGTCCGTTTCGTTCGGCGGGCTTGTACCCCGCGGACGCTAGCGATTGTCCGTCTCGGCGCCGAGGAGGGGGCGACTCCGCGCGTAGGAGATCGCTTCCAGTTTTATTCTGCTCGAGGAATCAGCACCGTGTCCCTGTTGATATTGGTCGTATTTTTCAAAGGTGATAATTGGAAACCGGCGTTTTCCTGAGGTGAAATCAATGCGTGGCCAACCCGGCACCCATTTGTTGACAGGGGTGAGAGGGTGAATCACACTATCTTGTACAGTTCGATTGAAAGCACCAGCAGGTTTATTAAGTAAATGTTTCTAGGATGATGTTTTCTGTTGAGACGGCAGATCTTCGGGCGACGCTTTATCTTGAAACATCTGGCAAAAAGCCTTTTAACGTTTCGGTTCAGGCAGTTTTCTAATCCGGCGGTGTTTTCATGCGTTTTTTTTACCCGTTTCTTGGCACTAGCCTATTTGTTCTTTGCGTTATCGGCTTCGGGGTAGTCTCTGTAGGCCACAGTCAAACGATCCGTGATTGGAACAATACGACTGACTCTGAAGCATGGTACCAGTTTGGTTCTAATTGGGATGGTGGCAACGCCCCCAGCGATGCCGAGAAAGCGAGATTTAATCAGGCCGCAAGCTATGAAGTATGGTGGGATGCGACTACGGCCAGCACGACGCCAGAGGTCGGCTTTTTTGATGTCCTGCAAGGTGATGTTAACTTCTTGAATAAAGAGACTAGCACCCAACACTTATATTCAATTAATGGCGGAGGCTAGTTCTCTGATTTTACAATTTCGGGTGCTAGTACTTCGGCGACGCTCAGTGGCCTGCATTTCAAAAGTCTCGGTGGTGGCCAGATTATTAACGGGGCAACGCTGATTCTCGAAGGTTCTCATCCGATGGGCAGCCGTTTGACGGCTGCCGGATCGGCCGGGTTCGATGTGTCGGGTGCTTTAAATGTCAATTCGGGGGCCGTCTTTGATAACACGTTTGGCTATCTAGGGTATGAGTCTGATTCGACGGGCGTAGCCACGGTGAGTGGCAACGGCAGCCGTTGGGATAATTCAAGGTTTTTGTTTGTTGGCTATCAAGGCGACGGCACGTTGAACGTGTTGGGCGGTGGTGTGGTCAGTAATGAATTGGGTTCGATCGGCGACTGGGCCAGTTCGACGGGCGTGGTAACCGTTAGCGGCAGCGGCAGCCAGTGGAATAATTCGCTCGGACTGGGTGTGGGCAGTGCAGGCAGTGGCACGCTGAACGTGTTGGAAGGGGGTTTGGTCAGTAATGGCGGCAATTGTACGATTGGCTATTCTGGCACGGGCGTGGCAACAGTTAGTGGCATTGGCAGCCAGTGGATTAATTCGAGCTGGCTGACTGTGGGCGGTGACAACGACGGCACGCTGGAAGTGCTGGACGGTGGTGTGGTGAGTAATTCGGAGGGTTTCATTGGCAAATTTAGCGGATCGACTAGCGTGGCAACGGTTCGGGGCAGTGGCAGTCAGTGGAATAATTCGAGCGATCTGAGTGTGGGCACTCTCGGCAGTGGCACGCTGAATGTCGAAGCAGGTGGTGTGGTCAATAATACGACTGGCTTCATCGGACACATTAATGGTTCAACGGGCTTGGTCACAGTTACCGGCAGTGGTAGTCAGTGGAATCATTCAGTCGATTTGGCTATTGGTGGAGGCATGGGGGCCGCCGGCGGCACCGGGCTACTGACGATTGCTGATGGCGGCTTGGTCGATGTCTCGGGAACCACCAAGCTTTGGAGTACAGGCACATTAACGTTAGATGGCGGAAGCCTAATAACGGGAACCTTTGAAAAGACGGCCGGCGAAATATTTATGTTCAACAAGGGGACCTTAGGTGTCACCGATTCCGGTCAGATCTTGACCATCGATGCGAACAACTTTTCGTTAGCCAACGGGACCACATTTAATACCAATGCCGGCACAACAACTTTGGTGACTGAGCAACATTTGGAAATCAACGGTTTGGCGACCATTGACGGTGGCGGCATATTGACGACGGCCGGCGGCAGTCTGGCTATGGAAGATATATTATTCGTAGGCAACTCTAGCGACGGCACGCTGAATGTGTTGGCCGGTGGGGTGGTGAGTAATTCCGAGGGTTTCATTGGCTCATCTAATGGTTCGACGGGTGTAGCCACGGTGAGTGGCAGCGGCAGCCAGTGGAATAATTCAAGTCATTTTTATGTTGGCCATCAAGGCGACGGCACGCTAAACGTCGAAGCCGGTGGTGTGGTGAGTAATTCCTCGGGTTCCATTGGCACATCTAATGGTTCGACGGGTGTAGCCACGGTGAGTGGCAGCGGCAGCCAGTGGAATAATTCGGGCACCCTGAGCGTTGGCACTCTCGGCAGTGGCACGCTGAGCGTATTGGAAGGGGGTTTGGTCAGTAACACGGTTGGCAGACTTGCGTATGAGTCGGATTCGACGGGCGTGGTAACCGTTAGCGGCAGCGGCAGCCAGTGGAATAATACGGAAAATTTATACGTTGGCATTGGCGGTAGTGGCACGCTAAACGTCGAAGCCGGTGGTGTGGTCAGTAATACGATTGGCTACATCGGCAACCAATCGAATAATTCGAGCAGCGTGGCCACCGTTAGCGGCGTTGGCAGCCAGTGGTCTAATTCGGAACGTTTATATATCGGTGGATCTGCCAGTGGTGGCACTGGGGCATTGACGATTACCGATAGCGGCCTGGTCGATGTCTTAGGAAAAACCCAGCTTTTTAATTATCAAGGCACATTAACGTTAGACGGCGGTAGCCTGACGACCGGCACGTTGGATAACAATCACGGCGGTACCTTTACCTTCAATGACGGTGTCCTAACGGTAAATGGAGTAAGTGGTCATTTTTCACCGGGAACTAATTTCTTTACCCTGGATGGAAATACCTTAAACGCAAATCCAACGTTGGTTTTGACAGCCGGAGCGACGGGCACTTTCGGAGATAGCTTTACCGTCGGGTCCACTAATCAGGCTACGTTGAACGTGTCAGCCGGTAGTTTGCTAAGTAACACGTTTGGCTATCTAGGGTATGAGTCTGATTCGACGGGCGTAGCCACGGTGAGTGGCAACGGCAGCCGTTGGGATAATTCAAGGTTT
>PATG01000049.1 GCA_002713555.1 Planctomycetaceae bacterium
CGGGTGCTTGGGCCGCGTTGAAAAATATCAGCGATATAGATATCGCACCCGGATCTACGATTGCTTCTGCATTAGGTGTCTCTTCAGCGATTAACCCTCCTGCCTATGTGCATTTCGCCAAGGAGGAATTCTTTTCTGATCATCCTGGTGGAGTGCAGATTCTAATGTGCGATGGCTCTGTGCATTTTATGGGCGACGATACGAGCCACAATATTTATCTGGGTATCTGCACGCGGGATGGCGGAGAAATAATTCCGGGCGATGCCTTTTAAGAGAGTGCAGGGTTAGTTTGTTTAAGAACTTAACGAACTTATTGTCTTGGCTTCACCAAAGATTCATTTCTCAGCGATAGTATTGCAGGTACGTCAAGGAAATTCGTTCGCCAATATTTTAAGTTTTATAGTTTTTGGTTTTTGCTTTTGTTAGTGAAGGGAGAGTTCTTGTGATGAAGAAGATCAAAGTTTTTGTGTTGGCTCTGGCTGCCGTCTGTTTGGCAGATCAATTGGCCTCTGCAGCTTTATTTGTAACTGAGGTTCAGCCGAGTTCAGATCACTCGGAAGACTGGTTCGAGTTAACGAATGCTGGGGCAGCAGCTGTCGATTTAGAGAATTACTATTGGGACGACAATGGTCCTTCGGGCGCCGATGGAGCGTTGTTTCCGGCACTTACGATTGGGGCTGGCGAGTCTATTGTTATCGTGAGAACCGATACAGCCAGCTTGCCTGCTTTTGTTGATTCTTGGGGTGGAGGATTCACGGCTTATTCCGAAGATATTTTTGGAGGCCCTGATACATTTTCTGGACTTTCTTCCGGTGGCGATCAAATCGAAATCTGGGATGCCGATCCCAATACGGCTAGCTCCTACAATTTGGTGGCATCGGCCTACTTTGGTGATGCCCCCGGTAACGGGCATACGTTTGAATGGAATACAAGCGGCGGTTCAATCGGTTTGAGTGTGGTCGGCGAGCATGGCGCTTACGGTGCGCTTCATGATGGGGAATACATTTTTCCGAGCAGTGATGTAGGTTCCCCAGGAATTGCTACCAGTGTACCTGAGCCCAACAGTATGGCTTTGGTTGCCTTGGGTCTTCTGGGCTTGATTGGCACGCGCCGGTTGTAACGTTTTCTAAGAGTTGTTCTGAAGTAAACCTCGGGCCTGACTTGCTGTCGGGCTCGAGGTTTTTTTGCGATCAAGATGGGGGCAATTCCCCCATCTTACAGGGGCTGTTGTACCATTTTCGGTAGACTGAGAACGCATCACGCGCTCTCAAGTTGGTCGCCATCGAGACGTTCGATACGCACGCGATCGATGCGTCTTTTTGACGCTTCCAGGACTTGGATACGAACCTGGTCTTGCCAAACTAGTTTTTCGCCTGGGAGTGGTACACGCCCCAGTTCGCTGAATACAAAACCGCCTATGGTGTCGAAGTCACCTCCTTCTGGCAGGTTGAGTTTCATCGCTTCGTTGATTTCGTCAACGTGAGTACGACCCAGTGCTTCGCACGTGTCTGCGTCGATCCATTCGATCTCCTGGGCTACTTCTTCGTCGTATTCGTCGACGATTTCGCCTACGATCTCTTCCAAGATGTCTTCAATCGTCACCAGGCCCGAGACCCCACCGTACTCATCGAGTACCAGAGCGATATGGGTGTGAACTTGCTGGAACATTTCGAGTAGTTCGTCTAAGGCCTTTGTCTCAGGGACAAAGAGCGGTTTGCGCAGCAGATCGCGAATCGGTGTGCGTGAGTTGGGGTCGCCCGTTGCCAGTTCGGGGAGCAGGTCTTTGCTGTAAAGGACACCCAGGATGTCATCGCGATTCGTGTCGTAGACGGGTATTCTTGTGTGTCCCGCTTCAATGACGTCGGCAACAATCTCATCCCAGGGCGTGTCTGCCTTGACCATGTGCATATCTGTGCGGGGTGTCATGATATGTGAGACGTCGGCGTCTCCCAGTTCAATGACTCCTTCAATCATTTCTCGTGCGTCTTCTTCCAACAGACCTTCACGATGCCCTTCGGTAACAATGGCCCGGATTTCTTCTTCGAACGTTTCTTCGTCGACCGCTTGCGGTTCTCGGCCAGCAATTCGGTGGAGTGCGGTATCGATAAGTTTGGCACCCAATACCAGGGGAGTTGCCAGCCACCCTAAGACGAGCCAGACAGGCCAGGTGTAGAACAAAAACCCCTCGCCAAACACACGCGATGCTGCCCAGGGAATCCAAATATGGGCTATCGCCAGCACAAGTCCAAGGCAGGCCGCAGTGAGCAACAGGTGAGGCCAGGTGTCCAAAGCTGCCAATTGCCAGTTCTGAACGGCCCATAGGTAGCTCGTGAGCAATGTCAAGGTTGCCAGCATGATCGCCAGCATCTCAATCCCAAGTGATAGAGTCTCATGCAGGCGCAGCACCTGGCCCAGCCGTTCTGGCCGACCTTTGCGGGCACAGATCTCCTCAAGATCATGACGCGAAAAATCACGCAGCGCACGCGCACCCAGGTTGGCTAGCGCCGTGGCGATGAGAGAGATCAGACTTGTCCAGAATAACTGGGTCGTTGTCACGAAGGAGAACCCTTTCCGCAGTTTTCAGAAGGAAGGGGTAACCAACGTGACGCGTCTTTTGGCAGCATGACTCCAAGTTTGCGTAGATGCATTAATTCGGCACAATGCATTTGCTCTTGATCAGCCGGTTCTTTATCGCGGTAACCAACCAGGTGGAGGCAGCCATGCAGGACGTACAGCAAAAGTTCATCGGTCGCAGGCCAGCCATATTCCTGAGCATTTTGAATGGCCGTATCACTACTGACGACAAGTTCGCCTTCCAGCTTTGAACCATCGTCTTCCAGAACAAAGCTAATCACGTCTGTTGGGTAATCGTGCTTTAAAAACTGCCGGTTGATATCGTGAATCGTGGGGTCATCGACGATGGCAATGCTGATCGTGCACGCTTGGTAGCAACTATCGCCTAAAACAGATTGTACGCAGGCGCGCAAGCGGGATTCATCGACACGTAGCGTTTGTTGCTCGTCAGAAATAAGAATACTGAACCCGGGCGAAGGAGGCTCCTGGTCTTGGTCCAAGGGCACTGACTGACTGGATTTCAGTTTCACAGGTCCTGATTGCGAGGAATCGGAAGTGTTTTCAGGGTTACGATTTTGCTGATTCATTCGTCATTCGATTGAGGGCTGCAGCCAACTTATGCCGTTTCTTGCCCAGGATACTTCACACGACCATGATACACGGCTGTGAGCGATTTTACCAAACTTTCGCCTATTTTACGCACTTCTTCCAAGGTAAGGCCGCATTCATCAAATTGGCCGTCTAGCAAGCGTTTACTGGAGATCTCTTCAACAATGTTTTCTATGCGGGCAGGCGTTGGTTCCTTGAGAGCTCGACTTGCCGATTCGACAGCATCCGCGAGCATCAACACGCCAGCCTCTTTCGTTTGTGGCTTTGGACCTGGATAGCGGAATGAACTTTCGTCGACTTCAGCGCTTTCGGGGTCTTTGTCTCGCTGTTGATTTGCCTGACGATAGAAGTACTCAACAAGTGTTGTGCCATGGTGTTGCTGTATAAAATCTATGATCTGTTCGGGTAGTTTGTTTTGGCGAGCCAGATCAGCACCGTCTTTGACATGCGCGATAATGACCAGGGTACTCATGGCAGGCACCAACGAATCATGACGATTATCGCCCTGGCTTTGGTTTTCAATGAAATAGCCCGGCTTCAACATTTTGCCGATGTCATGAAAATAAGCTCCCACGCGAACGAGCAGACCGCGTGCCCCGATCGATTCAGCAGCCGATTCTGCCAGGGAGGCAACGGTTATTGAATGATTGTAAGTTCCTGGTGCGCGGCGAATGAGCTCCTGGAGTAGTGGGTGAGCTGGGTCTCCTAGTTCAATCAGGCTGAGATCGGTTTGCACTTCGAAAACACGTTCTACGGTAGGTAGCAGTACGGTCATTAATGATCCAGCGATGACGGACCAGAGCGCTAAGAGGAATCCATGGTGCAACAAGAGAGACCAGGGTTGGCCAAAGAGTGTCCCCACCCCAATCGTTGTAAATAACGCAACGCAAGCCGCAACAAACCCAACCGACAACAACTTGCCTCGCGTACGGATCTGTTTGAGGACCAGTACGGCACCCGCCACGGTTGCCGTTAAAACCAGGGCCTGTGCCATATCATGTCCGATCGAAACGACGATCACCAGGGTAACACATGCCGAGATCAATAAAGCCAGTTCCTGTTGGTAGGCAATTGCCAAGGTCATTGCTAGCAGTAGGAGAGGAATGAGATCGGTCCCCCAAAAATATCCACTGGTAATTTTAGCCAAGACGACGGTTAGCAGGACTAAGGTCAGTAGCGAAACAAAGCGGAGCAGCTCATCAATTGCTTTTGGCTCACGTAAGTAAATGTAAAAACCGCAGAGTGTGTAGAGCGCAACATACATGCCGAGCACTGCCAAGGTGCGCCGAATACTTGCCCCCAGGTCCTGTTCGGCCAACTGGGCTCTGTATTCAAGATCAAGAAGTTCGATATCCGCGTTTTCAATAGGCTTGCCAGATTTTGCGAGCGTGTCTTCACCCGCATGGAAAGTCTTGGTTACGGGCGGGGTATCGTTCGCTTCTTTTTCCTGGTTCTCTCTTGTCGTAGGTAGGTCTAATGTTAAGGTGGTCATCAATCGTGGTCTGAGCCAGGCATAAATCCGCTGGGCCAGCTCAACCGAAAATTTTTCGTTGAGTGTGTTTTGGAGTTGATTGGCGACATCTTCAATGCGAACGTCGCTGATGGCACGCACGGCAGGAGTACCAAGATTTTCGCCACCGGCTTCCTGAACACGGACGAATATTTCTTCGAAGTTCATGTTCTCGTGCTCGGCGGGCAAGGCTTCTAAAAGTCCCCACTGCTCAAAGGGTGCCATCACTTGGGCCATTTGTTCCCCAAAAACCTCAACAGCATTTTCGACAGCAAAGGATTCACGAAAACGTGCAAACTGCTCTTGTTGCTCTTCGGCAGTTGGATCGGGTGTTGCGGCGGCCAAGGGTGGTTGGAATTCTTTCCACAGCTCGGCATCGACATCTTCCAGTTTTTCGGCAGTTAAAAGTTTGCTGATCTCGCTACGCAGTTGGGCTCGCAATTGCACCAGTTGTTGCGCGTCCTGGTTGTAAGTGGCTTTCGCCAGACGACGGGCTCGATTCTCTGCTTCTTCGGTAGCGGCATCGTCGATTTGATCAAAGTCGACGCGTGCAACGATATCGCGTTGCGGAATCTCACCCAGCTGGTATCTGAAGGGTGGTTCCCAACCGTAGGTGAAGGCCCATAAAAACACGGCAACGAGTGCACAGAGAGCCAGGCGAAGCAGGACGCTGCCTCGTCGGAGCTGGCTCAATAAAGTGCCCCACACGCCGGGCGGCAATTCTACCGTAGCGACCCGTTGCTGCCGTGTTCTTTTTTGTATGCCGTTGGTGGACATGGGGTGCAAGTAAGCAAAAGGCACACGTCAGTGACGTTGACCAGGAGCGGTCGTCTTCTTNAAGAATCGCTCCCGGATCCTTAATGCCGGATCCTCGTATCTATAGTTTGATTCGTCGGTTGTTATTGACCAAAGAGTTATTTCTTCTTTTTAGTTCCTTNGTCATAAGCGCGCACAATATCTTGTACTAACCGGTGTCGTACAATGTCCGATCCGGTTAGCTTGACTCGGGCAAACCCCTCGATATTTCGGAGACGTGACAATGCGTCAATCAGGCCACTTTTGGTATGTGGTGGCAGATCGGTCTGCGAGGTGTCCCCTGAGACAACAACTTGAGAGCCCTCACCCATTCGTGTGAGGAACATTTTCATTTGCGAAACGGTTGTATTCTGGGCCTCGTCCAAAATGATGAATGCTTTATTTAATGTGCGTCCACGCATGTAGGCCAAAGGGACGACTTCGATAACATCTTCACTCATGCAACGTTGCATTTGATCGAAGTCCATCATTTCTCGTAGCGCGTCCAAAAGTGGTCGCAAATACGGATTTATCTTTGCTTGCATGTCTCCAGGCAAAAATCCTAGACTCTCGCCGGCTTCAACTGCTGGGCGAACCAGAACAATTTTACGTATTCTTTCTGCTCGCAATGCTTCAACGGCTGTGNCCACGGCCAAATAGGTTTTTCCGGTACCAGCAGGACCTGTACAAAACACAAGGGCATGGTCGCGTATCGCAGCGACATATTCGGCCTGGCCCTGGGTGCGAGGATGAATGGATTGTCCACCATGCACGCCAATGGGATCTAGATGCGGAACCTGTTCGCCATTGGTAACACGATTGATAACTTGCGTAACCTGATCCGAATCGAGCACTCCCAAACGGTTCAAACGAGTACGCAGTTCTTCCAGAACAGCAGTGGCTTGGAGAACGGCTTCTTCTTCGCCTTGGACAAGAATCTTGCCGTCGCGGGTCGAGATGTTTGCCGGGATGGTGCTACGAATCTGCTTGAGATGCTGGTCTTGTGTACCCAGCAGCAGCACCAGATTTTCGGCAGTGCCGACCGAGATAGTTGATTCAATCATAAAANGGGCATCCGCACACTGGCGAATGCCGAGAACTTCAGGTCCTAAAACTCGTTGCCTAACCTTACCAACTATACCTAATCGTACCACGACCTCACTAGCCGGACTTGGNCAAGATTGTCTAAATGCTTATTGGCAAACGGGTTGTACGCGTTTTAACAATTTTAGGGGGCTATGACATTTGCGGAGTTATGCTGCCAGATGAGTTGGCAGTCGCAGACATCAAAAATGGCTAGGGTCCTATGAGGCCAGCGACCCAGCAGAAGTACCCTACCGGGGCGGCAACCAAGAGAGAATCCAGTAAATCCAAGATGCCTCCCAGCCCAGGTAGCCAACGACTCGAATCTTTAAAACCCACATCTCGTTTCAGCATCGACTCCGCCAGGTCACCGACGATGCCGGCAACGGCTACCAATGTGCAAAAAAGAATCATCTTCAAAAAACTCTGTTCGGTTCCCAAATTTCCAAGTATCGTGCACAGCAGAAGTGCAGCAATGATCACAGCAGATGTCATTCCATAAAGAGTGCCTTCCCACGTTTTGCCCGGGCTTAGTTTGGGTATCAGTTTGTGTTTGCCCAGCAACTTGCCAAACGTGTATTGGCATGTGTCACTAAGCTTTACGGTAAGAATCACGGAAAGCAGAGCTGCCAATCCCCAGGAGCTGTCGTGTAGCAGTCGCAGCTGGATGAGAAATCCTAAAAGTCCACCCACATAAAAAATTGACAATCCAGTGGCTGCGAGCTGAGCTACTGTTTTGCCTGGTTCAGAGAATCGCCTCATCTCTGCAATGATCGCTATCAAGAGTCCCATTGCCAGACCCAAGGCGAGCCAACCAATTTTGCTGAGGGGACAGTTTTCTGGGTAGGTCGTCCAGAGTGTGGGAACACAGGCTCCCAAGACTGGCATGAGGGTTCCGAGATAGGTAGAACCCAATAACGGATTGCTGCCCGAGGCACGCAGTATGTTGATCATTTCATGGGTTGCCAGCAGACAGAGAGTTATTGCCAGCGGTACTAGAAAAATTCCCGGACGGGCACAGTTCGCATCTGCCCAACACAGGGCAGCGAGAATCGCGATGATTGATAAACCAAATACTAGTCTATGTCGGAGCACGAATGGGTAATGTCTGCAGATGGATGGAAGTGTTTTATGTCGAGAGTCCGCCGAATTTGCGATTACGACTGGCGAAGTCAGCAATAGCTTCATGAAGTGTTGTCTCATCGAATGCGGGCCAGCACTTTTCAGTTACCCAGATCTCAGCATAACTGATTTGCCAGAGCAAGAAATTGCTGATCCGCATTTCGCCCGCTGTGCGCACCAATAAATCAGGATCTGCCATGCCCGCTGTGTAAAGATGGTCTGTTAGGGTCTGTTCGTTGATCTGGTCAGCCGATAGCGTGCCTGCAGTAATCTTTTGACTGATCGCCTGAACGGCGTCAACCAACTCTGCCCGTCCGCCATAATTGATGGCCAGAGTGAGCCACATTCCGCTATTCTGGGAACTCATTTCGACCGTTTTGTCGAGTTCTCTCAAGACCTGATCCGGAATGTTCGTGCGGCGGCCCAGTGTGCGAACTTGCAGATTATTGTCCATGATTGGCCCGCGTTGTTCGATCATGTACTGTTCCAGCAAATGCATCAGGAAGTCGATTTCCTGCTGTGGCCGTTTCCAGTTTTCGCTGGACAGGCAGTAGAGCGTCAGTTGCTCCATGCCAATGGTGGCGCTTTCTTCGGTAATCTTTCGTACCGTATCGACGCCACTACGATGGCCTTCGATGCGTGGTAAATTTTGACGCTCGGCCCAACGTCCGTTGCCGTCCATGATAATGGCGATATGACGTGGCCATCGTTCACGCGGGATATTGATAAGTCGCTCAGGAATATTGTCTAGGGACATGAGTGAATGCAGGATAGAGTCCTGAAAGTGATTCAATACGATCGATTGCTCTGCTCCAGGATCCTTGTAGCTACCCTTTATCGTTGGAGGCGACACATTTTATAAAGCGATCGTCTGGCGACGTGCTGGGCCGACCGAAACCATCTCGACAGGCACACCTACCAATTCGCCCACACGCTTAATATATGCAATTGCGTTGTCGGGAAGATCTGCTGGTGAGCTAGCACTGGTAAGATCTTCGTCCCAGCCAGGGAGAGTTTCGTAAACAGGTTNCACCCGACGTATATCATCCACATGACTAGGGAATTGATTGGATTCCTGGCCATCCAGCTTATACGAAGTGCAGATTTTTAATTCATCGAGTCCACTTAATACGTCCAGCAACATGACGCAGATTGAGTTGGCACCACTAAGCCGTGTTGTGTAGCGTACTGCGACCGTATCAAGCCAACCACATCTTCTTGGTCGTTTCGTGACTGTGCCGTACTCATTGCCCTGGTCACGAATACGTTGGCCTATCTCGTTATCTTGCTCTGTGGGAAATGGGCCACCCCCAACTCGGGAAGTGTAGGCTTTGACGATTCCCAAGACCTTATTTATATATTGGGCAGGAACTCCTGAACCTGTGGAGACACCNACACCTGAACTGTTGCTGCTGGTCACAAAAGGATATGTGCCATGATCGACGTCGAGTAGAGCACCTTGAGCTCCCTCNAAAAGTACTTTTTTGCCTTCTTCCATCGCAGAGAGTAGTAATTCTGTCGTGTCAGCGACAAAAGGTTCCAGGCGACTTGCATAGGCCGAATACTCTTCGTAAATCTCCTTTGCGTCCAAGGGCTTAAATTTATTTGAGCCATACATGGCAGTCAGTAAATTGTTTTTTACGTCCACATTGTGTTCTACTTGTTTGCGGAACGTATCACGATACATGTCTCCCAGGCGGATGGCATAGGAACGCCCTACTTTGTCACGGTAGCAGGGACCAATGCCTCTCCCAGTGGTGCCGATGTTTTCGCCGTCGGCGGTATTTTTGTCGAGCACCTGGTCCTCAGCAAAATGCCACGGATAAATCACATGTACCCGGTCGCTGATTTTGAGATTGTCGTAATCTTCGACATTCCGGCTGGCGAGTTCATCGAGTTCATGAATGGCTTTTTGAGGGTGTAGGACCACACCCCCGGCGATAACACAGGTAACCCCCGGTGTAAGCACTCCACTGGGTAACAGAGATAATTTGTAAACCTCTTCGCCTACGACGACAGTATGTCCTGCGTTTGCCCCTCCTTGGAAACGCACAACCATATCATGGTCCTGAGTTAGGATATCGACGATTTTTCCTTTGGCTTCATCGCCCCATTGCAATCCGATGACACACGTTCCGGGCACAGCTGCTCCTAGAGAGTTGACTATTCTATGTTTAGGAATTGATTTTTGTACGACACAATTGTTGGCTATAAAGACCCTGGCCCTGATCAGCCCTAGATCCCAGCAAGCCCAAGATCACAACTATAATCCCAAGATCCAAGTAATACGTAAGGACTCAAGACATGCTTTGTTCGTCCCTATGGAAGGAAATCTACGGATTGAAATCCCTGTCAGGAAATCCAGTGAGGGAATCTCCCACGCTGAATGCAAACGGGCTATTGTAGCCGAACTGTGGCGTAAGAAAACGGGCCTGTAAAATGATTGCTCTGGAAGCAACCTCTCCCAGGAGCCAAAATCCTGGAGAACCTTCTACAGGGGCTCAATCCGGGGAAAAAAGTTGGCCTTGCTGCCAATTTCAATCCAAAAGCAGTTTCTCACTGAAAAATGGAGTATAATTCTCGCCAGTATGGACCACGTCACGTTTTACACAGTTTTGACTTTGCTGATTGTTGGTCTTTCGGCCGGCTGGATCATGACTTTGCTGGGTTTGCCGGGAAATTGGGTCATGGTGGCCGCTGCCGCCTTGTATGTCTGGTTGGCCCCCACGGACGGTGTGGCAGCAATCAGTTGGTACACCGTTTTGGCCGTTGGAGTGCTTGCCGGCCTGGGAGAGCTTATCGAATTGGTTGCAGGAGTTTGGGGAGCCAATCGGGTGGGTGGGAGCCGTAGGGCCGCCGTTTTTTCACTAATTGGTTCTTTGGGGGGANCGCTCTTGGGGGCAGCCGTTGGCTTGCCAATCCCCATCGTGGGATCTGCTCTCGGTGTGGTATTGGGGGGGGCTTTAGGCGCTTTGGCAGGCGCTGTGTTTGCAGAGTATACCCTGGGTGAAAAAATGCAGCAGTCTTTTCGGGTGGGCCGAGCAGCTTTCTGGGGTCGGTTACTTGGCACCGGCGTGAAAACCTTCATTGCCACGTTGCTTGTGGTTATTCTCCTCGGGGCGTTGCTGCAATAAGTTTTTGTAGCGTTCGTAGAGATGGAGCTTGAGGTCGAGCACAGTTTTGCCCACGATCAATATCACCAGGATCCAGACTGGACTGCCAAACGCAAAGGTAGCAAACGCGCCCAGCAGAATGGCCAGGTGGAGTGTGACAATACGACCGTAGGGCTGTAGCATCAGCTTTTGAAGAGTCGACTGCCGGTATTCACCACGTATTAAATAGTTCGCGACAAAAGAAACAATGTGACTGGCCGTTAATCCCAGCAGAGCCCAGATAAGGCCATCTTGCCAGAGGTGCGTAGAAAAGTTCTCGCCGATGTCAAAGGGCGATCCGCTGCCCATATTATGGGCATCACCAAGCAAGGCGAAGACAAACACACCATGGACCAGACAAAAGATGCCATAGTGGACGGTAAAGAAGGGCAGGAAGAATAATTTTGGTGCATGAACTAGAAGTAGTGAGTTGCCAATCTGGGAGAGTTTTTTCAATGTCTGCTGCTGTATTGGATCGGCCATTGATATTTTGGACAGTATCGAATTCTCTTGGGATGGCTTGCAGAGCAGCATCTTCAGCAAATTAATCGCACCCAGTACAACGTTTTCGGCCCAGTAGACAATTACGATTACGAAGGTGCTCCAGCCCCAAAAAAGAACACCCAACAGNGGAATGCAATTCGCTGCCACGAGTACCCAGGCGCTCACCCGATACTCAGAAACGTCTTTCCAGGAAAACAGTTTGTGGAACGGCATGGTTCTTACGCGGTTAAGGGTTTGTGGATGATTGTTGATTCCATCACTTGCCTAATATTCTTGCAAGTCCGCAGGTGCGNCTGCGCTAACGCTACGGACTAAAACNCTCTCNCCTAACCCCTCCCCCGAAAACGGGGGGAGGGGNATTTGTGGGGTAAGGCCAAGCCAACTGGCAGGTTCCAGAAGTCTGGTGACATCTGCCACGGTAGGAATGATGGCTACAATGCAACACGACTCTGTTCCCAACCTTCGCCGACGAATATTGTGCCATGAATTGAGTTCGTTTCACGGATTTACCCCGCCGGAAATTGGCGACAGTATTCGTAGAGTGCCATTGCNGTGGCGGTCGCCACATTGTAGCTGAAAGGCATACCCCAAACGGGTATTTCTACCACATCGTCGAGGTGGGTGAGGAGGTCGGGGGTCAGGCCTGTTCGTTCGTTGCCAATCACTAAGGCCGTTTTGCGTAAAAATGAATGTTTGTGGATATCGACCGAGTCCGTGGTNTGCTCTAAACCCACCAGCCGATACCCTGATTGACGCAATGTTTCGAGCACGGGGGGCNGGGTGCGATGCACTTCGATCTNGATCGTATCTGCTCCATCTCGGGCGATGCGACGATCAAGTTTAGCTTGACCTGTGCAGAGGATGCGCTGCACTCCACAACAGCTGGCTGCTCGGGCTATCCGCNAGAGATTGACATTGCTTCGCAGGGGAGCACAGACCACAACCAGCTCGCGAGGCTGGGTTAATCCACGGGGAGGTTTGTGCCTTTGGTGTTCGAACATGGAGGATTTTTTTCGGCAATTCCCAAAAGGTAGGTTCCTGACAACGATGCACTGGACATCCAAGGACCCTGGCACCATGCATGGATCAGGAAGCAATCGAATTGGAACGAACTATTCCATAGGTTGCAATAACTCCATCGCTGCAGCAGAGAGCGTCGTGACTCCACAGACGATCGTTGCAGCAGGATCCGGATAAAACTTGGGAGAGTGCAACGATGGAGGTTGGCTGCCAGCTCGACGATAGTCATCGAGTCGTTCCTGACTGACCGCTCCGAGTTTGAACATGATGATGGGCACGCCTTCACGTCCTATACGCCCAAAATCCTCTCCCCCCATGGAGGGCTGAACTTCATGGACGTTTTTTTCTCCCAAGGTTTGCTTGAGTACGGGCACCAGGCGATCGACCAGGTCTGGATCATTAAATAGCGATGGCGTTCCCTCGCTGACAGAGATTTCTGGTTCTGGTCCATCCGCGCTCGCTGCGGCAGCCAGGGCTTTCCGTCGAATGGCAGCGATGAGTTTTTTTCGAACTGCTGGGCTATAACTTCGGACGGTGAGCTGCAACTGGCAGGTATCGCCGATGATATTATGTTTTGTGCCGCCATGGATGGATCCGACCGTAACGACTGCGGGCTCAATAGGGGCGANTTCACGGCTAACAATTGTCTGCAGATCGATGACCAGGTGGGACGCAATCACAACAGGATCAACGGTTGCTTCGGGATAAGCGCCATGTCCACCACGGCCCTTGACCACAATGTCAACACTGTCAACATTTGCCTGCGCATACCCGGCCCGATATCCCAGGCTTCCGGCAGCCGTGTCGGCTGCTACATGGAGTGCCAAGGCGTAGTTTGGTCGGGGAAATCTGGCCAATAGCCCATCGGNAATCATCGCCTTGGCCCCAGCGCCCAATTCTTCGGCTGGCTGAAAAATTGCCACTAATGTGCCCTGCCATTGCTGGCGATGACTGGCAAGATATTGCACGGTACCGATCAAATTTGTCATATGCATATCGTGCCCGCAGGCATGCATCACACCGACGGTTGCACCACGTTTGTCAAGCATTTTAACTTGAGAAGCGTAGGCGAGTCCTGTTTCTTCGACGACAGGCAAGGCATCCATATCTGCCCGCAATAGTAGTGTCTTGCCCTTCCCATTTTCTAGGACTGCCACCACACCATGGCCACCTACCTGGGGAGTGACTTTCAAGCCGATTTCGCCCATCAACTGTGCCATGCGGGCGGCCGTTTTTTCTTCCTCGTTCGATAATTCGGGAGNCCGATGGAGACTTTCGTAAAGCTGGGTGAGTTGAGTGCTTTGCTTCTGAGCCCATTGCTGAACATCTTCGGAGTGNCCCGGACTTGTCGAAAAAAACAAAAAGAGAGCTGTGAAAAGGACTTGAGTCAACGACCGAATTACGGGTTGGAAAAAAATAGATTTTTGTCCTGCAAATTGCTTGGATAAAAAGGAACGAGTTGCTAGCTTTAACTCATACATAATATTACTTTAATTATTGAGTCGCTCCGATAGTTATCCGTTCGCAGCGGCTTTTTCTATGCGTAGAGATTCATCAGATAGTGATTTTCTGTGAATCACAGCCTACATCGTCTGGGATTCGCAAACTTCTTGCCAGTCTCCCGTGGCGGCGAGTTCGACTAGCTTGGGGACGATGGCTCGCATCGCACGTCCACGATGACTTAGTACGCGTTTAATACGAGGCCCTAACTGGCCAAATGTTTGATGGAACTCACGCACTTCAAAGAGTGGGTCGTAACCAAAGCCATTGGTGCCAGACCCTTCATCACGAATGCGACCTCGACAGATGCCCGAGCTTTCTAAGCGTGGAGTCCCAGTGGGATCTGCAACCACTACATGGCACCGGTAGCAAGCCCCACGTTTTTGCGAGGGAATATCTTTCAGAGCAGCCAGCAGTTTGACATTGTTATCGGCGTCGCTGGCAGATTCTCCCGCATAGCGGGCCGAATAAATTCCTGGAGCACCCTGGAGAGCCTCGACTTCTAATCCACTATCATCAGCCAATACCCAACAGCCTAAATGTTTGGCCTGTTGGCAGGCCTTGGCATGCGCATTCTCGGCAAAGGAGTTTCCATCCTCAACGACATCGAGAGCATCCGGAAATTCCTGCAATGTCTGGATCGCAAAACCAAATGGCTGGAGCAATTCTGCCAGTTCGTGTCCCTTGGCAAGATTGGTGGTACCGATAACGAGTTTCATGTGAGTTTTGATTGTAAGATTTCAGAAAGTGTTGTGACGACTTACGTCAGCGAAACTCCTGATATCTTAACGGTTGTGATGAGCATTTCACAACTCACAACTCATTTTCTAGCATAAACGGAGCTGATGGATTGCCTGGGTACACGTACCGGAATGGGGTCGATATCAAACGGCAGACCAACGAACCGCTTGGGATAAAAACCCTGACCCACCTGACCTTTGCTTTTGCTCAGGAGTTGTTGGAACCGAGCCTTTTGCTGCTGTTCTAGCAGAATATCCTGCTCGGCAGGACGATTGAAGATGTTTTGGGGTGTTCTTGCTCCAAAGGTATTGATAATCGTTTGCACGTCAGGATGTTTCAGGACGATTTGTCCATTCGGCAAGAGGGTACCATCCTGAAAGGAACCTATGGCAACATAACTTTCATNACGATCGTGAAATTCATAGGCTTCCCAGCCCTTTTTCCGTAATGCGGTGGTTAAAAAGTGCGCATTCTGAGCCGCTACATGCAGGGCCGTAGAGGCTTTTTCGGATTTTATAGAAGGGTTTTTCTGATTCGCTGCTTTCAGCGAAGAGTGGCCTTTGAATGTTGCAACCCGCATGGAGTAATTTCCGCGGCAATTCATGAGAGAATACTCCACACCCCGATTCCACTTGGCCACCTCTTCATCAACGCCTTGGGGTACAAAATACTCTTTGGGGAGTAAGGGGTTCCTTGTCATAAAGGCATGTCCCAAGGGACCTTTTTCGGATGAGGTTCCTGCTTTTTTGTGGAGTAAATTATGAAACTTTCGCACGACTGCCAGACTCTGACTGGTTGGCTTGTTTTCATCGGTTGTGAGAGAAGCGGGGGAGAGATNTTTGATCTTCTGAAGCATTTCTTGAGCTGCTGGATCTCCCAGAGAAGGAAAATTTCCTACCAAAACAGCATGCTGCAATATCTCATCTCCCCGTTGATAACGTCTGCGAATACGCTGGCCATAGTTGTCTATGCCCCTGCCCGGGTTACTTTCCTCCATCTGAAAAGTCATTCCGTAGTAGTATGCAGGCAAGTTGTATTTGCTGCGCAATTCGANAACCAGTTCACGAGCCTCTGCTTCGCCCGCTTCTCCCGAATAAGAAGTTGCCATGACCAGCCAGGGGCCTTGTTCTATGGACAAGGTATAATCGCCTTGCGGATTTGCTTCAATTTTCTTGCGTGGAGCAAGTTGTGCAAAAATCTTACCCGCTCCCATCGCCGGCTGTAGGCCATTACAAACGGGTGTCAGTACAAAGCCCAAGGCAATAGAAGCTAACCAGAACTGTTGCATAGGGACAGATTCTCCAGGGGGAACTTGACTTGCAGGCAAGAGCCCGACTAGCTGATAAGTGGCTGATAAGTGATTGAGAAGGGGCCGAACAGTAGCAAACCATCGAACCATCCACCAGAGAGATTGTGGAAATAGAAGNCAATAAAATTCGCTTTTTTGGGNGNAGAATTCTTTGACAGCAGCGAAAAGGTACTAGAGCAACTTTCGGAAATACGTTCCGACCGTAGCGAAATTCGCCTAGAATTTCGGTGGACACCGTTGGATGTAGCGCTACCGAAAGCCTTGGCGGCTGTCGCTACATATAAAGGTAAGTTGCTCTACTCCGCATATTTCATGCATTTTGTCGCGAGTAGGAACGAATGAAATATGCAGGCTAGATCTGTTTTCCAGACACGTTTGCAGGTCGGGGAAGTAAAGAATGGCGGTAAAACAGCCTGAAATGCCGCGACTTTCGTTCTTTACATGAAATGCTGAGCAACTAGTTTTAAAACCGGTTATGTCAGATTTGCTATCATTGGCTCATTAATACCAGGGCTATCAACCGGTGCATACGGAGCGGTAAATTATGAGTACTACCAAATCAAACCGGCTTGTCGGACTAATCATGATGCTGGCAGTAGGATTTGCTGTCATTGGACCACAAGAAACTTGGACTGCTGAGGCTTCTGACTAGGCAGAGGATAAACGGGCCAACCAAAACAAAGAAGCGAAGGAAGGTACGGCCAAGCAGGAAAAAGAAGCACTCAAAGTTCGGCTGGCCCACATTAAAATCTCTGGGGTGATTCTTGAGATAGGTCCGACCAATCTCCCTCGCGGAAAATTAAACGAACTGCGCATGGCCATCAAGCGTGTGCGGAATAGTCAGAAAAAAGTATACGCCCATATGGAATCTGCCATGGGTGCACAGTATCTTCTCGCGAGTGCTTGCGATGAAATAGTGATGCCTGAAGCGGGCCTGCTGTTCATCCCAGGGATTCATGCCGAAATGGCCTACTACAAGGATTTGTTGGGCAGAATTGGCATCGAAGCAGACATGATGCATGTCGGCGCCTTCAAAGGTCCGCTGAGCCACTGACCCGTACGAGTATGAGTGAGCCAGTACGTAAAAACCTTATCTTATTGATTGATGATCTTTTTGATCAAATGATTTCCACCATAGCCTCTGATCGACAAGTGAAGGTGGACGAAGTACGTGCTCTCGTCGATTTAGGATTGATCATGGTATCCAAGGCGCATGAAGGAGGTCTCGTGGGCGGAAAGNTTTGCATGGGAGGTCTGTACGAAAAAATAGGAATTTCTACTGACCTTATCACACGCGGTAAGAATAGTGACATGTTCTCTGTAACCACAAAATTTACGGAGAGCGAGCGCGCTGTTGTAAGTTTAATGATGCAGGATGTCTATCGCTTGTTTACTACGAAAGCAGCAGAGGGACGTAATCTTCCACTTGATAAACTTGAAGCCCTTGCAGGTGGTCAGGTTTNCACAGGAAGAGATGCCAAACGAAATGGTTTGGTGGACGNAATGGGCACCCTCAAAGACGCAGTGAATGTGGCGAAAAANCTGGNAGGTCTTGATGTCGATGCCAAAATAGGCTTGGAAGTCCTACCAGAAGCAAAGAATCCTTTGGAAGAGATTTTTGATGCCGATTTCGATTCGGAACGCGAAGCGCACCTTTATGGTGGGATATCTCACTTGTTGCCCTTTTAGAGGGTGGCCCCGATCCGGTCTTTGCCAACCCATTTTTGCAAGACTTCGGGTATCAGTATCGTCCCATCCGGTTGCTGGCAGTTTTCCAGGATTGCAATGATAGCGCGGCTGATTGCCACGGCGGTGCCATTAAGCGTGTGGGTAAAGTGAGTTCCCTTTTGCCCTTTGACTTTGTAGCGAATATTGAGGCGTCGTGATTGGTAGTCGGTACAATTGCTGGCACTGGTGACTTCTCCAAATTCACCATTCTCACCCCGGCCCGGCATCCAGGCTTCCAAATCGAATTTGCGGTAAGCGGGACCTCCCAGATCTCCTGTCGCCGTGTCAATGACACGGTAGGGAATTCCCAGCCCATCAAAAAAGCGACATTCCAGTTCGCAGAAATAGTTGTGCATGTCCTCGCTCTGATCGGGAAGCGTGAAGGCAAACATTTCAACCTTGGTAAACTGGTGGACTCGGTACAAGCCNCGCGAAGCCCTGCCAGCTGCTCCAGCCTCTGTGCGAAAGCAATGACTAATGCCACAAACTTTGAGAGGTAGCTTTTCTTCTTCCAGAACCTGTCCTGAATACATGCCACCCAGCGTAATCTCAGCGGTAGCGACAAGATTGAGGTCGAAGTTTTCAATACTATAAATCTGAGTTTCGGGGCCGCGTGGTATGAAGCCAACACCTTGCAATATATCGCCCCGCGCGAGATCAGGGGTGATCATTGGCACAAAGCCTTCTTCAATGAGCAATTGCAAAGCGTACTGTTGGAGGGCTAGCTCAAGTAGCACGGCCTCATTTTTTAGGAAGTAGAATCCATTGCCAGCAATTCGTGCTCCACCTTCAAAATCAATNAGATCATGTTGCTGTGCTAGTTCCAAATGATCGAGTACCGGGAATCCCAAAGGGCGTACATCGTGCTCGCCGCGTCGTAATTCGTTGCTGTGTGCTTCGTCGCCAATCGGTGCGTCGGGATGTGTGAGGTTCGGCAAGCAGCGGTAGATGGCCCCAGCCTCAGCAGCAACGCGATCCAGGATTAACTGCTTTTCGTCTTTTACTTCACGAAGTTTACGTCCCTCTTCTTTGCGTTGTTCACGCTCAGCTTCGTCTTTTGCCTTGCCGATGGACTTGCTAACTTGATTGGCCTGTCGGGCGTGTTCTTCAATCTCTTGTTGAAGGCTGCGACATTGTTTTTCAAGGTCAGCATAGAGTGACACATTGGCCTTCACGCCACGGTTGTCGCAATTTTTTTGAACCAGGTCAACATTTTCCAGGATGTATTTCTTATCAAGCATATTTACGGTTGTTTCTGGAGGCGATGGAAGAATTATATATTGGCCAGGCAATTCCATAGCGCTGTACTGGCGCGAATGCCACGGTGAAAATCCTCAAGCGAAAACTTTTCGTTTGGAGCATGTAGGTTATCATCGTTTTGGCCCCAGCCCAACAGCAGCACCTCAGCGCCAAGCTTTTCGGCAAACGTATTGACAATGGGGATCGAACCGCCTTCACGAATAAAAACGGGCCGTTTGCTAAAACCAATTTCAATTGCGTCTGCAGCAGCTTCCAGGTAAGGGCTTCCCAAAGGCATGGCGATACCGTGGGCGCCGTGGTAGTCGATGAGCTTCATGCGAATACCTGCTGGAATGAGTGGTGCCAGAAAGCTTTGGAGGCTTTCTGTAATCTTTTTGGGGTCCTGGTTAGGGACGAGACGAAAACTGAACTTAGCAGCCGCCTTACCTGGTAAAACGGTCTTGGCTCCTTCACCCTGGTAGCCACTCCAGATTCCATTGATGTCATACGAAGGTCGCGTCCAGCGNCGTTCTAAAGTACTGAACCCGACCTCNCCCGTAAGGCCCTCGACTTGTAATTTGTCCTGAAAACCTTGTTCATCAAAGGGCAAGGAATTAAATTCATCCCGTTCGCGTTGGCTGAGCGGAACGACATCATCATAAAAGCCAGGCAGTTGCACGCGNCCTTCTTCGTCGATTAGGGCAGCTAGTATTTTACTAAGGGTATTGGCTGGATTGGTGACCCCTCCGCCAAAGACACCCGAGTGCAGGTCTCCGTTAGGACCCTGCAGATGGAGTTCGTAGTAGGCGATTCCGCGGAGGCCATAAGTAATCGCTGGAATGCCTCGATCAAATTGCGCGGTGTCGCTGATCACGACGCAATCGCATGCTAACTTGGCGGCATTGTCAGCCAAAAATTGTTCTAGATGTTCGCTGCCGACTTCTTCTTCACCTTCGATGACCAACTTGACTTGCAGAGGCAACTCACCATTCTCAGCAAGCCAGGCCTGAATACTTTTGACATGGGTCAACATCTGGCCTTTATCGTCCGTTGCTCCACGCGCGTAGAGATTGCCATCCCGTTTGTCGGGTTCGAAGGGAGGGCTGATCCATTCATCCAATGGATCGGGGGGTTGAACGTCGTAGTGCCCATAGACCAAAGCTACAGGCGCGCCTGGTACCGGCGGTGATTCAGCGTAGACAATGGGGTGTCCAGGGGTTTCGATCAACTCGACTTTCAGGCCACACTTCTCTGACCCGAACCCCTTCAAGTGGTCGACTAACCAATTGGCCGCTTCACGTACCTCCGCTGTGAATTGCGAGTCGGCACTAACGCTAGGGATGCGAAGCAGTTCGATCAGGTCGCTCTCAAACTGAGGGCCTTTTTCCTGAGCAAATCGTAATACGTTGTCCAAGATAGGTGCTGTCAAAGCAATCGGTAGGCTAAAAAATGCGGGTTATGTCAGGCTTTTTGTAGGAGTTTGCTCCTACCCTAAGCGTCCAATATAATGCCCCAGCATACATTACACCACGGGGGCCATAGCCCGCATATTTTATCCGTTCCTACTCCCTCGCAGACCAAAGCTGCACTTCGGTGCCNGAACGTATGAATATNCGGGCTTGCCCCTGGTTTTTTTGAGGCGAGCCCATGGCTGACTATGAAGATGCTGGCGAAGATGCCCTAGAGGACGACTTCGACCACGGGACTGTAACCGTTGCTCCTCAAAAGCCCGAGCCGAAGAAACAGAGCGAGAATAAACGTCAGGCCAACCGGCAGCCTCGCTACAATGTGTTGCTTTGGGATAGCGAAGACCACACATTTGAGTATGTCNAAAAGATGCTCCGGGAACTTTTTGGTCATATCAAAAAGCAGTGCCAGATCATTGCCGAGCAGGTCGATCAAGAGGGGCGCGCTGTGGTGCTCACGACAACACTGGAACATGCTGAATTGAAACGCGATCAAATACACGCCTACGGTAAAGATCAATTGGAGGNGAGTAAGGGCTCGATGTGGAGTACCATCGAGGCAGTGGATTAAAGGGAGTGGGGGATTGTAAAGATGTCCTTGGAGGAGAATAGTTCATTTTCTCAAAATTTAAGATTTGTCCCTCGCGACGCTAACGAGAAACTGAAGAATTGTAATTTAGTGTTTCTGGAAAAACGATCGGTGCTCGTTTTTCGGACCCCTACATTTTTCTTTCTGATAACCCTGATTTACCATGAAACTTAAAACGGTAACACTTGGCTGCAAAGTCAATCAATACGAGACGGAGTACATTCGTGAAGGGTTATTGGGCATAGGATACAAAGATGCCCAGGAGGCTCAGGAAGCGGACTTATGCATTGTTAATACTTGCACCGTTACCAATGAGGGGGATTCTAAAAGCCGACAAATCATTCGGCGATTGGCCAGGGACAATCCGGCGAGCAAAATAGTTGTCATGGGATGTTATGCGACACGGGCCCCAGAGGAAGTCGCAGTTCTTCCGAACGTCACGGAAGTCATGACCGACAAGCGCGAGCTACCCGATTTGCTGGGACGTTTTGGAGTAACCGATGTGCCCACAGGTATCTCGGGTTTTGGCAGGAGGCATCGTGCCTATGTCAAAGTTCAAGATGGTTGTTTGTTGCGTTGTAGCTTTTGTATCATCCCTCATGTCAGACCTAAGTTGACAAGTCGACCTCTGGATCACATTTTGNAAGAAGTGAGGCGACTCTGCGATAATGGCTACCGCGAAGTTGTGCTCACTGGAATTCACNTGGGCCACTATGGCGTCGACTGGAATCGCAATTTGCCAAAAAGCGAATGGACAAGACTTTCGCATCTGGTACGTGCGATTGCCGAGCTTCCGGGCGATTTTCGGATTCGACTCTCTAGTATTGAAGCGACAGAGGTCACACGTGAATTGATTAACGTCATGCAGGAATACCGCGAAAAAGTCTGTCCGCATCTGCATATTTCAATGCAAAGTGGTAGCGACAGCGTATTGCAACGTATGCGACGTCGATGGGGTAGTCGCCGGTTCTTAGATCGCTGTCAATTGCTGAAAGAAAGCTTGGATTTGCCGGCGATAACCACGGATATCATTGTTGGTTTTCCAGGCGAAACGGATCAGGAATTTTCTGAAACATGTGCTGTCGCACGTGAAGTGGGTTTTTCGAAAATCCATGTCTTTCCGTTTAGTGCACGACGAGGAACGCCAGCAGCTGATATGCGAGGGCAATTGCCAAAAAGGATTAAGCAAGAGCGAGGGCGCGCCTTAAGCCAATTGGGAGTTGANCTGCGAGACACCTATTTCGAAAGCTTGCGAGGGCGTCAATTACGTGTGTTGATCGAGTCTCCCCTGGAAGATGAGCCGGGCTTTGCCTTGGGAACTTCTGGCCGATACACGCCGGTGGTTGTCCCTGANGATTCCCGGGTGCCGGGTGAGTTCGTGGATGTGCTGGCAGGTGAATCTACGGACGGCCGAATACGCTCCGCCGACCTTCCATGATGGCGTATGCTTCGGCTCGCCATTGCTTGGGGAAATTGAATTCCTCAAAGCGATGGGCTCATACGGCAGACAAAACGGATGCTGCTTCTTCACAGATATGCTGGGCATTATTGGCTGTCTGAGCTTCTGCAATAACACGCACAATAGGTTCTGTATTGCTTGCCCGCACGAGGAGCCATTGATCTTCCCAGTCAAGTCGCAAGCCGTCTAAGCGGTCTGAAGCTGCTTCGGAGAAGTGTTTTTCCAAGGCATTCAATGCGTCAGGGACTTTCTCTGCCGTCTGATTCACTTTGGTTTTATGAATTGCATAGTGTGGCATTTCGTTGGCCAGCACACTTATCGGTTGTTCACGAGCTGCCATAGCATCCAACAGAAGAGCGATTCCCACGAAACTATCCCGTACCAAACCCACACGTGGATCGATGATGCCGCCGTTACCCTCGCCACCCAATACGGCCTTTTTAGTCAGCATCAGATCGACGACATTGGCTTCACCAACCTTGCTGNGATANAAAGGAACACCGTATTTTTNAGCCAGATCCTGCGTCATCCGACTTGTGGAACAATTGGTTACGACTGGCCCTGGATTCTGACGTAGCATGTGATCAATACACAGCGAAACTGTAAACTCTTCACCAATATAATGGCCAGATTCATCAATGATTGCCAGGCGATCTGCATCGGGGTCCTGGCAGAATCCGATGTCAAAACTCTGTTCCTGAAACAGAGGTAGTACACCAGAAAGATTTTCGCATGTTGGTTCTGCCGGATGGCCAAACAAACCATCAGGATCACCACCCAGTAAGCTAATTTTGCAACCGAGTTCTTGCAAAAGTGGCACACCCAGGCAACTTCCCGAGCCATTGTTCGCATCCAGTAGCACACTGAAGTTGCGTTCACGAATACGCTCGACATCACAGATGGATGATACCAAAGCCAGGTGCGCTGTGGTCGTATCCGCAACAGAATGGCTCACCCCTATTTGATCATAGGATTGCCAGGCCGGTACNAAATTGCGATAGGTTTCCAGGACCTGTTGTCCCGCCTCGGCTGGTATCACTCGTCCTTCTTGATTAAATAATTTAAGTCCGTTGTANTCTGCTGGATTGTGACTGGCCGAAATCTGTATCCCCCCCACAGATGCCGTATGTTTGACGAGGACTCCTGTAGTGGGCGTGGCTGCAATGCCGGCGTCCAGGCAAGCACGGCCGGCAGCCATCAGAGAGGCTTTCGCAGCAGCTGCAATCATGGGGCCCGTGGTGCGTCCATCACGGGTAATCACCACAGGTCCTGAGGGCAGCGATTTACAAAAAGCGGCAGTATAACGGGTGATAACTTCTGGGGTGAGCGAGGTGCCAATGATGCCACGCAGACCAGAAACACTAATAATGGGTTCATTCATGGAGAGAATCGTAGCAGGAATTGGCAAACTGGAAAACGGGTACCTTCGCACACATCATGCNTATAATACACGCATGGCACAGCCTCCTAATCATTCGCGACGAGATTTTTTGCAGGGCAGAGCGGCTGCGCATACTTTGGTTGACAAGGCCCAGGCATGGGTAGAAACCACATCAGAGCTGCTTGGCTTAGAGGCCATGTCTGAAAAGGCTTTGCATGTACGTGCCAGCCGTCGCGCGATGGCGGCCGATTTTGTTGTGCAATATCATGAACAGGATCATGAGGTTGCTGATGCCATGATGTCTGCGTTCGATTTAATCGAACAGCTCGAAGCCCAGATGACTATCTATCGCAATGCGAGCGAAATAATCGAGATCAACAAAAGTGCATTTGAAAAGCCAATGCCAGTCGAATCCGAGTTGTTTGCACTCCTGGAACTGGCCACGCAAATCAACCATGCGACGGACGGCGCTTTTGATATTACAAGCGGAAGCTTGTCACGTGTCTGGGGTTTCTTGCAACGCAAGGGTAGATTTCCGGCTGATGAGGAGATAGCTGCTGCGCTTGCCAGGGTAGGTAGCAATAAGGTGCAACTCAATTCTGAGCATAAAACGATTCGTTTTCTAGAATCGGATGTCGAGATAAATCTCAATTCCATAGGCAAAGGTTATGCTCTTGATCAGGCCAGTCGTCAGCTCGAGCAGCAAAATATTACAGATTATCTTTGGCACGGTGGTGGAAGCAGCGTGCTGGCCCGAGGATGCAATCGAGCAGACCGACATCAGGCCTGGACTTTAGGCTTACCGCATCCTCGAAATCCTGATCGAAGAATTGCAGAGTTTTATCTACGTGATCAAAGCCTGGCAACCGCTGGTGGAGGAACACAGTTTTTTGAGCATGAGGGTCGACATTTGAGTCACATCATCGATCCTCGTACAGGCTGGCCCGTTGAGGGTGTCCTGACAGCCACAGTTATGGCCCCCACAGCAGCGGAGGCCGATGCCCTGGCAACCGCTTTTTTTGTCATGGGCACAAAGGCTGTTCAGTCCTACTGCGAAGCGCACACGGATATCGGGGCCGTGCTGATTTGCCCTGGTAAAACATTCCAGAGCATTACAGTCCACGAGTTCGGCATGAAACCAGAGATCTGGACACGATTTTAGCCCAAATCATTCATCTGCCCTTTACTGTGGTGGCAGCAGAGTTTGCAACCTGGTGATTTTCGCTGGCAGCATGACGTGTTGTTTGGTGTTCTTGAGCGCGTTCGAATACCTCTCCGGCAGTTATTTGGTAGATTGCTTGTGATGCAATGGGGGGCTAATTGTCCCAAATGTAATGCAATCGCTAATATCCATTTGAATGAAAGACGGGTAAATTGGCAGAACCGGAGCGACGAAGATTACGATAGGGGCATCTAGCACCGATCTCGTGATATCCGGAAGCGCTGCAATCTGATGAGGCCATAGTTTTGGATTTCCTGCTTGAAAATAGCAACTACCTGGGCATCTTTGTGTTTTTGGTGCTAACGGGTTGTGGTATGCCTATTCCCGAGGAGGTTCCGATTATCCTGGCAGGTGTGTTGAGTTCTCAGGGAAGGCTCGAACCGGAATGGGCATTCGCATCTTGTTTGTCCGGAGCGCTCGTTGGGGATGCTGTGATGTATTCGATTGGCTATCATTTTGGGCACAATTTGCTGGCCAAGCACCCCAAAATAGGCAAATACATAGGGGCACAGAACGAGGAACGATTTGAAGATGCCCTAATGCGCCATGGGTTTAAGGTGATGCTTATGGCTCGTTTTATGGTAGGCGTTCGCGGCCCTGTTTATCTGGCAGCGGGTGTCGTCAGAATGCCATTTCGCCGCTTTCTACTTTGGGATTTGACTTGTGCCTCGCTTGTTGTGGGAACGTTCTTTGGAGTTTCTTATCTCTACGGCGAAGAAATCACGAGCATTCTTGTCGATGCAGAAAAAACTTTCACACTGATTGTCTTGGCAGTCGCGCTAGGCTGCTTATTGTGGTGGCTGCGCCGGAGGCGCAAACCTCTGCTTGAGAAAGTAGCCGATATTGGAGCCGAAGAGGGCCCCCTCACCAGCACAAGCGAGAAAACGGGCGAACTAGAAGAAACTTCTTAGTTCCACCACCAAAGTTCCTGCTCCGCATTTTGTGTGGGGACCGTTACTTGTGGCTGGATTGTGTTTTTGGTGTTTTCAATTTTTTCTAATTGTTGTCAGTGATGAAGTCAGTCAATCCATACGCCTCCACTGATCCCCGCCACGAGGTATTTGCGATTTAGAATGCGATGGTTCACTACGGTTTCTACCGTTGTTGGAATGTCAATTCTAGGAAGGCCTAAGGCGTTCCGGTCCGCAAACCATGTACCATGCCAGCCAACTTGTTCCCGAAGCCCTTCTTGCTCGACTAAACTAAGTATCAGAGCGATATCGAACAGGTTGCGAAGTTCTTCGTAGATGGGGTAGCGTTTAGCAATCTCTTCAAAATGCGCTGTAAAAGAATCAGCGAATTGCTTATTCAGTTCGTCTGATGGTCTGGTGTGGATTCGCTTTCCTTGTGCTGCAAGTATTTCGTTTTCGCTTAAGACCTGGACACCTTGGCCTCGAAGACTGTAGAAGTCCCGTGCAGGTGTGACACCGACGGGTTCGTATTGCATGGAGAACCACCATCGCAAGATACTCATTGGGGGTGGGCTGCCATCAGCCAGAATTTGGACGGTTTCTAGATAACTAGGCATGCCATCGATACCATCAACAATGCCCATACCTATGAGTTTTATGTGGTAATCGGCAAAGAGTAGAACTTGTGCGGCATGAGAATGGGCCGACATTCAAAAAAATTGAACCTGTTGTTTGCCCAAGCAAGTGCGCAGGTCTTGCAGCCATTGTTGATGGCGATTGGGATCAAGAGGTTTGTCACCGTTTGCTTGCAAAAACCTTTGTGTTTCGCCAAGTGCTTCTTGGCGAGGTATGATCGAACAACCAAATGCAGGATTTAGATTTTGCTGCTTGCGTCTCCAGAGTGTGAGCAGATCATCCAATCGGAACACAGGAAGACCGCTTTCTAGGCTGACTATGATCCCAACAGGACGAGTGTGCCAATCATCGGCAGGGCCGGCCAGAATCAGATCACCCGATTCCGGGGAGATGAACAGATACTCAATACGTTCAAGTCCCGCCAAAGTGAGCATTTCAGGAGCCAAAGGTTGGCGAGCCAACTGACGCTTACGTATGGCGGTTTCTAATCGTGGCAGAGAGATATATCTCAAATCCGAGGAATCACGGACATGGGACTTTTTATTCTTGGGCAGCGTATTGAGCGGCTTTTTTAATGCGGAACTTTGATTAGAAATCATCTTGAAACGAAGTGTCCCCACAGCATCTGCATAAACACCGTTTATGGCAAACGGAAGAATTTCACCTTCGCCAGTTCCATTTTCCAGCCACGTATCAACGGCTACTGTCGATTGGATCAAATCAATCAGACTATCGAAGTCGGCTTGCGCGGATCCACCTTGTTGCCCCTTAGAAGAACCCTTCATGCTCGCGATCGGTGTGCTGCCTGGGTTACTCTCAATGTTGGCAGGTTGCTGTTGGGCGAAGCCTCGGTTGGTCAGGCATGCCTGGCATAGCAACAGGGAGCAAATCAGGGCCTTTTTGTTTGACGACATTTTAGCAAGCAAGCGGCTGAGCTAATAAGAACGGCCCAGCAGATAGACTCTCAGCAACCGATGAAAATTGTTTATTCTCGACATGCCAGGACTCAAACGGCTGTTCCAGGAGTAGAAGGTTTTGGTATCGCTAATTCTTTCTCCTCATACTGGATTCTCCCGCAATCGTTTACTGATGTCTAAAACTGGTTACAAAACTACACAGTTCAGCTCGGTAGAAAGTCTATTATTACCGTGTTTTTTAAATCGCGGGAGGACCGGTCCATGTGGCTTGACCCCAAATGAAATCCCTGAATAAAAAAACGGCCCCCAGCAGATGCTGGAGACCGTTTTGGTTTTAAATCTTTCGAGGTACAACCTCGACTGCTTGCTATTTCAATTAGCCAGCACATCCGCAGCTTGGTTCCTCAGCGCAACCACAGCTTGGCTCACAGCAAGAATCTGCACAACCGCAGCTTGCTTCGACGCAGCACTTCATAGCAGCGATACGAGCACGCACCTTGGCCAGGCAACCCTGACGCTTCTCCTTGCAGCAAGGATCGCAGCAGCTGTCGGCACATCCGCAGCTTGGTTCCTCAGCGGAACCACAGCTTGGCTCACAGCAAGAATCTGCACAACCGCAGCTTGCTTCGTCGCAGCACTTCTTAGCAGCGAGACGAGCACGCAACTTGGCCAGGCAACCCTGACGCTTCTCCTTGCAGCAAGGATCGCAGCAGCTGTCGGCACATCCGCAGCTTGGCTCCTCGGCACATCCACAGCTTGGCTCAGAGCTGCAGTCATCGGCACAGCCACAGCTGGGCTCACAACAATCGGAAGCACAGCCACAGCTGGGCTCACAGTCACATCCGAGTATACCGAAGAATGCGTTTGCATTCGTGGCACTGCTCAATGCGACTACGACAGCAAAAGCTGTCGAAAGTACAAATTGGTTTCTCATTGGGAAGGCTCCTTTAAAGGGGGGGAAACACTGTTGCCGCTGTTTTAGGTTGAAGTGGCTCGCCCGCACATAAATTTTGTTGAGTGCCGGTACGAAACCCTTCTTCATCAACCCTGGTGAGCGGCTAACGCTCCATTGGTTACCAGTGGCTATCGACGACTTAGAGAGGAGACCTTGACGAGATTCGACAAATTGCTAAGCCAGTTGAGTCTGTGGAGTCCACGTGTTTCGTTCGTAGCGGTTGCGCCAGTTTCTGGTCTATGAGAGGGCGGAAATACGGAGAATTCTCAGACTCAATGACACGTGCTGTGGATCGCAAATAGTTTTTTTCTGGACCGCATATTGATTGGCCAGCGGGTCTCTAGGTTGGGGTAATACTGGTTGTAAGAAGTGTAAAGATTAGTACTGTCTGGCCCACGGGCTGGGCCAGACTGACTAAATCTTCGGACCTGCAAATCTCTGGCGGCGCCAATGCCGCTTCCGCGGGTTGCTGGTGACTCATCCAGGATTTAGAGTTGGACCAACCAGGCAGTGAGATGTTGATCGGTAGAAATCAGCAAGAGTGTCCCGTCTGGAACGGTGCCCATGGCAACACCTGTTATGAGTTGGTCGTAATCAAAACGATCAACGAGATGGCCTTCATGATCCAGCCAGTGTAAGGAGCCATTGGCCGCACATAGGAGCCATCCCAGCGTGCCATCTGGAAAATCAGCCCTTTGAATGCGTGGCGCCTGTGTGACATACTCGCCGGGCGGCAATGGATATTCCCACTGCTTCAAGCCGTCTTCTGAAAAACCGACTGCGCTGTACCAGCCTGAAGACTTGATTGCCAAACCGCAATGTGAGTCCTTTTTGGGGTTCCTTGCCACCGCCATTAGGGCCTGATCCTCAATATACAACTCATGCGAGGTTTTTCCCTCTGCCGTGAGCACTAAAATTGTGCCACGTGTACTCGTGCACCAGATTGTGGTTTCGCCTTTGATGTCAGGTGGCCCAGAAGTAATTTGCAGCACATGATCCATGCTGCGATTGGCCCAAAGTCGACGTCCGTCGAAAGTTCCCCCTTGAATACCCAGGCCACCCCAATAGCCTACCAAAAAGGTAGGATTGTTTTTTTCGGCACGATCTCCCAGATAAACATCTCCAATGCCCGAATGCTTCTTCTCCGGGAAGGTTAGGATGTTTTGCCAGGATTCATCAAATAGGTAGACCTGTTGCCAGCCCACCCCACTAGCCAGGTACCAAGGCTGCCCTTGGCTGTCGACCGAAGTACGCAAGATCCCACCCTTTTGGACCTCGTGGATTGGTAATTCGTGGCGGTCTACCAAATTTCCCTGGATATCGAATTCTACGATGGACTGTCCCCCATCAAGAACCAGTATCTGATTTGCATTATTCACCAGCAAGACATTGCCCGGCTGTGAAACTACACGGGATGAAGTCTGCCAAAGTTGTTCGAGTTTCCAAAGTTTGGGTAGTTTTTCCGGGCCAGCTTGCGGGCGAGAAAACTCAATATTGAGTATCGAATCCTTGATCGTCGCTGCAGAAATTGCTCGTTCGTACTCAGCAACAAGTCGACGATGTTCTGTCAGAGTTTCGGTATCGGCGTTTTCTGGAACCTCAGGAGGTGGGGCAATAAATCGACGCACCCGACGTCCACCCGTGGGGACTGCCAATTCAAAGGAACTCGCATCCATAGTGGAATCCAAGGTGATATTTCGAAAATCAATCCAAATCGAAAACTTCAAAAAACGATCTTCGGCATCTAGGATGTCGGATTGATTATCGATAGGAATTTCCATCCTGCGCAGAATACAATCATCTTTTGAGATCCATAATACGCGATTTCCTTCAGGGCTCTTAGATTGCACTCGGTAGCAAGTGTTGCCGTCCAGTTCTTTTTCACGCAATAGCTTATGTTGGCTACTATTCGAGAAAATAGGTTGCTCAGGATCCTCAGTAAGGAGCATTGCCAATTGTGGCAAGATGTTTTCCAAGGATACTTGTAAAAGATCCGCTCGAAGAGCGGGTTCAGGAAGAAAATTTTCGGTTGTCAGGGTTTCAGGAGCGATAGTCTCGTGTATTTGCAAAGGGACCTCATTGGCAAAACTGCGCACTATTTCACCATTGCAGGCAATCTTATACACGGTCTTCTCCGAAAGACCTTCCACTGCACCCGAGTACAATATCGAGAGCTTATTGGGCCGTTCAAAGGCTATCGACAGATCCTGGTAAGGGAATTCGTTTTCAACACCTTTCGTCCGTTCTACGGAACTTGCAATCACGGTTGAATTATCGACATAGGATTTTGCATTTCGGTAGACCGTACGCATTTGGCTCAAGACTTCTTTGGCTGCCTTGTTGCTGATATTTTCGGTCGGCTTTGGCGTGGGAGATTTACTAGTGCAACCAGCCAGGATTGCAAGAACTGGCAGAAGACTTGCAATTTGAATGCGGTAGATCGGCATAATTCGGATTTGGCAAAAAAACAAAAATGCGTTGGGCAAGGCCACTTGACCAAAAGGCCTGACACTGCGCCAATGAGGCATGATTTCTCAAACTACCACACCCCTTACCCTCTAGCAAAGCCCAGCCTGGTGCTGCTTTGCTCAACCGGAATACAATTGTGACGACACTAAGCTACGGTAATGGAATTTCCTGCGAATTGGATGCGGGCCGTATTACCCATCTACGCGTATCACCGGAGGCTGCATCGGGCCAGATGCATGCTAACCTGGATGTCATTTCTGAGATGCGAGCAGCACTTGCTGAGCCGATGGATTACCCACCTCTATCAGATGCAACGGTACCTGGGGACAAGGCCGTTATCGCCCTTGCCCAAGGTGTTGTGTGTCCTCTCGAAGTGGTGGAGGGTGCCTTTCTGGCACTGAGAGATGCAGGGGTAGAAAGTGAGTTTATATCTGTGATTGTTCCCAAGAATTTTGCACGTGAAGATCAACTCAGGCAGTTACTAAAATCCCGACACTCTGAAGACTGTTTGTTGCTTAAACACGACCCGGATGACACCAATGCCACGGCCATGATAGGAGTCACGCGAAATGGGCAACCGATCCGGATCAACCGTCTATTGAGTGACGCAGATGTCGTGCTTTCGATAGGATCAAGTAGTGAGGACACCAGTTCAAGCTTCAATGGTTTGTTTCCGAGATTTTCAGATCGAGAGACAATCAACCGGGTCGAAGCGCCCTTGGCGACTGAAGATTCATCTCTACTTCAAGAGCGGCAGCAAGAGATTTTGGAATCAGGCTGGTTGCTTGGAGTGGGGTTGGTTGTCCAGATTATTCCTGGCCTGGGAGATAAGGTTGCTCAAATACTTGCCGGAGAAACCAAGAAAGTCTTTGCTGAAAGTGAGCGAATTTACCGTGAGCTCTGGTCCTGTCCAACTGCTGAAAAAGCAGATTTGGTGATTGCAACTCTAACCGGAGACGCAAGCGAACAGACCTGGCAAAATCTGGCTCGTGTTTTACGAGCAGCGAGTCCTCTTTTAAGCGAGGGTGGCTCAATTGCCATTTGTTCAGAAATAGACCAGCTGGCAGGCCAATCTTTCCAGGCCTTTGTTGATCATGAAGATTACGATGTGATTTCACGTGAAATTGTCCGTGACCAGCATGGGGACAGTGGGGCGGCCTGGCAAGTATGCCAGGCCCTGCGACGTGGTTCTGTTTATTTACTTAGTCACTTGCCAGATGCCTGGGTTGAAAGTCTGGGGATAACGCCTATTGCTATCGATCAAGAACTGGATCGACTTGCCGAAACGCACCGACATACGATAGTCCTGGAAGATGCGCAGCGCCTTTTGCCAATCGAGTATGACAATGCCTAGTAGTTTTTTCGAATCTCTTTTTTCGCCAGCTAGCAACCGTTTTTAAAAGTCGGTTTAAGACGATGCTTTGCTGACCCAAAGGATGTCATGACTCCTTCAGAACTTTTTATTTCAAATTACGAGGCTTCCACTGGCGGCTCGGGTGTTTTCACACTGTCACAATGGTCCGTGGTGAGACTTTACGGTGAGGATCGTACAATATTTTTACACAATATGTGTACGAATGAAATTAAGGCATTACCTTCTGGTAAATGTTGCGAAGCCTTTTTCACAGACGTAAAAGGAAAAATCCTAGCGCATGCAATAGTTCTCATCTTTGATGAGTACCTCGAATTATTGACGGTACCTGGGCAGGCTGAGGGTATCATTGCCCATTTAGAACGCTATATCATCCGCGAAGATGTCAAACTGGAAGATCAATCGGACAAGATTTGCTGGTCGTTAGTATTTGGCAAGCAGTCCGAAAAAATCAATAATTCAAGCCAGTTGGCTTTTCCGACGAATATGCTGGAAACTCCCAGTTATCTGGTGCCAGCTTCGGCAGAGGAAATTGCTAAAGGATCAGGGGATTCTTGTGTTCTTATTGAGGAATCGATATGGAATACTTTACGCATCGAAGCCTCTTATCCTTTCTTTGGTGTGGATTTTGATAGTGCAAATCTGCCTCAGGAGATTGCCCGTGATGAATTGGCCATTCATTTCAATAAAGGTTGTTATCTTGGGCAGGAAACGGTTGCGCGCATCGACGCGTTGGGGCACGTCAACAGGCAACTATGCAGATTGAAATTCGCCAGCGGAGACATTCCTGAATTGGGTACGAAACTCATGGTAGACGATCAAGAAAATGGAATAGTTACCTCGTGCTGTTGGTCGCCAGGCTATGAAGGGCCTTTGGCATTGGCCATGATGCGGAGAGGGGCCAATTCAGTGGGCTGCGAATTGAACAGTGTGCATGGAAAAGCCACGATCATTTAGTGGGTAGAAAACACATTTCTCATCCAAAATGTTTCTCCACGTGCCTTGCCCGGAAGGATGGGGTTTTTGAGTCAGGCGACTCGGGGCGAATCGGCGATACGAACTTCTTGCGGACTTGCCAACCAGGTTTGTAGATCAGCGATAACATCGCCTTCTGCGGGAACCTGTCGGGTCATTTCCGGCTTGCTTTTGCAAAGCCCTTGATGCAAGGCATGCAATGTACCATGCACTGTTCGGCAGAACTCTTTCTGTTGCGTTTCAGGGAGCACATCTCGCAACATTTCTACTTGGGTTTCAGTGCGTCTGGTTGACCAGCGTACCAGTCGTCTTTGTTCGGCCTTGATAATCTGATTGTCTACAAATGCTCGACGCAGTTCACCCAGCGGATTGAAATGATAGACCGGATCCGTGTCAAAATAGATGCTTACGGCCCCATTGGTGCGAAATCCGGCAAAAACGATAGTCCGGTGCCGATGCAGGTCCAAACAGAATTCCACTCGCCGACTATAAGCTTTGGCGTCACGGATTAAATCTTCGCGATCCTCAGTTTTCCGGGACATGATATGCAAGTGCTCTTGAGAGCAGTTCAAGTTCTATGAAGTTCAGGGAAATAGGACAGCAGGCTGCTCGCCAATTCGGTTTGGAATTGTGCGGGTTTGAAGTGCCACGGGTAAAATGGCGAGTCTTAGAGTGCATTTACTTTACAGATTATGTCGCGAATCTCAAAGAAGGCTTCTATCACCTGAGGGTCCCATTGCAAACCAGCACCGTCCCTAAGAATATCGTCCAGACGTTCGGGCGACAGGGTTCGCTGATAAGATCGATTGCTTGCCATGGCATCGTAACTATCAGCGACCGATAGAATACGCGCCAGCAGTGGTATGTCAGTACCTTGGAGGCCATCAGGATAACCGCTGCCATCCCAGGCTTCATGATGGTGAAGAACGATGGGCATGGTTTTTTCGAGTTTTGGCATGCCCTGCAAGATGGTGTAGCCCAGTTGTGGATGCTGTTTGATTTGTTCGAATTCTTTCGCGGTGAGCTTGTCTGGCTTATTCAAGAGTTGGGCATCGATACCAATTTTTCCAATATCATGAAGTAGACCAGCCAGATAGACAGTTTCAAGCTGTTCTCGGTCGAGACCTAATCGATTTGCAATCAGGACAGCAGCCCGTGCAACTCGATCGGCATGTCCAGCGGTATAGGAATCTTTGGTTTCTAAGACGGAAATCAAGTTTCTGGCCGAAGAAGGCACATGAAGAGATTGTTTTTTATCAATTCTTTGGTAGGCCACTTTTGTAGAAAATGGGCTTGCCGATGAATCAGATTCAAAGCCTGAGTTAGAATCTTCATGGAAGTCCATTTGAACAGGCAAAGAATCATGGGTATCCCGATGCAATGCGGAGAAATTAGCCTCTCTGGGAGATGTGGGTGCTGGCGTAGAGGACACGAGGCTTTTGTTCTGGTGAAGGGGTGTCAGAGAAACTTCCACCCAAAGATACACGCAAGAATTTGCCAGACGGAGACTAGCTGCCCAGGTTGCAGCGGGAAACAAGCCTCTGTATCAGAATATATGGATTGCCAGCTTTGTAACGGGGGGCAGATGAAAACAATCCGTGACCAGAACTACCTGCCCGAAGGGGGGGAGATTTCAATCATGATCATCGGAGGTGTTTTGACGATCCCGATATCTGCGGCTGGCCCTTTTGAGTATGGATCGATCTTCTTCGGAGAGTTGCTCAAAAGTCGTGTTGTGCAACCGCAGCAGGATTGCGTCCACACGGGCATCCTCGGTCGCCTCTTGTTCTCGTCGTTTGCGATCAAGGGCTTCCTGTTGTTTGTCGGGAAGGTGTTCAACGAGTACCGCTTCGCGGTCATCATCAATCCATTCTGCCATCAGCCACTCTTCGTCGTCCGAGTCAAATTCATCAATCGCCAGACCATGGTCATACCGCTGACCTTGGGCATTGCGCATGCCTCCATAAAGGAGTACGCAAGAGACAACCGCAAGAGGAAGCCAGACACGCACCAATTCATCCTGAGGCGATTCGTAGGGGATTAACAGAATTGCAAGTAGTGCTGCGAGGAGCGCACTGCCAAGTGCTATATGTGAAGTGGCAGAGATCGCCGTATTGCGGCCAACAATCGGCCACAAAACTCCACGCAACAATTCTGCCCCTGCAGAGGGATCAATGGGCAACAAGCTTACCAGCAGCAAGATCCAGTTGAGCCAGACAATGAGTTGTCCAACGAGTTGTGCGGAACCCGAGGTGGGGCCAATGCGGACGAAATCAATGGGGGGTGCAGTTGCAAACAGTAAATGATGGACCAGGCGGTCACCTCCCAAGGCCAGCCCACAAGCACTGGCTATCATCAGCCCCAAAAAAGTCATGGGACCTACCAACGCAGCTACAAGATGGGCAGGCGGATCTGCGGTCAAATGAATTCGACTACAGCCTCCAATAGGAGCCAATACAAACTCAGACGTATGTCCCCCTAGTCGGGCAACCGTAATGACTCGTATCAACTCGTGCAGGGCGACGCTGCCGGTGAGGATTGCCAATCCCAAAAGAGCCGCTCGCTGGTCAAGGGTACCTGCTTGAACCCAATAGAGGGCGATTAGTGCCAGCAGCGGAAGCAAAATGTGTATACGTATTTCTACACCGCGAATGCGGCCTATGCCAAAACTCCATGGGTTGCCCGGCAAGTTCATGGTGCTCGAAGAAACCTGGCAAAGTGACACAATTAACGAAATGAAAACACAAGAGTATGCAGAGGACCCTATACGGACTCAAACAACAAACTTGAATTGTTCAGGAAAGGAAGGCGCTGGGCGCCACAATCCCTATACTGCTATCCTAACAAGGGCTTCCGTTTGCGGCAAACCTTGTTTCTATTCCCACATATGCCAGTGTTTTAAGACATTGCCTAATTTTACTACCACAATAGGAGACACTCCATGTCGGAGAACCTCCGCACGTTGCTGACAACGAATAAATTCAGCGTAGTTGAGCATACACTGGTCGGCGAAGTGGGCTCAGAACCGCTACGGCGGCAAATCATTGAGCACCCTGGTGCTGTCACTATTTTACCGATGCTTCCGGAAAACCGAGTATGCCTAATTCGAAATTATCGCATTGCAGTTAAAAAAACTCTTCTAGAATTACCCGCAGGAACAATTGACCCTCAGGAGCCTCCCGAGGTTACAGCGAAGCGCGAGTTGCAAGAAGAAACCGGATACACGGCTCGACAGTGGCGTGAGCTGCCAGCTTTTTATATGTCGCCAGGAATTCTTAACGAACGGATGTATTTGTTTGTTGCCGAGGCACTCGAATTGGGTGATCCAGCACGCGAAGCGGGTGAAGAGATTGAAAATTTTGTGGTTTCCTGGCAGGAAGCGGTCAGGATGGCGCTGTGCGGAGAAATTGAGGACGCCAAATCCATTGCAGGAATTCTACTCTGGGATCGATTGCGCAACTGAGGGGGTACGAGGGTTTCGGTACAGTATCTCTGCCAGCAATTCGGGCGAGCCTCGCAGTCCATCGTAATGCCATCTCTCGTGCGTAGGCACCCATTTATCATCGAGGGGCCAGGGATCGAAGGGTTCGTAGCCCAGTGCTTTTGCCAGCGGGGCAGAATTCATGGCTACGTTTCCGGCTCGAGGAGGAATTGGGCCTGCCTCGATACGTGGGCAGCCAATCAGTAGATCGGGATCGTACCCACCCACACGGTTTATGATCTGTGCAATTTGATAGAGCGACAATCGTCGGGGACCACCGGCGTGGTAGAGTCCTGATAAACGGCCGGCCAAAACATTGGCGAAAACACGATTTAAACAATCGGTATAAGTTGGTGTGCGAACCTCATCAAAATAAAGAGTCGCTGGCCGGTTTTTCATAAATCGAGATTGAATCCAGTCAATCGCACCTGCATGGCCATTAAAGCTGATTCCCATAGGAAGCGATATTCTGAGCGTGCAGGCTTGCGGATGCCAATCATGTAGTAATTGTTCGGCAGCAACCATGGTTTTGCCATACACGGTCACAGGATTTGTCGCTTCATATTGTGAATAGCCCTCCCAATCACTATCTGCATCGTCTCGGCCTGCAAACACCAGATCGATAGATGCATGGACTAGACGGATGTCTTTATCGGCAATGATTGAAAGAATTGTTGTCAGTCCTTCGACATTGGTTCTCCAGGCTAAACGTGTATCAAGTTCGCAAGCACGCAGTGCACAATTACCAGCGCAATTAAGTACGGAGCTAAATTGATAGCGATCGAACAACTTTGCAAGCATTGTGCGATCTTCAGCGTTGCAAGCTTCGATACCCGGTTGGGAGAGACGCCAATTGTCAACTTGCCGAATACCGATGACCTGTCCAGGATACATAGCGTGGAAATACGTAAACGCGTTGTACCCAGCAACACCAGCGACACCGGTTACCAGGAGAGGTAGCCGGATATTTGTCGTAGTTCTTTTTGTGATTTGTGCCATTGCAGAAGCAATTGTAACAATTGTGGGGTTTGTAGAGAACGTGATGCCCGGGCGTTTTTGATATAGACGCCGGGCAAGGTAGGCTCACTGCAAAATCCCGATTTATTTGGCAGATGGTCAGATTTTATCTGCAAGACGCATTGTTTGTCTCACTTCTCATGTTACCCATCCTGTTATGCCAGAAGCGATTTCGATATGTGGGACTTGCTCTGCTAGTTTTTCTGGCTGCTGAACTCATGGTGCCGTGGATGTTTCCACATTATCTCGCACCCATCATGCCTTTGGTCTTTTTGCTGGTCGTGCAGGGGATGCGGCATTTAAACGCACTCACACGACAAGGACATGCTTGGGCCAGGTTTGCGGTACCTGGTATTGTGCTTCTGCATGGTGCAACTTTGATGTCCCAGTACGTGCCTATGTTCGCGAGTCTCCAACGGGCGCGCATTGGCAGCGCTCTATTCTTGCTGGCCAATTAGAAAACACGGCAGAAGAACATCTTGTCCTGGTTCGCTACCAGTCCAGCCACAGGACCTTTGATGAATGGGTATATAATCGAGCCGAGATCGATCAGGCCAAGGTAGTTTGGGCACGTGGGTTGGGAATGTCTCGCGACCAGGATTTACTTGAGTACTTCAAAGACCGAAAGGTCTGGCTGCTGGAAGCAGATGCTGCTGTTCCCAAATTGGTGCCTTATCCTGCTCGTCGTCTACTTACAAAGGCCACATAGTCTTCAGCAGTGTCGATACCGCGCGTTGCGTGATCGATTTCGGTTACCAAAATAGTTTCTCCATGTTCGAGCACGCGCAATTGTTCGAGTTTTTCAATCTGCTCGGTGCGACCTGGATCCAAATGGGCAATTTTTAAAAGGAAATCCCGGCGATAGGCATAGACACCAATGTGTTGATGGAACTCAGAATTCGTCAGGTAATTGTCGTCCCATTCACGTGGGTGCGGAATGATACTTCGACTGAAATAGAGAGCCCGACCTTGACGATCAAAAACGACTTTGACGCAAGCTGGATCTTCTAGGAGTTCGCGCTCATGAATGGGTGTTGCCAATGTGGACACTGACGCTGACGGATTGGCTTGCAGGGACTCTACCAACCGGTCGATTGCTGCCGGACTGATTTCGGGTTCGTCGCCTTGTAGATTGACAATGATTTCTGCCTTAGGGCATTCCTGGATTGCTTCGGCCACCCGATCCGTCCCACTAGGGCAATCTGGGCTGGTCATCACGGCTTCTGCACCAAAACGACGCGCTTTGGCTGCGATGTCTTTATCGTCGGTTGCAATCAGAATGCATTCGGGCAAGCGTGCCTGACAGGCAGCTTCGTAAGTGTGCTGAAGAACTGTCTTGCCGCCTGCACAAAGAAGCAATTTATCGGGCAATCTTGTTGAGTGTCTTCTTGCCGGAATAACGAGTATGCATTTTGCGGATTTAATTTTTGGAGACATGGGTGTTCCTGGGGGGGGCTTGCGATAGGGTCATGTAATAGCCAAAAAAATTGGGCAGTTCCACATCAATTTGAGGCAATATTGCGCACTTCATAAAGAAAATAATCCGGTCACTGGCATCGCTTTGAATTTGTCGAATCGGTTATAATTTTCCTGCTCATCCCATGGAGCGATGGTCAAGGCTGTCCTTGTCTTGGTGCTAGCACGCAGCATTTCGGCAAGAGACGAATGGGAGTAAAACTAGAGACTCATTGGCAACGGATTGGACTAATCTTATGTGTGGAATCGTAGGGTACGTAGGTACTGGAGAAGCATCGGAGTATCTGCTCGATGGACTACGACGTCTCGAATATCGTGGCTACGACAGTTCGGGCATTGTGACTTTGGATGATGGAAAATTGGCAATCACCAAAACGGCAGGCCGTGTCAAAGATCTTGATCAGGCTTTGAAGTCATCCTCCTCAGATGGGTCAGTCGGTATTGGGCACACACGATGGGCCACACATGGTCCGGCCACCGATGGAAATGCGCATCCCCATTTTGGTGGCGATGAAATTCTCGCATTGGTCCATAACGGTGTCATCGAAAACTTTCGTCCCATTAAGAAGAAATTGCAGGAGATGGGATATGAGTTCCACTCCGACACAGATAGTGAAGTCGTGGCACAGCTGATTGCCCACGAACTTAGTCAATTGGATAGCGACAGCACCAATGACTTGGATCCCTACGCTCCTTTGGTGGATGCTGTACAAAAAAGTTTGACCCAGTTGCAGGGGACCTATGGCCTGGCGATCGTTTTTCGCGAATGGCCCGAAATTATCGTGGCAGCCCGCCTGGGTAGCCCTTTGGTCATCGGAGTAGGTGCAGATGAAAACTTTATTGCCAGCGATGCTTCTCCACTAGCAGGTCGCACAGACAAAATAGTTTACTTGGCAGACCATGAAATTGCAGTAGTCAGTGCAAATGCCATACGCGTAGTTCATCGAGACCAGGGCGATGTCAGACACGATGTGAAACTTTTTGAGATGGATGCAGCCGATGTTGAATTGGGTAGTTTTTCGCACTTTATGCTCAAAGAAATATTTGAGCAGCCCGAGACGGTCCGCAATGCACTACGAGGACGCCTCGATAAGGATGCCGCATCTGCCGTTTTTGGGGGCTTGAATCTCACAGCCCAACAATTGCAGTCGGTGAATCGTTTTGTGTTTACTGCCTGTGGAACTAGTTGGCATGCATCGTTACTCGGAGAGTACATGATCGAGGCATTGGCACGAATTCCCGTGGAGGTACAGTACGCAAGTGAACTTCGCTATAGGAATCCTCCCTTAGAACCCCAAACGTTATTATTCGCTTTAACCCAAAGTGGTGAGACGATCGATACATTGGCTGCTTTGCGCGAAATGAAGCGCAAAGGGCATCCTACGATGGCGATATGTAATGTGGTGGGAAGCACCATTGCCCGCGAGGCAGACGGTGGCATCTACCTGCATGCAGGGCCAGAAATTGGTGTTGCTTCAACTAAGGCCTTTACGGCCCAGTGTGTGGTAATGGCCCTGTTGGCTCTGCATTTTGGTCGATTGCATCACCTTAGTTTTGAAGAAGGTATGCGCATTATCGACGATTTGGAAAATTTACCGGATGCAATTGAACGAGCATTATTGCAAAGTCAAACAGCTAGTCGGATTGCCGAAAAGTATGCCGATTGCAATAATTTTTTATACCTTGGCCGACAGTACAATTTTCCTGCGGCTTTGGAAGGCGCACTGAAGCTGAAAGAAATCAGCTATATTCATGCCGAAGGGTATCCGGCAGCAGAAATGAAACACGGACCGATTGCTTTGGTTGATGAAAACACCCCAAGTGTGTTTATCGTACCCCAGGGCGGTGTTTACGACAAAGTATTAGCCAACGTGGAGGAGATCAAAGCCAGGGGTGGCCCCATCATAGCCATCGTCAACGAAGGCGACGATCATGTAAATCAATTGGCAGACGATGTGATGGAGGTACCCAGTGTTGCCGATTTTTTACAACCGGTCGTCGCTTCGGTGCCGCTTCAATTGCTAGCCTATCATATTGCAGTTGTGCGGGGTTGTGATGTAGATAAACCCAGAAATCTAGCCAAGAGCGTTACGGTTGAATAATTATTTCTCATCGCGTCCAAAGAACATCATGTGTTGCCAAGGCAAGCCATGGTACTCTTTGACGAGTTGATAGCCATTGGGAATTAATTCTTTCAGGATCTGCTGCTTGCTCATTTTGTGCAGCGGTTTTATAGGTACTTCAGGATCTTCTTCACGGAACTCCACCAATACGATCTGTCCTGATGGTGAAAGAGATTTGCGCATTGCTTGAAGCATCAATTCTGGATGCGAGAATTCGTGATAAACATCGACGAGTAAAATTAAATCAACTTCATTGTCCGGCAGACGGGGATTGTGAAGCGAACCCAAAATAGGCGTAACATTGTTGATGTTCTGAGTTTGCAAACGATTTCGTAATAAATCCAACATCTCAGGTTGGACATCCACGGCAAGCACTCTGCCCTGAGGGCCCGCAAGATGGGCCATTTTGATCGTGTAGAAACCGTTGCCACAGCCCATATCGCAAACAGTCATGCCATCGTTAATGCTGAGGTGCTTTAACACGAGCGAACAGCGTTCTTCGCGTTCACGCTCATTACGAATTAGCCACTCTGCTCCGCTATAATGCATGGTTTTCGCAATGCGACGACCCTGGTAGATGACGCGTGCGGGGGGAATGGCAGAATCAGCTGGAATCGTGGTTTGGCATTGCCCACAGCGCTCGTAACAGGTTGCGCCCAAACAGACGTATAAAACCAGGGCTAACTTCACGTGGTTCATAGCAAACGATTTCTCAAATCTGACAAACTTACCTGGATAGCCTCTAATTTCGTATGGGCTAGTATAGGTGATTGCATGATTTGAGAATACAGTTTCTCCATGATCTGACGTTGATAACTGAAGATGAATCTTTATAGATAACTCAGGCGCCTTGGTAGGCTNCTTCTAACGAGATGCGAAGTAGAAAAGAGAACGCTTGGTGTNTCAAAGAATATTTGCACGGAGTCTGTTGTACGGAAAGCAAANTCGGAGAAGTTTTTAGAATTGGAATGCTAATTGTTTTTAGCCATTCCCAGTTTACAGTAGGACTTGCACGATGATCTCTTGATGTCAGGTCGAGTTGATAAAGTTTTCTAGATGTTAATGGACACTTAGGTGAAGACTGAAATTTGATAGTCAGGGTGATTGGTTGTGTGTCGTTTTATGATAGTAGTGGAAAACGGGCCCGTTCCTATTTCAAGTTCTTGGAGTATGGATGCGACTGTTTGATATTCGTAAGCAAGAGCTTCCGGCACTAGGTTGGTCAGCAGCCTGGTTTTTTTGTGTGTTGGCTGCTTATTACACGATTCGTCCCGTCCGAGAGACATTTGCGACAGAACTCTCGCGAGATCAGCGGGCAGCTCTATTTATCTGGACGCTGGCTGTGATGCTATTGGCCACACCCCTCTACGGACTTGTGGTAGCTCGTATTGCTAAAAAATGGCTTGTGATGTTCGTGTATGGTTTCTTTATCACGAATTTGATGGCCTTTGCATTTTTGTTGTCCAACTGGGGTGTTCAGAAATGGACATCGAGTGCGTTCTTTATTTGGATTAGCGTTTTTAACTTGTTTGTCGTCACTCTATTCTGGGGGACGGTGGTCGATTTGTTTAGCGGCGATCAAGGTAAACGACTTTTTGGGCTCATCTTTGGGGCAGGTACGTTGGGTCAATTTACAAGTTCGTGGCTGGTTCAGGAATTATCTCATAAGATTCCTATGGAGGGTTTGCTGGGAGTCAGCGTCTTGTTTTTGATAGGTTCTGTTTTCTGTTCTTGGCAATTACGTCGATTGCTGCAAGTTCAAAATTTACAAAGCGAAGTGCTGGCGAAAGTACCAGGCAAATCTTGGCTGGTAGCCTGGCAAGGAGTTTTGGCTCTAGCGCGTTCGCCCTATCTCATCGGAATATGTGCCTTTGTTACGGTGATCAGTTTTTGTGCCACGGTCGCCTATTTTCAGATGACCGACATGGTTGCCGCGCAACTGCCGGAACCCGAAGATCGTCTGCGTTGGTTTGCCAAAATAAACAGTAGCCATGCTGTTCTTACGCTAGTCCTGCAAGCCGCTGTGGTTAGTTGGTTGCTGCGGAAAATAGGTGTTGGTGCCACCTTGGCACTCGTGCCTATAGTTTACTGTGCTGGTTTTGCAACTTTCTCGTGGTCGCAAAGCCTGTTGGTCGTAGGGGTTTTTCAAGTTGCCCTCCGTGCGGTTACTTTTTCGCTTGGCAATCCGGCCCTGGAAGTGCTTTTTACAGCGGTTACTCCGGCACAAAAATATAGAGCCAAAGCATTCATCGACACGGTCGGCAAAAGAACGGGAGATGTTCTGGGAGCCCAGGGGTATGCATTTCTCATCTCTCTGGGGTGGTTGGCTTCGAACCTTTCATTGGCCCTATTGCCCATCCTTATTGCGATGGTGGCCTTGGGGCTGCTTATGGGATCTGCCCACTTCGACTACGTCTCAGAGAACAAAAGGGGCTGGCCCAAAGGAGAGTAAAACCGTAACTTAAAAACTGGTTTCACCCGTGGGGCGGGTCAGATTGGTCACGAGCCTGGGGAGAAGTTGCTAGTGCCGTTACTTCTCCTAACAGGGCATCTTGATTTCTAAGTTGTGTGGCTTCATCACGCAAACTGGTGTCCACCCCCAAACCCTCATCGGAATTACTTACGATGGTCAGTGTACCAAGAGTCGGAGGTATACTGCCCTGCGATGCAATCAGGGGCCGACTATCTTCTCTACAGAAACGATCCTGGTAATACAGTCCGCTCGCGTTATCACTCGGCGCATAGACTTGTGCCTGGTAGCAGTTGTGGACCAGTTGGTAGGCGCTATGCGCTTCTTGCAAAGCCGAAGCGATACACACATCCAAACGCATTTTGGCCAATGAAGCCTAGATATCCATATTTTGCCTCTCGCATCCTTGCGAATCGCAATCGGCCCTCGTCACCAGTACGTGTAGACGGTGCGGACCAAGGTTATAACCCAGCCCAAAATGATAGGGCAACGCTGATGGATTGCTAGTAGGTGCCAAATGGGAGTCTGCCCTCTGCAAGCATCTCACGCTAGAAAAATAAGAGTTTTGAAGCCGGCTTTATTCGTGCTGACTCTCCGAATGTCGCCCTTCTTGATGCCTTAATGGATGTCCGCTGTTGGCTTGCTGTCGGGTTTGCGAAAAGGGCGAACGTACCATTCGCGTGCTACCACCAGTGCACGTCGGCAGTCGTCGGCTAGCAGCAGCGAGCAGGGCACTAAGAACAGTGTCACGATCGTGGCAAAGATCACACCGAAGGAAAGGGATACGGCCATGGGAATCAAAAATTGCGCCTGCATAGACTTATCCATCAGCAGAGGCATCAGGCCGACGAAAGTTGTGATCGAAGTAAGCAGAATTGGCCGAAAGCGGCGTCCGCCGGCCTCGATGGCTGCCTGGAAGAGAGTGGCACCCTCTTGGCGGCGCCGATTCACATAATCGACCATCACCAAGGTGTCATTCACGGAGACACCAGCCAGGGCTAACATTCCAAAAACTGATAGATAGGAGGGGGTAATGTTCATAATCAGATGTCCCAGTAATGCTCCGATGATGGCGAATGGAACTGCCAACATAACGAAAAAAGGCTGGCCCATCGACTTGAGAGCAATTGCCAACAGGCCATAGAGCGCAAACGCCAGCAAACAAGAACCGAGGACCGTATTTTTTCGTGCTTCTTCGGCTTCAGCAACATAGCCGACGTACTGATAAGTCAGGTTATGGGGCGCACACAATTCATCAAAGCGGGGTCCAATTTCTTCTGCAATTCCTAATACGTCAACCGTTTCGCTAGCCGGCTGGCCTCCGATATGTAGAATCTCGGCACCTCCCTTGCGTCGTAGAGAAGAAGGCGCCTTAATGAACGAGATTTCCGCCACAGTCGACAACGGCACATGGGCACCGCGTGGTGTGCGAATGCGCATACGATCGAGAGTATGGAGAGACTCACGATACTCGCGTGGCAGTCGGACCATCACTCGAATGTCATCAACGCCACGTTGTACTCGCTGTGCTTCTTCCCCAAAGAACGCTTGTCGAATCTGCTGCGCCAGTAATTGTTGGGTCAGTCCTAGCTCGGCCGCCAGCGGTTTGAGCGTCAGCTCCAACTCATCTTGCCCTTGATTTATTTTTGCCCAAGTATTCGTAAATCCGTCATACTCTTGAAGTATCTTTTCCATCTCGCGGGCAACATTGGCCTTTTCGGGTGACATGGGTCCGCGCAGTTCGAGATTGAGGTTTTCACTGTCGTAATCGCGATCGTGGCGAATGCCTGAATCTGCTCGGATGCGGAACTCCGATGCTTCGGGGATTGGACCTACCAGTTCGGTCCAGCGAGCAACTAAGTCACTGTTCTTCGGGCCGGGTTCTGTGCGCAGTGATGGCTGCAGAACTTCAAAGCGGATAGTACCATGTGATTTATCGAATTCTCGATGGGGTCTGCTGCCGCCGACGATCATGAAGATATTTTGCACGATGGGTTGGCCGTTTCCCGGGTCGACATATTCCTTTTGTAGTTGATGCACGGTTGATTCGATTCGATCCATGTACCGCTGGGTAGTCTCCAATGTCGTGTTGTTGGGCATATCTAAATTGCAGGAAATTCGCTGTGTGTCAACTTGTGGGAAGGCAATAAACTTCATGCGACCACTCGTGCAGTATCCTGCCGTCAAAAGGCCGCAGCTAATAAAAGTTGCGACTACAGAGGCTCGATGGTGTACCGCAAATTCCAACATGGGTTGATAAATACGCTGTATGAAAATTTCTAGGCCGCCAGCAATTGAAGTTTGAATTTTTGCAAAAAAGTTCTTGCGAGGTTCTCGCCTGAGGTGCTTCAGGTGAGCAGGAAGAATGAGTTTCGATTCGATTAGCGAAAACAGCAGTACGGGCGCTACAATTGGGGGTACTTGTTTAGCGTAGTTGCCCCAAGTGCCGTCAAAGTACAGCAATGGGATGAAGGCCACGATCGTTGTCAAAGCACCGAATGTCACCGGTGTTGCGACTTCGTGGGTTCCCTCGATAGCCGCTTTCAAAGGAGGCACACCAAGATTGATTTTTTGATAGACGTTCTCTCCGGTGACAATTGCATCGTCGACGACGATACCTACCACGATGATAAAGCCGAATAAGCTCATCAGGTTGGCCGTGATTCCCAACCACGGCATCAAAATCAAGCCACCCGCAAAGCCAACTGGGATGCCAATCACAATCCAAAATGCCAACGCCGGCCGTAAAAACAAACCTAGCAACAGCATCACCAGGATGCCGCCTTGCAACAGCGATCGAATTAAAGTACTCAGCCGACCGCGGATGGATACGGATTCGTCATCCCAGACAAACAGATTGATTCCATCTGGAAAGCGTGAACTTGCATTGCGTACGTACTCTCGCACTTGATCCGAGATCTGGATCGCGCTTTCTCGTCCTGTACGCAGGACTTCGACAAAAAGGGCCGGTTCGCCATTGAAGGTAACTCGTTTTTCACCTTCCTCAAATCCGTCGTTAATGGTTGCCACTTCGCCTAATAGCAGTTCGGCTCCATTGGCTGCCCGAATGGGCAGTTGACTGAAATCGATCTCGTCGTAGGCCTGCCCACGTGTCCGTATGACAAATGTTCCACTATCGCTATCGATGGTGCCAGCTGGCAAATCGATTGAAAATTGGCGTATGGCATTAGCCAAGTCTTGAAAGCTCAGCCCGTAAGAAAGCAGTTTCTCAGGTTTCACTTCCACGGAGATTTCGTATCGTTGATCACCTGTAACCTGAGATCGACTTACCCCCGGAAGCGCCAGGACATCTTCTTGAACTCGACGTGCAACTTCGCGCAACTCGTGTGGGCTGAGATTTCCGGTCACGGCGATACTCAGCACTTCCCACCAGTTGGAACTGTCAGGGATAAAAATGCGTGGACGTTCAGTTTCATCAGGAAATGTATTGATCGTGTTGATTTGCGCTGTGATGTCGTCCATCAGAGCTCGCAAATCAGTACCGGACTCAGCTTCAATGTATAACCAACCATTGCCGCGGTTGCCACCAGATGTGAGGGATTTGATTCCCTCGATAGCCTCCAGTGCTTCCTCGATTGGAATTAAAATCGCACGTTCAACATCCTTGGCTGTTGCCCCACGATATTGCATTTGAATCATGACCGATTTGAAGTCTCGTTCCGGCGAGACCTCAAGCGGAATACGAAAAAAAAGCGAATAGGCACCCCCAATCAAGATGGCTAGCATCAGGAAATTCGCAGCGATTCCGTTTTGTGTAAACCAGCGAATCATGTGCGTGCTGCTATTGGGTGGCAGAGTTATCGGAGTTGGTAGGCGATGTATCTGTGACTGTGGTTGTCGACAATGTGTCAGGGATGATTTCTACTCGGGTTCCCTTGGGTGTAAACACCATAGGAGTGGTTGATAACAGCATGCCCTCGGGGATCTCTGCGCGATCGACAACCACATGTTCAGCATTAGACCAAAGAGAAGTAATTGTGACTGGTAGCAGTGTCAATTTCTCGCGATCCACCAAAATAATCTTATCCAATTGCCGTACGGCACTACGAGGTAGTGTGATGACATCGTGTAGAGTAATTCCAGCAATAGAAGCTTCGACAGGTTGGCCAATTCGGAGTGGAGGGTGATCGATGTGCTGGCCAAACGGATCGTCGATTCGTGCGATGGCATACAAGTCTCTTGAGTCCGTATCGAGAACGCCCTCCGTGCGGACAATTCTTGCTTTCCAAACCACTTGTGATGTTTTGGTGATGGCATCTCGCAGTTCGACCTCAACCGCTGGATCATCGGCGAATTCGGGAAGAACAAGAAACTCTCGCTGACTTGCTGAGACGGGAAGTCGAACTTCTGCGTAGTCGATAGCGAAGATTTGTCCTAGGGGTGTGTTGGGGCCAGCCATTTGTCCGAGGCCAATATTCTTAATTTGCATCCGCCCATCGAAGGGGGCTAATACTTTGGTTCGCTTGAGATCAAGTCTGGACTGCGCTAACTGTGCAGCAGCCAGGTCGACATCGGCTTCAGCTTGCTCACGCGTGGCGGATGCCGCATCGACTTCGGCTTGCGAGACGGCATTCGATTCTATAAGACGAAGCTTTCGCTCCTCGTTCAACTTGGCTAGCTGCAGCGCCGACTTGGACGCCAATAAACGCGATTCGGCCATCGAAACGGCTGTTGTGTAGTTGCGGTCATCAATCTCTACCAGGACTTCGCCAACGGAGAAGTACGCTCCTGCCTCAAACGATGGACTGACCCAGGTCACAGTCCCTGCGATCTCGGCTGCTAAAGTTACTTGATTGTGCGCTTGAACGATGCCATAGGTTTTTAGTCGGATTGGATAATCCGAAATTACAATTTCTTCGACTTGAGTCCGTGGCTTACGCTTCTTGGTAGTGACACGTGGCTTTTCCTCACTTTCTACCGAGAGTTCGGTATAGCCAAACCAGCCTGCCACAAGAATCAGCATTGGCAAAACAGCGCGAACGAGCAGCCCCCCTGCGGATCGGAATTTTTGATTCTCTGCTTCCATACGTAATCTTCACATACGGCTTAAGAGGTGGACAGTTCAAGGTCTTGAGCCACCGAAATACTGAGAGGCCCGAAACCTCGATTATAACATCTCTGGAAGAGTGACACTGCAGTGTCAGGGGGCACAGATTCTGGAGATGTTGGCGGGATACTGGCCTGGGAAACCGTCCCGCGAATCGAGCATAACGACAAACAGATGTGGGGATTGGCAGCCATTTGCCGTGCTAGGAGAGAGTTTGTGAACATTCTACCCGGATTCTATGTGAAGATCTAACGATTATAACGCTTATTCTCATTGGCAAGCGACTGATCCCGATAAGAAAGTCAAGCTATTACGGCGATTCGATTCATGTTGCACCACTGGTACTGAAAATAACGAATAATCTGAATATATGGAGACCCATGATCCTAAAGAGTGGCGTTATGTACCAACGTCAATGTGATGCCATTCACAAGTTACCAACTTGTCTCTCCCAGCCAACCTAGTGCCAAAACTCGTTGGCTGGTGTTCGCGCTCCTGGGATTGTTGCTGACTGGCTGCGCAAGCGCGCATCAATGGATCTCCAACGGATTTAAGGTAGGCCCCAATTACTGCAAGCCATCTGTAAAGATTGCGCCCGATTGGATAGATGCTGACGATCGACGTGTTCTGCACGACCCCGTGGATCACGCTGCCTGGTGGGCCACACTCAATGACCCCGTTCTCAATCAGTTGATAGCGGAAGCCTACAATCAGAATCTCGATGTGCGCGAGGCTGGTGCTCGCATTATGGAAGCACGGGCACTGCGTCGTTTTGCCGTCGGCCGCATGTTTCCGCAGCAACAGGATATGTCGGCAAGGTATTCGCATAATATGTCAACGGGCACTGGGTTCGATAGACACTTCAGTGTCTGGAACGGCCAATTCAACTTGTCCTGGGAAGCAGATTTCTGGGGACGATTCCGTCGTGCAGTCGAGGTAGCCGACGCGGATCTGGGAGCCTCGGTTTTCGACTATGGTGACGTGGTCGTCACACTCGTTGCTGATGTTGCTGCAACGTATGTTGATATACGCACACTACAAGTTCGGTTGGAATTGGTCCGACGCAACGTAGAAAACCAACGGAAGACTTATGATCTGACCGAGACTCGGTTCCAGATTGGCGAGACCAGCGAAGTTGACGTCCAACAAGCTAAATCGAGTCTAGCGCAGACCGAAGGGTTTGTTCCTCAGTTAGAAACGGCACTACGGCAAGCGCAGAACCAACTCTGTATTTTGCTCGGCATGCCCCCAGGGGATCTCAATATGCGGCTTGGAGATGGGAAAATTCCTGAGGTTGGCCCGAGTATTGCCCTTGGTATTCCTGCCGACCTGTTGATGCGACGTCCCGACGTGCGGCGAGCTGAGCGTTTACTGGCAGCACAGTCTGCTCGCATTGGCATTGCTGAGACAGAACTCTATCCGATCATCTCACTGACGGGGACCGTTGGCATCGCGGCAAGTCAATTCGATGACCTGTTTCGGAACGGTTCTTCGTTCGGCTCTGTGGGACCATCACTACGTTGGAATATTCTCAATTACCGTCGGTTGCTTGCAAACATCGAAGTCCAGGAGGCTCGTTTCTGCCAATTGCTACACAGATACCGACAGACAGTGTTATTGGCTAATTTGGAAGCCGAGAACTCAATCATTGATTTTCTTAATTCCCAGGAACGTTTAGAGTGGCAAATTGAAGCTGCCGTAGCCGCTGCTAAGACCAACGACCTGATCATTTTGCAATTGGACGAAGGAGATGTCGACTTCAATCGCGTCTTCAATGTGCAGAATTTCAAGACCCAGCAGGAAGAATCAGCGGCGGTAGCGAAAGGGGCTGTTGCCCAAAACTATATAGCAATTTATCGCGCCTTAGGGGGCGGATGGCCATCACCCTTCTTGCGTGAAGCGATCATCGAACTACCGCCAATTGACGAGACGGTTGATGGGGTTGAATCAGAAGAATTGGACTCAGAACTCGGCGTGCCACCCGCGGAAGAGTTGCCTCAGTTCGATCTGGAGATACCCGATCCTCCTGGTCTGGATTTAGGGGGGTAGTAGCTGTCGTCTTTTATAGCTGCCATGCATGCTAGGGGCAAAGAAAGACAGGCTAGGAGACAAACAAGGCAGAAGTCAGAAGGGACAGGGGCAGGCAAAATAGGACAGGCGAGAAAAAAGGACAGGCAAAGAAAGGCTAAGACAAAAAAGGACAGACAAAAGGCTGGTTGGGTTACTGAAATCTATCCCAGCGATCGACCGGTATATTGTTGTAACCCCAATCGCACCAACACTTTTGCAGAAAAAAATCCAGAAGTTGCCAGTCCATCTTTGCCTGTGCTTTATTTCTTTTTATTACTTTACTTTTTGGTCTCTTAACCAAATCTTTATTTTCCTTTGTTAATTTTATGTTCTCTTCATTGCCTGTCCTTTTATTAGGCACTCTATTACTTGTTGTGGGATTATTCCCTGTCTTCTTATTGTGTCTGTTTTGTGAATCGAGGGTTGCTTGAATCTTTTTTCTTTGCACCTAAGGTCTTGCCTTGTAGTACATTTTCTGATTTTTTCAGCCCAATGCTTACTTGCTGCTGATCCATTTCCCACCCAAGCATTGCCCGGCACAGGTATTGGTGGCAATCTGTCGGGCTCCTATGAGCCTAGTGGTGCTGTCTGGCATTCTGGGATCAGCAAACTGCTGACTGTCAGTGATGGCGGAACGGTAACCAGCATGAATTCAGATGGAACCGGCGTAAGCAACTGGTGGATTCCTGGCGACTTAGAGGGTATTACGGTAGCCGATCCAAACAGCCCATTCGTTTATGTCGGGGTTGAACATCCTGACAGTATTCTGGAATTTAATATTGATACCGGCCTGGTGACGAGATCTTTTGATTTGACTCCTTGGCTTACCGGTTCTTCGAATCGAGGACTCGAGGCGCTTACCTTCTTGCCAGACCCACTTGATTCTGAAGGCGGCCAATTTTATGCAGGACTGCAAAGCAATGGAAAAATCTATAGCTTCCAGCTGCCAATTTTGTCGAGTTCGACTTCAACGACCGTCACACCACTTAGCACAATTACTCCTGTGGCCGGACGCAACGACATCTCAGGCTTAGACTACGATGTCGAAAATGAAGTGCTTTACGCCATCTTTGACAACTTCAATGCACTCCGAGCCATGCAGCCAGATGGGACGTTTCTTTCAGAATGGGAACTCCCCAAAGACGATCAAGAAGGCATTGCAATCACAACGGACAATCTATTTATTGCCGAAGATTCAGCTGACATAGAAATTTGGCGTTATTCGCCTTTCCCTTTCCTGCTTGCAGCTGATTTTGACAATGATAATGACGTGGACAGCGCCGACATTGTGAAATGGGAGAGCGATTATGGGCTGAATGCTGACAGCGACGCAAACAATGATGGTGATTCTGCTGGTGCTGATTTTCTTTTTTGGCAGCGCACCTTTGGAATAGGGACAACATTGACGGCAACAGTAGTAGTACCAGAGCCAGCATCTTGGTTGCTTTGGCTTATGGGCATCATGTTCGCTCCATCTGGAGCTAAGAGGGGTT
>PATG01000050.1 GCA_002713555.1 Planctomycetaceae bacterium
TAGATCCGCTCAAACACCTCATCGAGCACCATGGCCCAGCGTTTTTCGCGGTACCACTCCCGCACTATGAAAACCTTTTTTTTCGGTTGTCGCCGACGGTCATAGTTGGGGTTGTTCCAAAAGTTGCCGCTGATAAACGGATCTTCACACAAGGCCACCACCAAACGCTTGTGCTGCTCGAGCGCATCGACCAATTGCCCCTGACGGTCGATCGCGGCAATCCGATCTATAAACTTCCGCCAGCTTTCTCGCTCGCTCTTCGGCTCGCGGCGTTCTTCATCCCACTGACCGTAGAGTGCATTAAAAGCGATCCAGAGACTCACTAGCTGCATATCGAGGTCGGCTGTTAGTTCCTGTTTTTCGATCCGATCCATCCAACTGCACGCCCGGTGAAATCGCGTCGGGGTGGGGCAGGTCGGCTGCTCTTGATTGAACCGCTCTTTGTGCGGCTTGAAACGCCGGCGAAGGGTTCGGACGGTCGGTGCGGACTCGGCAACTGGCATAAGTGTGCCCCCTTTTGCAATGTGAAAGACAATCACACAACACTGCAAACCTTACCAATCCCTCCATCGGTTTCCTAGGAGGCACTGACACAAAAGACACGCGGGCAGTGGGGGTTAACCACTATCAGCAAAATATTTCATCGTGATTTTAGATCACCCACAATCGACAAGTTCCGCCGCGTGGCCAAGGCCAGTTGCGTTTTTCGTGCCAAAATACGGCCTGCTGTAACGGTCCCTAATTTACCAGAGCGAGTGCCTCTCCAACAGCGGCTGAAACCGCGTAGAAAGGGCCTAATCTCACAGCCACTGCGGGGCTAAGCGGCCCACATCGGCCCCGCTGGGCAACACGCCTGTAGGCTAACCGGCACCTCTCCGCTAAAGCACGCAATTTGCCAGGCGGCCCTGCTGGACGCCCGACCGAACAGCGACCATACTTTTTTTCATACCAGCTGCACATGAGGACCAATGTGGATCTTAATACGCCTTTTTGATCGCGGATTGATCCNCNCGCTGATGAGTTCGATNGTGAGTACAAAGTCGTTTTNGATTCCTGAAGTTACAGAATTGTTAGGCCGCTTGTTCCTACNCACTAAAAAAATGTTCGCCTAGCGCGATTGCAACTATGGTTCGTATTTTTCATACCGCCGATGTCCACGTCGGTCTTAAATTTACACGCGGCTATCCCGAGCGGTTACAAAAATCGCTTGTGGACGAGCGCGTAGCTGTTGTTGCCAGAATGGCCGATCTGGCAAATCAAGAGCAGTGCCAGTTGCTGGTCGTCGCAGGCGATCTTTTCGACCACTTGCGGGTTTCGAAAAAAATCATTCGCCAGACAGCCGAAGCATTGAAGCGGTTCAACGGTTTGGTCGCAGTCCTGCCGGGAAATCACGACTACAAGTCCGANGCAGACGATCCGATATGGCCTGAATTCAAAGATCACCTGGGAGAAGGNCACCTTATTCTTGACCAATGCATACCGTATGACCTCGAGCCACTGGGGCTGCCTGCCGTGCTGCTGCCAGGTGTATGTACTGCAAAACACTCCAANGAAAACGCCGTCGGCTGGATCACCGAAGCAACCGGCCAGCTGCCAGAAAACAGGCTCAAGATTGGCGTTGCCCATGGCAGCCTTGCCGGGCTCTCGCCAGACTTCAATGGCGACTACTATCCGATGCAGGAGTCGGAACTAACCCAGATGGATGTTGATGTCTGGCTGCTGGGTCACACGCACATACGGTTTCCTGATCGGGATGAGGGCCGCGATGCCCAGGTATTTTATCCCTCGACTCCAGAGCCGGATGGCTTTGATTGTAGCCATGCCGGACACGCCCTGGTGATTGACCTGCACGAAGACAAAACCTGTGAGTATCGCTCTTTAAAAACNGGCCGGTTTCGGTTTCATGCGATGCATAAAAGGGGAATCGACTCCGAGAGCAAACTGATCCAACTGAAGAAAGAGTTTGCAGCACTGCCNGAGGGCGAGCACCTGNTCAAACTAAAGCTCGAGGGGCGACTTGACAGCGAAACGCTTGNGCAACTCAACACGCTCGAATCTGAGCTAGCNCCACTGGCCTGTTATTTGGAACTCAACACCAAGGAGGTGCTCCGGGCAGTTCGCCAGGAAGATCTCGATGCCGAGTTTACCGAGGGGTCGTTTCCTCATCAGTTGCTCAGTGCGCTTGCCCAACACGAAAGCGACCAGTTCGCACTGCAACTGGCATATGATCTTGTGAANGAGGCGCGCTGATGCAACTTCAGACACTTCGCCTCCATCCGTTTGCCGGTCTTGCCGAACGCACCTACGAATTCGGCCCAGGAATGAATGTTGTGCTTGGCCCCAATGAAGCCGGCAAAAGCACCATGGTAAATGGCATCGTGTGTGCCTTATTCGAGTCGACCAGCTACGGNAAACTCCACTGGCGNAAACACCTGCAACCATTCGTTCCGCGCGGAGGCGGAGATACGTTTGGTGTTTCGCTAAACTGCCTGGTCGATGGCGACGCTTATCAAATCACNAAGTCGTGGGGGGGCGAATGTCGTAGCGAGCTNACCCTGCCNTCNGGGCAAGTTATCCGCAGTGCTGACGAGGTGGATCAAAAAGTTGCCAGTCTGCTGCAATTAAAACGGGGCACCTGGCAAAACATCCTAATCGCACATCAGTCGGCCATCTCGTCAACACTCGCAGACTTCGACACAGACGGTGAAGAGGCTTCTGATCTTGCCCAGATNCTCAGAAGTTCTGCTTTTGATACCGATGGGGTTTCTCTCGAAACGCTTGAACATTCCATCAACCAACAGCTCGATGACGTAAGTTCACGATGGGATTTGGCGGCGGATCGTCCAGAGAATGGACGCGGAATCGAAAATCCGTGGAAGCAAAGTGTTGGAAGCTTGCTAAAGGCCTGGTACGAACATGAGCAGCTCAAAGCTGAACTTCTGGAGGTTGAGGATCACGAACGAAATCACGATGCCATCAATCAGCAGGTTTCAGAACTGATTGCCNAGCGGACANAGCTGCAGCTCTACGTCGATAAATTCGCACCTNTCNTAGACGGACTCAAAGAGCGGCAGGGGCTAGAGNTGAAACTGGATGCCGCAAAAAAGAAAGAGGAACACCTGCGATCCATCCAGACCAAGTGGCCGCTGCACGAAGTTGAGATCGGTCGCCTGGAAAAATCCCTTGAGCAANTGGATGGCGAACACAGCCTGCTCCGCAAGGAGTCGGACGAGGCACAGCTGTACCAAAAGTCTGCTGGNCAACGTCAAAAACTCACCGCTGCAAAAGAAGCAGAAGCAAAACTGGCCAAAGCCAAGGAACACCTGGCCACATTCAAGAACCTTTCGACGCAGCTNTTTGAGGATCTAAAAACGACGATCGCCGNAAAAGGTCGCCACGCGGCGTCTATGGCTGCCGGCAAACTGCAGGTCCGGTTGACTCCTGAATCAGATACCAAAGTCGAGGTTAAGGCCGGGCTGGAAGATTCTCGTGAAGAGGTAGCAACCAAAGACCAGCCGCTGCATACCNAGGCAGACGGTATTGTGACGCTNACCACCGGGCAGTTTAAGTTCGAGGTCGAATCTGGTGACGGGCAGTTCTCTGCTATTAAGGACCAATACGAGTCGGCCCAGGCCAAAATAAGCGAACTGCTTTCAACCATCGGTGTTGTCTCCGTGGATGAGGCCCACAAACGGGAAACTGATTATTCGATTGCGAACACNAATCTGGAGCGTGCCAACACGGCCCTAGAAACTATCCTCAGCGGACAAACCCTGGCAGAACTCGCAAGTGCCTGTGGTGAGCAAATTTCTGCTCCCAAACGTGAAACGGGCGAGATCAACAATGCCATTCTGGCTAACCGGGCGACGCACAACCAACAGCAAACCGAACTAAAACAGAAGCGGGCCGAAATAAAAACGTGGGAAGACCAATTCGAAAATCCCGACGCGGTGCTCGACCGGCTTCTTGACGCCCGAAATCAAAAGCAGGCCTGCGAACAGAAGTTAACAAAATTGCCGCCACTTCCGGAAGGCAGCGANAACACTGAAGCTTTGGAGGGNGAATTCAACCGAAANCGNNGCCGCTTAACGGTCATCAAAGAAGAAGNACTGCCNGNTGCCACAAATCAGCAATCNGCGCTCAAGGCAACCGAACCGGGTCGCACGACACAGGAACTGGNCGACCTTATTACCGAGGCCGAGTCGAGCTATGCACTCCAAAAGCGTCGGCTCGAATCTCTGATGCGCGTGAAAGAGCAGTTCCAGCAGATGAAGAGTCAGCTCGATTCCGGCACGCTTGATCCGTGGACAAAGCGACTGTCACAAACGATTCAACAGATCACGAGCAACCGCTACAAGGATCTGGACTTCGATGGCGGAGGAGTCACCGGCGCCTCAGGAATTGTGATCCCGCACGAACTGCTTTCGATGGGCACCAAAGCAAGCATGGGATTTTGCATTCGGCTCTCCATGGCAGCCCACTTCCTCGAGGGTCTCAATGGGTTTCTCATTCTCGATGACCCGATGGTGGATCTCGATGCAGATCGGCAGAGAAAGACCGCAGATGTACTGCAACGGTTTGCCGAGCAAAAGCAAGTTATCCTGCTTACCTGTCATGAGGCCCATGCAGCATTGCTTACCAAGTCGCCACTGCAAATCACCCGAGACGACGGCGAGGACCAAGCAACGACTCCGGCCTCTTCGGCCGTGTATCAGCCCCCGCTGTTTGGGTGAACTCGTAAGGAATGACTTTTCGCATGGGCCTGCCGGATCGGCCGGAACACCTTTGCCTGCACTACGGTCGTGGTCATCGCCCGGTTGCCCCGCTACTTGCGGTAGCAACACGGGTTCAATACAACAAACTCTTCTTGCTGCTGGTCAGCTCAGCCACCCACATTTAACCGCAACCTTTTCCTGGCATTTAATAAATAACAGCTCCGGTGTATCGCCATGCCCAATGGTATTTACGCGCAGCCGATTCGTGACACACCCATTGCCGTTATTGACTTTGAAACAACCGGACTCACACCGGGCACCGACCGGGTTGTTGAAGTTTCTGTAGTACGGGTCGATCCAGGTGAAGAACCACGCCTCGTGTTCGATACGCTGGTCAACCCCCAGCGCGAAGTCGCGGCTACCGAAATTCATGGAATCACCGATTCGCATGTGGCCGATGCGCCTGACTTTTGCGACATCGCAGGCGAACTGGTAGCCCATCTCCATGGTTGCGCTATTGCTGCCTACAACGTTTACTTTGATATGCGCTTCTTAAAATACGAAATGGAAATTGTCGGGGTTGAGCATGAACCGCCCTATTTTTGTTTGATGTATTTGCGACCGCTGCTCCGCATGGGATCGCGATGTTCGCTCGAAGAGGCTTGTGCCGAAAACAACATACCACTCACCGACAGCCACAGGGCAGCAGACGACGCCCTGGCTTCCGGTTTACTGATGAAAAAATACCTGGCCACACTCCAGAAGCGAAACATCACCACCTTTAAAGACCTGGCAACCCATGGCAACTACAAATTCCTGCAGAGTTTCACCAGCACCCCCTATCCAGAGCCAGGTGTGCTGGGGCTCAATCGATGTGAACAGGTCGTGTCGCGCAGGGGATTTGTTCCCGAACAGCAAATCGATCCCGAACAGAGGGCCATCCGCGAATATTGGGACATTTTGAAAACCGTACTGGCCGATCTCACCATCACCGACGAAGAACTGAAACATGTGCTATCCCAGCGCAGTCAACTCGGACTTCTCACAAAAAAAGCTGGCACGGGCCTGCGCGCCCAGTAGAATATGGCCACTGACCTGGCCGCCAACTCTACCGCCCGGCCAACATCGCTTTGCTAAAAAAACCGTCCTCAGAGCCACCATGATCCAGGGTCGCATCTTACCGCTGCTGTTATTGGCGCTTGGCGCGGTTGCCGGAACGTTGCTACCGGCCAGCACACTTCCTGGCCAAACGGCTCGCCCAAACATGGTGTTTGTCTTTGTCGACGATCAGCGCCACGACTCGCTGGGCTGCGCCGGCCACACGATCCTTAAAACACCCAATATCGATCGCCTGGCCGCCGAAGGCGTGCGGTTTTCGAACGCCATGGTGACCACAAGTATCTGCTGGATTAGCCGGTCGACCGTTCTCACGGGCATGTGGTCGCGGTCGCATGGCTCAAAAAACAACGTTAACGTGGTGTCAGACGCCGCCGCCAGCACAACCTATCCGCAACAACTGCGCGAACAGGGCTATCGCACAGGTTTCTTTGGCAAGTGGGATGCCAACATGCCAGACTCGTTTGACCACAACCGGGCGTTCGACGTCTATGAAGAAATTGACCGCACGCCCTATTTTAAAGAACAGAAAGATGGCACCCAGCGCCACACGGCCGAGTTGATTGGCGACCGGGCTGTCCGGTTTATCAATACCCAAGCTACCACCCAGCCTTTTTGCTTGAACCTGTGGTTCAATGTGGCCCACGCAGAAGATGGGGACAAGCGGCCCGGTAGCGGGCACTTTCCCTGGCCCAAGGCGGTTGACCACCTCTACCGCGATACAAAAATACCACCGCCGCGGCTTGCCAGTCCGGAGATTTTTGAGAACCATCCCCAGTTTCTGAAAAAGTCGCTCAACCGCACGCGGTTCGACTGGCGGTGGAACACGCCCGAAAAATACGACGCAAACATGCGTGCTTACTTCCGCATGCTCAGCGGTATGGATCGTGTTGTCGGCCGGGTTGTCCAGGCGCTTCACAAGCGAGCGCTGGCCAAGAATACGGTAATCGTCTATTCGGCAGACAACGGCTATTACCTGGGCGAACGGGGTTTCGCCGGAAAATGGTCGCACTACGAGCCGTCCATTCGCGTCCCCCTGATCGTCTACGATCCTCGCCTCCAGCCAAGCCGTCACGGACGCGTGCTCGATCAGTTCGTGCTGAATGTCGATCTACCTGCTACTTTTCTCGACCTGGCCGGACTGCCCGTCCCCGGTCGGTACCAGGGCAAAAGCCTGCTGCCACTGGTCGCCGGAGAAGCGACAGATTGGCGGAGCGATGTCTTTCTCGAGCATTTGCCGCCGCTAGGTGAACGGATTCCCCAGTGGGAAGGGGTGANGAATGCCCGCTATAAATACGCNCNCTACNTNNNGCCCGGTTACGAATTTCTTCACGATTTGAANCGCGACCCGGACGAATTGCANAATTTTGCCGGGNATCCGAAATATGAGCACGTGCTCGAACAACTACGGCANNGAACNGGTGTCTTAAGAGCCCAATACGAAGCGGCCGGAGATGGCTGGCGGCCTTAGGCCGGTATTCACCCGGCTTAACCTTTNTTGAACGATCCTCCCCGAACCCAATGATTCTACTTGGTTGGGGGAATTAGATTTTTGCTTTTGGCTTTGTATTCTGTGTGTGGGCGACTTTTTATCGGGATTCGAACCTGTGACCTCCGCCGTGTGAGCACGGCGCTCTAACCAACTGAGCTAGCCGCCCGGGTTTGTTTCAAGGGCAAGGTGTTTTTTGACGTAACATGTGAGCCGATGCTTTTGGGGTTTGCCTCGAATGATCAATGCCTCGAAATGTCAATTGAATTGACTCGAGGTGATTCTAGGCATCCTGTTCCGTGCGCGGTAAATCTAGATCGTCTGCCGACTGTTGGTCCGTTTCGTCGTCACCTCCGTCACTACCGCCGCCACTATCAACGATGCCCGATTGAACGGTACTGGCATTGTTGTCATTTTCATTTGTCTCGTAGCTATCCGTTTCAAAATCATTGGCCAAACCATAGTCTTCTGATGGATAGCTGTCATCGCGGTATTCTAATTGCTCAGGCTCGCTATAGATGACATCGTTGATTTCGTGCTGGATACCATTCAGATTGCGGCGGAATTCGGCAAATGTTTTGCCCCAGCTGCGGGCAATATCAGGAAGGTTGCCGCCGTAAAGCAATAAGGCAACTACCAGCAGTAGCATCATCTCAGCTGGCCCGGGACTCCAAAAAGCCAATAACGAAATGAAGAGCAAGGGAAGATCAATCATCGTGATTCTGCAATTTGCTAAGCTGCTTACGTATGTCGGGGCGGCTACTGCGGAGACTCACCTTTGTCTTCGATCTTGTTGTTTGAATCGGAATCATTCCCTTTGATTCCCTTCTTGAATTCAGTAATTCCTTCGCCAAGAGATCGCATGACCGAAGGCAGGCGATTGCCGAACAGGAGTAAGACTACCATCGCAACGATGATGACTTGCCAGGGCCCCGGCGTACCGATAAATGCCAAAATTGTACCCATGGCTTCCTCGTGTGGAAAATCAATGACTTCTCGTACAACGCGTCAACTATCAGCCTTGCATAAATACTTGCTTTACAACGACTTCGGCCGACCGACTCTATCTCAATTCTACTGAACTGGTGTAGCAAGTCAAACAGATAGGAGAGGGATGAAAGCGGTGGAGCGAAGCGAAAAAAGCCTCTGCTAAGGGATCCTGGGGATGCAAAATTTCGGGAAATAGATCGATTTAATTTGTGCTACGGAGGTCTTTCTCGGGTCTTTTTTCCTACTTTCGTACACTCTGCCAGCCTTTGCGACCTGCTATTTCACTGCTTGTCTCTGGAGGCGTATAGCGGTAGTAGACTTCCAGGCAGAGTGCCGAAAGGGCCGTCGTATACACGCGTCCCCCGTAGCCGCCCCAGGTCGTATTGGAGTCCCAACTGCCATCGTTTTGCTGGGTTGTTACTAAGGCCGTGGTGAGATGCTGGTTCCATTCATCCCAGGCTTGTGCTGCAGCGGGGGATTGATGTTGATTGTTGTGCAGGGCGAGAGAGGCGTAGTACCAAAAATACAAATTGCGCTCTGCCGCAGTGGGAAGTTTTTCGGTGATGGAATGGGTTGCTTCGCGAACCGCAGCCGGGTCCAAAGGGTAAACTTCACTACCCTGTAGGAGTTGTCGGCAGTACAAAGCTTCTGCAGTCATGGTCCTGCTCGCCGGACCATCGGGACGGTAGGCTGCCAGTCCGCCAACGGATCCACGGCGAACTCTGCGCAAAAAGCTCTCCACGCGAGTCCAGGTAATATCTGGAACGTTGATGCTGGCAAGTTCTGCGCTTTTCAGCGTCATGAGTTGCCAACCCAACTGGCTTGTGTCTCCCGTGTCGCCACGACGATATCGCCAGCCTCCGTCAGCTGGGTGTTGCATGGAGAGTGTGTAGCGAACAGCGGCTCTTGCCATGTGCGCCAGCCTTTTGTCTTGAGTCATGGCGTAGGCTTCACAGACTGCAAAGGTTGCCATCGAATGACAGTACATGCGGGCAAACATTTGTGCGTCACCATATAACGAGCCATCGGATCTTTGAGATTGTCTGAGGTATTCTAAACCACTGGCAACGTCCTGAGCGTAGGGGCCCCGTAAATGCGTATGCCCAGAACCTAGAAAGGCCAGCAGGGCCAGACCGCTCACACCAGTATCCGCACGCACACCTGCATGCTGCCGATCTTCTCCGAGCACGCGATCCTCTTTTCCGGCACCAAATCTTGACGCATCCCAGCCACCATTTTCGGATTGAACTTTGGCCAGCCAACCTAAGGCGGCTTGCACGGCACGTTCGGTTTGTGCGCTACCGCCTCGTGTTTCAGCAAGCTCGTCCCGATCCTTGGCAAAACGATCACTGTAAGTATCGGGTACATCGGTTTCTGTTTTAGATGCTGCTGCTGAATCCGGTTCAGGGTGCGGTTCCTGAGGTGATGGTTCTTGGGCTTTTTTCGCGACCATTTCAGACGCGGACTCACGAACCTCTGTGTCAGGTTTCTCGCTGGGAAGAGGAGAGGGCAGGGGAGTCTCTTGCAAGGGTGCGGCTGGGGTTTCTGGGGGTTCAAGTGTAGGAGCTTCCCAGGGCTCAAATTCTGGCGCTTCTAAGGGTTCAACCTCGGGCGCAACAAGCGGAGGCTCTGCAGCGAGTTCCCAGTCTGGAGTGAGCTCTTCTTCAGGCTGTTGCTCTGAAGTTTCAGGAGCGGTTGTGACCACCGCTACACGGATAGGCTTCTCATCTCCCGATTCGGGAGCTCCGGCGACTGTGCACACAGTTGTAGCGGCACATGCCAAAAGAACATGGACCCACAAAGAAAGTATGGCACATTTTCGCCAGGGCCGGGCCTTGGACCACTTGGTGCGCAGGAGTACTAACAAGAGCACCGTAAGCGATGCAAGAACACACCAAAGAATCAGCCAGTACGTGGACGTGAGTCCCCAGATTGCCAGTGGTGCAGTAAGTATTACGAACATAATACGGCCGTATTCTGGCCCGTGTTAACGGACCGTTTTTTGCGCGCCAATTGCAACCCGAACCGTGATGCCCAGCTCAGAAATTTTGGCTTCTTTACATGCCGCAAGACAGGCTGCTACGTGCTGAAATGCACATGCCGCATCACCCCGAATGACTACGCTAAGTTCAGGATACTCATTGCGTGCAATACGTAGCTGTTCAGTCAACTCCGGCAATGACATCGTTTTGCTGTCCAGGGTGCAATGCCCATCGGCATGCACGGCTACAACACGTTGTTTGGGTGCAGAAGTCATTGCTGCAGCTGCTGCCACTTCGGGAAGTTCAAGCTCGATGTCTTGTTCCATCTCGGCAAAGCTGGTAGCCACCATAAAAAAAATAATTAGCAAGAACACGACGTCGATCATGGGCGTCAAGTTCAGGCTGGGCTGTTCGTCTTGTTGAGTTTTGAGAGGCATGGTGAGAGTCAACAGCAGGGGCAAGATAGAAGTACTGTTTTTGGATACTCGCCCGAGGCTAAGCTACTTTTTTGGAATTGGAACTGCGCGCGCCTCGTCGTTCTTCGAGTGCTTCGGCAGAAATAAGGTTCACCAGATCCTGGCCCAAGCGGTCAATTTCCATGACCAGCGTATCGACACGGCCAACGAAACCCAGATAAAGTACAAGTGCCGGAATTGCTACTGAAAGTCCTGCTGCTGTCGAGAAGAGTGCGCCCCCAATACCGTCAGCTAATAATTCAGGGCGTCCCATCGCAGAACTTCCGGCGATGGCCTCAAAGGCTTCCATCATGCCCCATACGGTTCCCAGGAGTCCTAAGAGAGGTGACACGGTTGCCACACCATTGATCATGCGCAAAAATCGCCGCATTTGGTTGGAAACACGTTCCCCTTCGTCCAATACGGCCTGTTCNACTTCAACAGCCGGCTTACCCCATTTGCGAACGGCTGCAGCAAACACACGGGCGATGTGACTGTCGTTCACTTCACAGCGATCCAGNGACCCAGCACGGTCGAGGGCTCCTTCGCTAATCTGAAGCAAGAACCTTTCGGCAAACAAACGAGGCAAAACGCGACTGCGTCGAAGACTTAGGCTACGCTCAAACACTACCAGCAGAAGNACGAAGGAACAAAACACAATGGGCAGCAATAGTGGGCCACCAGCCCATAGCATATCCCATAAACTTGTAGTCCGTATCTCAGTTGTGACCGCTGTACTTTGCGCCCAACTTGGAGTCGCCCCACAGAGAGCGATAGGCAACGCAAGGGCCGCTCTCCGACTAACTTGTACTACTTGTGCAATTTGTATCCCGTGCATCCTTGCCTACTCCAATCCCATGTGAGTCCAGATTCGCTTAAACTGTACACGTAAGCGTCTCATGGCTTCAGTATTTGTGGACCTGCTCCCTGGCCCCCTCCTTCTTACCTCAATTGTTTTTCAGTCCAGCGCAACCTGGCTTGTAATTGTGTACCCGATTCTGAGGCATGCCAGCGATTCAAAGCTTGCTTATAAACCGAACGTGCCTGCTTCCAGTCTTCTTGCAATTCCCAGCATTTACCCGCTTGCAATGCCGCACGCGCCTGCCAGTCGGACTCGCTTTGATACTCTAATACTTGTGTGTAGGCTTCTCGAGCCCTCGTGTAATCGCGCTGATGAAAAAACGTTTCACCAATCATCCACTGCGCTCGGGCAGCCGTTTCNGTATTCTGTGCGGATAGGTTTTCTAGTACACGTTGGTAGGACCGCCGAGCTGCTGACATTTTGCCACNCCCGGCCAAGGCGCGACCCTTGAGGTAATCCACTTCATATCGTAATTGAAAGTCGAGATAATTTTTTTCAAATGGTTCGATGATTTTCAGTACTTCAGACCACTGCTGCCTGCGGGCAGCCAACTGGGCACGTCTCAAAGGCACCATGGCTACCCACGGTTCATGGATTCCAATAGTCCGTGATTGGAGTTCNCTAAGGTGGAGGCGTGCTTGATCAAAATTTCTGGTGCGAAATTCTGCTTCGGCCGACCAAAATAGTACCTTGGTGCGATATGCACCTTCGTCCATGTGCTCATAGTTTTCGGCGAGTAAATCCTTGATGGCGTGCCATTGTTCGGTCTCAGCAGCTAGCTGGCATTTCAAACAAAGTCCCCGGTGCCAAATTTGTTTTAATCTTTCGCTACTGCGTTTTTCNGCAGGTGACAATTCCCGAATTAGCCAATCAACATATCTCAAGGCTTCTACGCTATCTTTTTCATCGGCAGAGGTGAGCGCCAACCAATAGGCGGCTTCTGGAGCCTGGGCGCTTTGGGGGAACTTTGCNTGCAGTAACCGAAACTGCTGATCCGCATAATCGGTTTCTCCCTCAGCCAGATGGACCCAGGCCAGCATGGCCAGGCCTTCGGGTGCGTGTTTTCCTTGCGGAAATTCTTGCAGCTGTTTTTGATAGAGTTCGCGGGACTGCTGGTACTGCGCGAGTTGGTAGTTGAGGCGTGCCGATCGACGCAATAACTCTTCGCGCAATGTGCCACTCAGTTCCTGTCCCAACAACTCCTTATACGTCGCTTGGGCAGATTCGAGGCGACCGGCTCGCTGAAGCCCTGCTGCCTTGTCCANCAGTTCGGCAGCCGTATTGCCGGCTGCAATTGCAACGGCAGAATAGACGGAACTAAAGACGAAAACCAGACTCAGTAGAATTTTAGATCGACCTGGGAGTTGCAGCATCAGACGCCTCAGTAACAAAGCACCCCCAAGTAAAGTTTTATTTTAGAACTGGCTTCCTTGTCCCGTGTCGACATTACCCACCATGTGAAGATGGTTATGGTCCACGTAGATCACTTCCTGTGAATCCTCATCACGCAAAGTGTGAGGCACAGGCCAACCGATACGACGAACATCTTCGTAATAAATCGTGCACTTGTAGTGGGCATGGTGCTGCTGGGCCGGACCTATCATGGGATACACGCGCGGTGGATCAATGTAATCCGCAATTTTTTCTTTGACGATGCGNACGTTGTTGCGGTTATGCTCATAAAGAAATGGGATACCGCCTTGCACAGGGTCGGCTTTTTCTAAAGCCCGCATGACTTCGTCATCACTAGGAGTATCGAGGGCAACGACTTCAGCACCCGAAGTTATCGGACCTAGAATGGGCACACGATCGTAGCGTTCATGTTGCCAAAACTCGTCCTCTTTACGTTTGGAAATCANCGGATTCACTGGAACGGGAATGGCAAATGGACCCAAACTGGGCCCCAAAGTTGACAGTCCCCAGAAACAACCAGATGTTGAAAGTGCAGACAACGCAAAGGCAAAGATCAAAGTTGCCATGGTGAATCTGTTTGGTCGTGACATCGAATCTACCTCTATCTATCCGAGAACTCAGATCAGTGAATATAGAAGTTATCGAGTGAATTTAGGTAGAACTTGCGGCCATTTCTGATTATGTGGGAAATATCGATCAGTCCAGCTGCACTTCATCGGATTGCCGAAGTGTGAATTTCGCAAACCTCGNGGCCGGTATGTATGGAGGNCGCTGCCTACAGGGTTATGCGCTGGGATGCNAGGGCNCCGGGTACACATGGACATAGAACACTCAAGCGAGCATCGCTAGCAATCTTAAGATTTCAGCTCGACCCAGACATAAGTAACCCACGCCAACCTTCAAGGCTGACGTGGGTTACAAGTATGGACTTCAATTTGGACTTCAGCGATTACTTATCAATGTTTGCAGTCGGAGAAGTCGAGATGCCACCAGCCATCATCCCACTCCAGTGTTACTTTCCTCCAGCCTAAAGGCACTTGGGGATAGGGATAGAATGGGCCAATATACGGCCAGGCAGAGGCCGAATACTGCTTGGGGTATGTGAGAGCGGCATAATTTGGCGATGCGGCATAGCTAGGCCAGGCATAGCCGGGCATTTGTGGATTGTCGTAGTTGACAGCCTGACCAACGGCGGCAGGGCGTTGAGCCCCCATAGGTGCAGGGCCCATGTTTCTACCTGGCATATAACCGCCTTTGGGGCTGTATTGAGCATGTTGGTTGAAGCCAGCGGGTCGAATACCTGGGCCACCCTGAGGATAGCCAGCGCGTGCGTAGGGCACGGGCATATTACCGCTGGGAGCTCGTCTTGCTCTCGGGGCAGTTTGTTGGGTCCGTTGTTTTAGTTGCCGGGCCTGCTTTGCTACTGGCGCCACATTGCTAGCAGTTTGTATTTTCAGATCTTGTTTTGGCTGGGCTTGTGAGGAGACGCCTTCGACAGCCAGTTTACTCACAATGTTTGACACACCTTCGCAATTAAGAACAATTTGTTCAGCAATTTGTTTTTGTTGCGGGCTGGTGACACTGCCTATTAGCCATGCCACCCCATCTTCGTATTTGACACCAACACGGTAGTCCTCGAGCTTGCCGCTTTGTTTGAGCGCGTCAGCAATTTGTTTTGCTTTTGGGTTGCTGTCTGGACCGGCGGCCCGCACTTGAACGATTGGCACCAGCGCCATTGCAAGTACCAGGCCATAGATTAAGCTCCGCATGATCTCTCCTCTATTGAGAATGAACGCCATCGCTCCTTCTATGTTCGCGACGGCTTATACGCTTAGTTCCGTACAGCACCCAGTTGGCGCTACTACCGAGAAATGGTCGGTCTGGAAGATGTTTCGGCAACGAACACTACCGAAAGGGAGTTTTTTTCCGATTTTGCCGATAATTGCGCACGAAGCTGAAAAGATGGGTAAAAGAGGATTGCTTTTTGACCCAGGAAGCGGGCAAGTCTTTTATTTTCATCCGCTTTCAACCCAGCAAGCTTAGTTCTCTTTCTAGTCCGGGCTAGATACCAGCAGGAAGCGGACGATCCAGGCGGAAATCCACGACTGCTAGCAATATCATCAATGATAGTGTGGCTGCGGATAGATGCCATAATTCAAAACTGCAAACATGCCCTACCAAAGTTGTTAATGAAACCAGCAGTAGGGTCAGGAGAAAGCAGGATTGGGTCAGCGTTTCAAAACGACTGCCACTGAGCATGCGTAGCCCCCAGGCAGCGACGAGTCCGAGCAGGTGAATTGTGATCCAAACGACAGTCAATGTGGTGGCGTATTCCATGCTGAGTATTCGGGAAATCTTTCCCGGCCTTACTGGTTTTAGATGATTCAGGTTGAGCGAACCTAATTCCGTAGCTTCTATTGCGATTTACGTGCCAAATCATAGTTTGGTTTTTGCCAGCTAATATTTTCCGATTCTATAAGCTGTAACATGTCTGCAGTGATGCTAGCAATCAGGATAACAATTACATAAATGGCTATCTCTATTGAAGAAACTACACGCAACCCAAGAGGCNGTTGCAGCTCAGCNGAGTTTCGAACTACAAAGTGGCGGGGCGAAGTTTCTGGAGTTCGGACTCGATTTCGGCAGCTTGGATGTTGTTGCTAATGACCAGGCCATCTGGACCGACCAGCAACATCAGCGGGACGGTCACGACTCCCATCTCATTGGCAAACCGACTGTCAAAGCCACCTTCTNCGTGGAGTTGTTTCCAGGGTAGACGATTNGACTTGATATAGGCNNGCAANTNTTTCTGATCGAAGTCGAGATTGACNCCGATTATTTCTAGTCCCCGGGCCCCCCCATACTTCTTGTACAGATTACTAAGCACTGCGTGGTCTGCTATGCAGAGAGGGCTTGTCGTCGTCCAGTATTGGATTACCACGACTTTGCCACGATATTTTTTTAGATCAACTTTGCCACCTCGGATAGCGTCGCCTTTCAACTGGATCGNACGCCCTTCTGATGTCAAGCGTGTGACTGCNCCTTGGGCAATTGCCACGGCTGGGCTTTGCGGGAAATCCTCCAAGATCTGACGGTACCAGCGGATGGCTGCATCGTTGTTGCCTGCCATTTCGGTATTGATGGCCAGCATACGAAGTGCTTCGGCACCGTGGGGGCTTTCAGGATAGCGTTCGATAAACGCTTCTAGATCCTCTTGCCATTTTGCCTGNGCTTTGGCGTAGTCCACATCTGGATCAGCGAGAGTTTCTGCATAGTATTGGGCAGACATTCGATGAAATTCAAAGTAGGAGATGATCCCAATGGACTCCTTGTTGTCGCGTAGTTTTTGCTCCATGCCCCGCAAAAAGTCGATGCCTTTGGGATAAGAGCCGTCTTGGGCTGACGCGCTGACCATGTCGGCCAATTGCATGAGCCATTGCTCACGTTCGGCCGCATTNGGCATGGCTTCTGCAATGGCCATGAGCAGTTTGGCCCGATTGGCATTTAAGCCGGGCTTATCCTGGTCGGCAGCTTCGGTAATCTTTACATCCAATTGCTCCAGTTTGGCGAGCAAATCTTGCAGCTTCTCGCTGGGCTCATTGCTCAGGTTGACAACAGCGCCAACACCCGCTCCGCCTCCGTTATCCGGGAAGAAGAAAAAGCTTAGCCCCTCACGATTATTACCAAGCGCAGGACCATCGATGAATTTCCAGGCCCCTTTGATGCTGATCATGGTGCCAAGTTGGATCTGTTGATGTGCCTCACCCATGCGAACCATGGCCCAGACGTTTTCATACACCATCACATCCTTACGAGATCCATTGGTGCCTGCTGGCACCATGCCGGGTTTTAAGCCGCCAAAATCACTGAATTCACAGTCATCGTCGAGTTCTTCGGAATTTAGTAAATTCTTAAAAGTGGTAACCGCCGCCTTCGATCGTTGCACCAACTTATCGGCTTGCGCGGGGGCCAACCCCAATCGTTCGATCTCTTCGGGCTTGAGTACAAGCGTTGCAAATCGTTTGACATCTTTGTTGCGCAGTGCTGATATGACCTGTTCAGCAGACTCTTCGGGCGAAATCAATTTCCAGTCGTCGATTATGTTATTGGCATCACCGTCCGTGTTGATTCCCCAACGNGTTCCCGCCCAATGAAACCACCGATATTGGTCCGCTTTNCCATTATTGTTGGAGTCAATGTCACGGTAGACTTCCAGACCAGACCGAAAGTAGCCCCAAGTGTCGACCATATTATCGTTATTCGAATCAGAGAACTGTCTTAGTATTTCTCCTTTGGGATCGCGGACGACCCAGGCAGTGCAACCATTTATTTTTTCAGCTTTAATCGTGCATTGCCCCAACTCCTGGGATGTCGGATGATCGATTTGAATCCCATCCTGGACTGGCTTCAGNTTGAGAGCGTCGACGACTGAAGGANCTGCCTGACATGCGCGTGGCAGGAGCGCAAAAACGCAGCCAAGAATACATCCCCAATTGCGAAGCAGACAAAGCATTTCAGGACCCTTCCATAAAGATAATATTCACTTAGACCAATCCTCTCAGAGCGTCTAAGCACCTAATTCTAAAAANCCAAAATTCCACGCCCGCGTAAGGCCGTCCGCCTTGGATGGTTGGGACTCCCCAATTACCAAATCCAACAGGGCCTATAAACACCGTATTGGGGGTTCTCCAGGGACAGCTTTATAGCCTTTTGCCTCAGTGTAGGCCTAGTCCACATATTTAACCCAGTTTCTGCAGCGATGCCCCAATCCCTGCCAGAGCCATATCAGGGTTGGATCAATGATTCTCAACTAGGATTAATCAGCTGGCAGTCACTATCCTGACAGGCCTTTCTTAGAAAGGACTGCGGGCAAAAGCNTGACGAGTCGGATGAAATACCCCTGCTAGCCCATAGATTTGCCGTTTGACAGCAACCGACGGGATCCTAAAATGGCCGATTCGACCGATGTCCTTTGCGCAAAGTGTTCACAGNAAAAAGTTGCTGGCATGTTTCCAGGATTTGAGGTCCCCGAGTTAACAGAGTGTCCACTACTTGCTCGGGCGTGTAGCTCAGTTGGTTAGAGCGCAGCCCTGATAAGGCTGAGGTCCCAAGTTCGAATCTTGGCACGCCCATTTTTGGCCAAGCCGGAATTGGATCGCGTGCTAGTGCACGGAATCCAATANCCGTTTGGCGAAGNGGNGTTTTGGNCAAGCCGNAATTGGNGNAGTNAGCGTTTTTGGCCAGAAGGGGTTGCGGTTAGAGTTGGGACCTCTGCTGATTTTTGTTGGATTTGTCACTATGTCTTGTCGACTATGTGTCATGTTTATCAGGTCATGATTTTTCAACGGGGTGAATGAATTGGATTTTTGGATCAGGATTCTGAAATAGTTTTTCAATTCTTGGTCTAATTTCCCCAATCCAAATATGATTGGGGCCGTAGCTCAATTGGGAGAGCACCGGCTTTGCAAGCCGGGGGTTAGGGGTTCGAGCCCCCTCGGCTCCACTGTAGTAGGCAGAAAGCCCCTGCTTGAGGTGATTACCTTGAGCAGGGGTTTTTGCGTGTCTC
>PATG01000051.1 GCA_002713555.1 Planctomycetaceae bacterium
TATTGGCTGCTTCCACGGCCCCCCACGTGAAGCGATTGGCTTTGGAACTGGGTGGCAATGCCCCCTTTCTCGTTTTTGAAGATGCCGATTTGGACGTGGCCGCGGATGCTTTGATTGCGAATAAATTTCGCGGTGGTGGACAGACGTGTGTCTGCACAAATCGAGTGTATGCCCATGCAAAGATCATCGATTCCTTTGTGGATCGGCTTGCCCAGCGAGTGGGTGATCTTACGGTAGGGGACGGCATGGATCCCGATACGAATATTGGCCCACTGATTAATAAAGCCGGGTTCGATAAGGTTGCTCAGCACGTGGCTGATGCGATTTCGCAGGGTGGCAAACGATTGGTGGGAGGCGACCCCTCTCCACCGGAACACAATTGGGGATGCTTCTATCCGCCGACGTTGCTGGTGGGAATCAAGCCCGAGATGTTGGTGTGTCGTGAGGAGACTTTTGGTCCTGTCCTGGCCGTCAGCCAGTTCGAAGACACAACCGAAGTACTCCAGTCTGCGAACGACACCGAGTACGGCCTGGCTGCCTATGTCTTTACGCAGGACGCGGCACGGGCTCAAAAATGCGCGGCTGCACTTACTTTTGGCCATGTGGGGATCAATACGGGTTCGGGCCCGGCACCCGAGGCGCCATTTGGCGGCATGAAAAAGTCAGGGTATGGCCGCGAAGGGGGCCTGGAAGGTCTGCTCGAGTTTTGCGAGCCACAAACGGTTGTTGTTGGTTAAACGCGCCGTCACTTCTCCCATCGTAGCCGATGTCGCCCGACTTCGGGAACCTATCAGTTGGCTTGGCGTTGCTTTACACCCCCGAATCCTACCGGATCCGGCTACACGAGATACCCGCGCGTATTCCATCCCTATTGCTACCGCCCTGCGCCCGCTTGCCACTGGCAACCGTGCTCAGTTGCTCCCCCGAATCCTGGCGGATCCGGCTACAAAAAAGTTTGCTTAACGAACCGTCATTTCAGTCCAGGCACATACCCTTGTCCGAACTGATAATCCCGTCGCTCGCGAAAATCGCCCGTATTGGGCATGATCGCTAATTGGCCTCCATCTGCGATGATCGTTTGACCTAAAATGTATCGCGATTGATCAGACGCCAGGAAGATTGCCAATTGCCCTATGTCCGATGGCTGGCCAATAAACCCGACTGGCACATTTTTTTGGGCGTCTTCCCAGTCGAAATCTTCACCCATCACAGTGTGCTGATTGGGAACATCTACCCAACCGGGTGCGATAGCGTTGACGCGAACCCCTTTTTGAATCAACTCGAGAGAGAGTTCTCGCGTAAAGGCAACAATCGCCCCCTTGGTACCTGCATAGATCGAGTGTTCCGTCATCCCTGCAAATGCATGGACCGACGTCAGATTAATCACAGCAGCGCCAGGTGATTTTTCGAGTTCAGGAAGTACGGTCTGTGTAAGAAAGAACTGGGCTTTGATGTTGACGTTGTAGAGTAGGTCGTATTGCTCCTCGGTCACGTCTTCAAAGGGCACATTGGTAGTAATACCAGCATTGTTGACCAGCACATCGAGTCCACCAAGAAACTCGACCGCTTCTAGTCCCAATCGGCGCACTTGTTCAAGCGTGCTGAAGTCGGCTTGAAACATTTCAGCGATACCACCCGCATCGCGTATTTCGGCAACAGCCTGCTTCGCCCCCTCGTCACTCCTCGAATAATGGAGAGCTACTGAAGCGCCTGCCTTGGCAAATTCCAAGGCGACCCCCGTTCCCACACCGGTTCCGGCTCCTGTAACGAGGACGCGTTTTCCACTGACAGATTGAGTATTGGACATAAGTTAGCTCCAGAGGATAGAAACCTTAAATGATCTGGTACGTTAAGAGCCTATCGATTAAAGGTGCTTTCGTGCTATTCCGGGTTTAACGTCAAGCTCGGAACGCCACAGAGGGCGTTCCCTGCAGGGTTCTTGAATAGGCCTTAAGTTGAAAAATGATACTTTCTACTTGTAAGGATACCAAGAGGGTAATCATGAAAGTGGTGACTTTGATCTGCGCTGCTTCCTGGCAAACATCAGCAGTGCATGATGGCTACATGCCATCTGCAGTGCGCTCCAGCACTTTATTCATCGGCTGGACTTTTTACGTGCGGCCTGGCTGGTTTTTTCGCCGATCATGGCAATTTTCTGGTCTCGGGATTTTTTTTTCATTGAGCCAATAGGGACTGGTAATTTCTTTGAAGGCGTAGATGGTTGCCTGAATACCCTCTGCCAAGGCAACGGTGATAAGCTTGATGTCACCATGCACGTCTCCAGCAGAAAATATTCCTCTTCGGCTGGTTCGATTCTGGTGCTGGTGGACGATACCCTGGCTGTGTGGACGAACTGTGTTGCAATGCCTTCTCCATCGCTCGCTGAGTACCTTGGCTTCAAGTATCGTATCGAACAGTTCCCGATCGATCAGCTTATCTCGAAGTTTGCCGTTGAAGCTCTCGGTTTATCCTGGCAATCCTGCAATAAAAGCAATGGGTTCTGGCTGATACCTATCGTCATGGGTAGGATGGTGAGGGCAGTCAGGTCGGCGAGGGGACGGTACCTGCACTTTGTCGAGGGAAATCTGTGAGACGCTTGGATTACCAAAAAACGGCTTTTACATTGGTAGAGCTATTGGTAGTGATTGCCATCATCGGCATCCTGGTAGCCCTGTTGTTGCCGGCAGTGCAAGCGGCTCGCGAAGCGTCACGGCGGGCCCAATGCCAGAACAATCTCAAAAACCTTACCTTGGCTGCCCTAAATTTCGAATCAGCAGGTGGTTTTTTTGCACCTGCTTCTCAAGCCCGTTTGGGAACTCCGGCTACCAATAGTGGCATCAAGCCTGAGTTGTCTCGTCACAATGGATTGACCATGCTGCTACCGCACTTTGAGCAGGGCAATGCATTCCAGAGTATCGATTTAGATTGGGATTGGAATGAAAATAACAGGTCCAATAACGAAGCCCATACCAAGCAGGATTTAGGGGGTATTCTGATCTGCCCTTCATCGGGTGTCGTGCAAGAAGAAAGGCATGCTACAGATTATCATGCAGCGATCCGCGTTGATATCGTGGGGTCCGACTCGTTGGACCCACTCATTGATGCTGGCTTGTTGGATGGTAAGAATGGTACACCCGATTCTGATCCGGCCTGGGATGGAATGTTGCAACGTGATTTTTTGAATGGAAACGATCCTACCAAAACCGACCGCAGACGCATCCGACCGGGTCATGTGACGGACGGCTTATCGAACACTTGGATGTATTTCGAATCAGTAGCCAAGCCGTTTATGTACGGAGTCCATGACGGAGTTTCTTATAGCGGTGAAGAAGACCGGAGCAGAAACAATCGATTCCGATGGGGCAATTACAATACATGGATGACGATCAACGACTTTTGCAATACTTCGCAATTAATGAATTGCAATAACGTCAACCAACCCTTTGGATTCCACCCGGGAGGCATCATAATCTCATCAGCGGATGGCACGGTCCGCTTTTACAACGAAACCATCGACCCGAATGTTTTCGTGGCCGGAATCACCATGGCGGGAAGTGAGTTGCCGCAGTAGGGCCAGTGCTTTTAGAAGCTTATAAACCTTTGCGTGATTGGAGTCGATCGAGTGTTGCCCCACTGGGAATAGTGAGTAAAACAAAGGCATGAAGTGAACAGTAAGAATCAATCCTTGTGGATTTCAACCCTACCCCCAATGCAAGGACTCGCTTTCTTTACTAAGTCGTAATCCCTTGTCCAGGTAAGGCCCATCCTAATGTCCATCCTTTCTCTTATCGACCACGCGGTTTTGCATCCCACACAGACCGAAAACGATTTGCGCGACGCGTGTGCGATGTGCGCCAAGTTGGCGGTGGCCAGTGTGTGTGTGAAGCCCTCTATGGTCCCGCTTGCTACTGAATTACTGGCTGGTTCCCAAACAGCGCCGAGTACAGTTGTCGGTTTTCCACACGGAGGAACTTCGACCGCATGCAAGGTTCGTGAGACCGATGTCGCCTGCGCTCAGGGTGCACGAGAAGTCGATATGGTCGTAAACATCGGAAGGGTACTCGCCAAAGATTGGGATTTTGTGGAGAGTGATATTCGAGCCGTCAATGAGGCGGCCAGATCTGCAGATGCTATTGTCAAGGTGATTTTCGAAACGGGACTGCTCTCGGATGACGATTTAAAAATACGCCTTTGTGGTATCTGCGAACACGCAGAAGTTGCTTTTGTCAAAACCTCAACCGGTTTTGGTTTTGTCAAAGATGCCCAAGGTGCATTCGTTTCTACCGGGGCAACGGTGCATGATGTACAATTGATGCGCGAACACTGTAGCACAAAGGTGCAGGTGAAGGCCTCGGGAGGAATTCGCTCGTACGCTGATGCACAGCGTTTTGTGGCTCTGGGAGCTACGCGATTGGGGACGAGTGGCACGCAAGCAATCGCCCAAGGCGAGCAAGGTGAATCGAACAAGAGTCATGAGGGTTATTGATGTTAGATCTTTACGACAAGATTGAAGAAGCGACTGCGGCGATTCGTGCTCAGTGGTCTGAAACTCCTCACGCAGGTATTGTTTTGGGGACAGGACTGGGAGGGCTTGTCGAAAAAATCGAAAACCGTGTCATGATCGACTACGAGGACATACCTCACTTTGCCTGCGCAACCGCAACCAGTCACCGTGGGCGTCTGGTTTGTGGTAGCCTTCAGGGTTTGCCAGTCATCGCCATGGAAGGACGGATTCACCAATACGAAGGTTATCCACTTAAGCAGATCACCTTGCCAGTTCGTGTGATGCGTGCTCTGGGAGCGGAGCTATTGATTGTGACACATGCAGTGGGTGGGATGAACCCACTCTATCAGGCTGGCGATGTGATGATCATCGATGATCAAATCAATTTAATGGGTGATAACCCATTGGTGGGTATCAACGATGATCGTTTGGGAGTACGTTTTCCCGATATGTCGGCACCCTACACGCCGGAACTCATAGAAGTCGGACTGGAAATAGCTCGGCGCAATAATTTTATTGCGCATCGGGGTGTGGTTGTTGCTGTCACGGGACCGTGTTTGGAAACACGGGCGGAGTATCGTTTTTTGCGGGCCATAGGTGCGGATGTGGTGGGGATGTCGACGGTCCCTGAAGTTATTGTGGCGGTCCACTCAGAGATGCGTGTTTTTGGATTGTCGGTGATCACGGACATGTGTTTGCCGGATGCTCTCAAACCGGCCGTGGTTGAGGAGATCGTGGCCGTTGCGAATTCGGCCGAGCCGAAGCTTTGTGCGCTTGTCGAGGGGGTGCTGGGGCATGAGGCGTTAAAAATGGCCGCGGATTAAATTGCAGCATCCTGTGCGCAAGACATGTGTGGTTGCTGAAACCGTCGTTCAAGAATTCCGATTGGCCTGAGACTTCTGTGATTTCATGCAAGNGCTAGCCAAACAAATTGAGTCTGCTGTTCAAGCCGTGCAAAAGCGGTGGGATTGCACGCCTCGCGTCGGTCTCATTTTGGGGTCCGGGTTGGCGGGTCTGGCCGATGCGATGTGTGTTGAGGAGGTGATCCAATATTCGGAAATAACGTGTTTGCCGCAGGCAACTTCCTTGGGGCACAACGGACAACTTCTCTGTGGCATGCTGGCCGGTTGCAAGACGGTTACAATGCAAGGTCGATTTCATATCTATGAAGGCTATAGCCCCCAGCAAGCCACTTTGTCCGTGCGACTGCTTAAAGCCCTGGGAGTCGATGTNTTGTTGGTTACCAATGCGGCTGGAGGAATCAATCCTTCCTACCAGGTAGGAGATGTGATGTTGATTCACGATCAGATAAATCTCAGTTTTAGAAATCCTCTGGTCGGGATCAACGACGAGAGCCTGGGCCCTCGTTTNCCCGATATGTCCGAGCCCTACGACTTGAAATTTGAGAAGTTAGCCATAAGGATTGCTCGCCAACAAAATTTTGTTTTGCACAGAGGTGTCTACATAGCCTTCTTGGGACCTACTTATGAGACACGCGCTGAATATCGGATGGCCAGGCAAATTGGCGGTGATGCTGTGGGGATGTCGACGGTTCCGGAGGTAATTGTTGCGCGGCATGCAGGGTTGCGTGTACTGGGGCTTTCGGCAATCACCAATGTAGGAACTCCCGACCATTTGACGCCGACTACTGGTCACCAGGTTCTGGAAGCCGCTTCGAAGGCATTGCCGAAGCTGAATAGTATCTTCCAAGGTGTTTTGCAAACCTTATAGTATAGCGTTTNCCCAGGGCTTCCCTATCGCCGGATCGTATTTCGTTTATTCCATGTATTCCTGAACAATCTAATATGCTCCTATGAATCCTGTTTGGATCATTGCAAAAAAACGTGACGGTGGCGAACTGACTGCTGAAGAGATAGGTTTTTTTTTAGCAGGTTATGTGGAGGGAGATATTCCCGCTTACCAAATGTCTGCACTTTCTATGGCCATCTATTTGCGTGGTATGAATGTGGCTGAAACTGCCGCGCTTACGGATCACATGCTGGCATCGGGAGTCACCCTGGAATGGTCTGCGGGAGGATTGCCAAAAGTTGACAAACACTCGACTGGTGGTATTGGAGACAAGGTTTCGTTACCACTCTCCGTGATGCTTGCCTGTTGCGATGTGCAGGTCCCCATGATTTCGGGCCGTGGTTTAGGATCTACCGGAGGAACTCTTGACAAGTTGGAGGCAATTTCCGGTTTTCGCACAGATTTAAGCACGCAAGAAATGCGCACTGTTGTTGAACGGGTAGGCTGTGCAATTAATGGTGCTACGCCAGAATTGGTGCCGGCTGATCGCAAACTNTACGCGCTACGTGATGTAACAGCAACCGTCCCTTCGATTCCTCTGATAACCGCCAGCATCATGAGCAAGAAGTTGGCTGAAAATCTGAACGCACTTGTACTAGACGTCAAATTTGGAAGCGGCGCTTTCATGAAGACAAAGGATTCAGCGCTTCAGCTGGCTGAATCGCTAGTTCATACGGGCAAGCGCATGGGNGTGGCAACCACAGCTCTGCTGACAGACATGAATCAACCTTTGGGACGAATGGTTGGCAACGCTGTAGAGGTCACCGAAGCGCTGGGCGCATTGGAGGGCAAGGGACCAGCAGATCTAATGGAAGTTACGTTATCGCTGGGTGCTGAGTTATTGCTGTCTGCTGGAATTGCTGGCACGTTGGATGAAGCAAAGAATAGATTGCAACAAACGATAGACAAGGGTAGCGCTCGCGAACGATTTGAACAAATGGTTGCTGCCCAGGGGGGAGATCTTGGATTGCCACTTCGGATTGCACCCGCTCATGAGGTCGTTGCGTCTCGAGCAGGTTTTGTTGCCGGCATCAATGCCGAAGAACTTGGTCAGGCTGTGATTGCCATGCATGGTGGACGCCAGAAAATAGACGACGTGCTTGATCATTCAACGGGTATCGAAATGTTAGTTCGATTGGGTGACCAAGTCATCCTCGGGCAGCCGCTGGCCAAACTTTATGCACCTCAAGATAGTGTTGAAGCAGGGCGCCATTGTTTACGGAGAGCTATCGAGATTAACGACACTTGCACACCGCCTGGGTTGATCATTGCTCAGCGGGTTACCTGATTGTACGACCCTCAATAGGAATGTTCTATGGATCCACAAATAATAGAACAGTTGGTCAAAACGGCCTTGGCGGCACGCAGCAATGCCTATGCTCCCTACTCAAAATTCTTAGTAGGTGCTGCAGTACGGACATCGGATGGAAATATCCTGAGTGGTGCCAATGTTGAAAACACTTCACTAGGACTTACCCTNTGCGCAGAACGNGTGGCGGCTGTCACAGCCATATCGGCCGGGCATCGGCAGCTGACGGCAGTGGCTGTGGCAACAGCCGGAGGCGTCCTTCCCTGCGGTGCCTGTCGGCAATTCCTCGCCGAGTTCGGAGCCGATATGCATGTGATTTTGGTAGACGCTGATCAGTCGGTGCAGGTCGCCAATTATTTGCTTGGTGATTTACTACCGGATCCGTTTGAGCGAGGGAAGCCTGAAGATTGAGGCATTCGTAACAAAGTTGTAGGTGAGGGGCTAGTTGATCTGAGCAGNATGTTTCTCTAGATCGGTCGGCTCGAGCGCTGCCAGGAAGGGTAAGTTGCGATACATGTCTTCGTAGTCAAGACCGTAGCCTACAACAAACTCGTCTGGAATTGAAAATGCGGTGAAGTCAGGCTGGTACTGGACTTCCTGACGTCCCTCCTTGCGGAGTAAGACTGCGGAGCGGATCGAATTGGGACCGAATTCATGCATTTTGGCGATAACCTTCTCCAGAGTGTGACCCGTATCGAATATGTCGTCCACAAGTAGAACATCTCGACCAGAGATATCGATCATGAGTTCAGAATTAATCACGAGTTCACCACGTTCGGTTGTTGCTCCACGATAGCTGCTCGCTTGAATGACACCTACTCGCATCGGTTGATCGATTTGACGAATCAGATCTGCCATGAGAACGACGCTGCCCGTAAGCACGCCGACGATCGTAAGCTGGCGACCTTCAAAGGCTTGCTCGATAGTGCGAGCCATTTGGGCCACACCTTCATGGAGCGATTTTTCGTCGAGTAGGATTTTCATCTGGGGAGAACCTTTCGGATGAAGAAGTTGGACAGCTGTGCGAAGTGGTGTTGGGGAGGTTTTTTGTAAAGACTTCTGTTCGTAGCGACGCAATCCGTGACAATGGAAACGTGAATGATATTCTGTGGATTATAGCAAAAGACTGGCAATGCAGGCTGTCATTAAAGCGGCTAATGTACCACCGAGCATGGCCCGGAAACCCAGTTTGGCTAAATCGCTACGCCGCTCCGGGGCTATACCACCGATACCGCCGAGTTGGATTCCAATAGAACTGAAATTGGCAAAACCGCATAAGGCATAGGTCATGATATGGTAGGATCGTTCGCTTAGTTGAGCGGCATCATTGAGTTGATAATAGGCCAGGACTTCATTGACGACAATCTTCGTGCCTAGCAAGCTGCCTGCCGTTTCGCATTCGTCCCACGGGATTCCAATCAACCAGGCAATTGGTGCGAAGACAAATCCAAAAGATTTGTTGAGTGACCAGGTTGCGTTGCCTTCATATCCGCAGAGATTTCCCAGCCAGCCAACGCCTAGATCAACGAGTGCTACTAGGGCCACAAATGCGATCAACATAGCCGCAACGTTGAGGGCCAATTTCATTCCGGTTGCAGCACCTTCAGCTGCAGCTTCAATAACATTGACACACTTGTTTGGTACAGAGATTTCTACCTTGCCGACAGTCTTCGAATGCTCTGTTTCAGGTTGCATGACTTTGGCGATCAGTAAAGCTGCTGGCGCAGAAATTACCGAGGCAGTTATTAAATGGCCCGCATCGATTCCTATACGAATGAAGATTGCCAGGACTCCGCCAGCGATTGTGGCAAAACCGCCCACCATGACTACATTCAACTCGGAGAGAGTCATTTCTTTCACATAAGGTCTAATCACAAGTGGTGTTTCGGTTTGACCTACGAAAATATTTGCTGCTGCAGACAAAGTTTCTGCACCGGAGGTCCCAAGTGTTTTTTGCATGATCCAAGCAAAGAAACGGACTATTCTTTGCATCAAACCCCAGTGATAAAGAATCTCCATCAATGCAGAGAACAGCACAATGGTAGGCAAGACACCAAAAGCAAAACACCTCCACAGGGTGTAGCTGGGAGGTAGATTCGCGTCGTCCGGACGTGGATAGATATCAAATAAAAATGCGGATCCAGCGTCCGTGCAATTAATGATGGACTGGAAGAAATAGCCGAGTGCTTGAAAGAAAGCCTGGCCCGGACTCGTTTTCAGGATCAGCAGAGCAAAAAAAATTGCAAGCCAAGCCCGCCAAAAATAACACGCCAGGGTATTTTGCTCTTGTGAGAACTCATCAGCCAGGCCAAGCCGATGAGCACGACAAGGCCGAGAAGTCCAGTGTATTGCTGCATGCTTGATGCCTTTAGTTAGGGCGGCGAAACACAGCAGGCGTGGGCCGCCAAGGAGTTATGCTCCTTGATGCAATTTTCACAGTTGAGAACATTTAGATGAGTGTGTTGAAGATCCGATCTCCGGCATCGCCTANGCCAGGAACAATNAACTTTTGGTCATTTAGTTCTGGATCGACCTGGCAGACAAATATTTGAGCTTCTGGGAATTGTGAAGAAACGGTATCGATTCCCTCTCGCGATGCAATCAGGGAGACTACCTTCACTCGTTGGACACCCCATTCTCGGAGTTTCATTAAAGCTGCCGTTGCCGATCCCCCAGTAGCGAGCATCGGATCTAAGACGATTGCTACATCNACAGGCTGATCATCAGGAAGTTTGTCATAGTATCGTACTGGTTTGGCTGTTGTTTCGTCGCGATAGAGACCCAGGTGCCAGACTTCTGCTGAGGGGACCAAATCGAGTATCGGATCAACCATGCCCAGGCCGGCACGTAGAATGGGTATCAGACCAACACGTTGGGCCAAATCATNCCCTTTGGCTTCCGTGATAGGCGTATTCACTTGAGTTTCACTCAGGATGAGATCTTGAGTTGCTTCATACGCAAGCAACGTTGCCAGACGACGTACTGATTGTCGGAAACGTGAAGCCGTGGTTGTCTTATCTCGCAATCGTGTCAGGTGGAGTTGGATGAGTGGATGCAGAACTTCGTGGACACCGGTCTCTGGCAGCGTTTTGGTGGATGGAGAAGTCATCAAAGCTTTTGCATTTGAGGAGTTGAAGGCATGCGTTATAACCTCGAAGCNGAATAACCTGATTGCGCACTGGAGCCAAACAAGGTAACCNTCATTGTAAACACGGGAAGTCGTTGTGAGAAGTATTGCGAAATACGATAGCCGNCTCAAAATGCTTTCATAAAGCACGCAATCCCTAAAGATGNCGGTTGAAGTTGCCAGATAATGCAGCGCTGATTCCAGATGCCGCTACAATGAACCAGATGCTGCTGTAAGAAAATAGCTGGGCTAGCTTAGTATCCGACAATGTTCGAGCATTGACTCAGCNGTGCAGACATATCCAGTTAGAAAGGGGCCAAATTCGGCATAGCGAGCACTGGCCTCGTCAAATCGCATGCGGTAGACAATCTCTTTGAGAAAATCAGGATTGGCGGCCCAAAGCGTTACACCCCATTCCCAATCGTCAAATCCCAGACCGACGGTTATCAGTTGGGATACTTTGCCGGCGAATGCCATGCCGCTACGGGCATGNTCACTCATCAATTTGTTCCGTTCCTCTTTCGAGAGCAAAAACCAGTTTTCACCAACTTTGCGCTTTTTATTCATCGGATAAAAGCACGTGCTGGGATATTCCGGAAAAACGGGAGTGAGTCGTTGGCGATTCATCCCTACCAAACGATCCTCGTAACCTTTCACTTTCGCGGCAAAAGTGGGACTGTCTTCCGTTTCTCCTTCAGCCAGGAGTCGTTTTCCGAAATCATCTACTGAGGGAACGTATTCACTAATCTCAGTGACCGAGACGAATGAATATCCTGGTAGGATCGCTGTGCCTAGTGGGCCAGACATCAACCGTTGGTGCACACGATCGACCTTGAGCGGATCTGGATCAAGCATCATCAGACTAAAATCGGCCTTGTGGCCGCTGACGATTGATGTTTGTAAGCGAATTGGGGATTCGCTATCTGTAGGATCGAGATTAGAGATCACGTCGGTGCAACCCGCTGCGATGTCTTCTGTCGACATCCGAGCGAGCGCTCCTCGGTNCCATTTGTAGTAGAGATGGCTGCAGTGCCATCCGCCGCTGGCGGGCTGGGTTGAAATTTCGACAGGGGGATGCGAAGGNGTGGGGCGATTCATTTTGTGAGCGGAATAAGGTGAGCTGGCGCAGGAATTCTCGAATTTCTTTCCGCATCGTAACAAATCTCCCATAGGGGTCGTAAGGGGTTAGAATACTCGTTCGTTCGTTTCTATAAAGTGGCGACACTTATTAAGCTGCAAGTAAGATTNACGGTTTAATCTATCCACAGCATGATTCGAAGCGGGCAACCGTATTGCGGCAAAACGGTGTCTTTTCAAGAAAGACAGGCCTTCCTCAACAGGGGCCAGATAGCAGAGATTGGTGAAAAACCAGTTGGTAAAAACCTGACCTGTCCCCAGGTAAGGTACCAGTGTCTAACTTAGAACGGGGCTGAATCGCTTCGGGTGCCGGGGGTCGATAACCGGGCAGTGTTGTNATGCTTTCTCCATCGCTNGATCAACACCTTCGCCTCAAGCATGGTGTCAAAGAGCTCGCGGTTCAGNAGCTCATCTCTGAGTTTGCCATTGAAGNTTTCGATAGAACCGTTTTCCCAAGGACTACCAGGCTTGATGAACAGAGTCTGTACTTCGACTTGCTTTAACCAATCACGAACCTTGTTCGCTGTAAACTCCGGACCGCCTGTCACTCCGAAGATACTTTGGCACTCCGCGACAGATAAACGGGTCACTTAGCCNTTCCANTNCGCCATCGGTAATAAGTCTGTTNCGTTACACCGATCTTCTTCGCTGCCAGAGCTGCAGTGCGGCCCTTAGAAATCTCTACCTTGGCGGTTCTAGTTGCTTAAGCCCTTAGGCTTTAGGTGGAAAAGAACGAATGATTTTTTTAACAAGTGCTTCACTTGCCTGGGCCTCTTCACTAACTATCCCATTAGCACCCAATGTGGCTAATNGCGTCACCGTGACTTGATAGCGGCATCGGACAAATAGCAAGCAATGTGGGTTCTTCTTGCGTGCATTTTTCGTTATAGAAATTGCGTCCTCGTCATTCGGAACGCANACAACCACCATGGCAGCATCCGAGAGANGTGCGTGGTCCAAAATGTCTGGTTGCGTAGCATCGCCGGCAATCGTGCGGAAACCTTGTTGTGAGAATGGATGCAGATTAATCGGACTAAGATCCACTACACAAACGTCATATCCAGTCATCTCGATTCGTGAAGCCACCTGTCGGCCTGTCGGACCTGCTCCAATAACTATCGCTTGTTGGCCAATTTCCTNTAGTGATTGGTCTGCAGAGGCATACTCGCTCAAATCAGTTGGNTCCTGTAACCAGCGCATCCCTAACCGTAGTAGCAATGGTGTCAGGATCAGTGACCCAAGTGCAAGTGTCACCAACTGTACGTACTGCTGGTCTGTAACAACANCGGCTTCCAAGCCAAGTAGCACCAACACGAAGGCAAATTCGCCGACATGAGCCAGGCCGATNCCCATACCCATTGAAGATTTCCNGGATAAACGGGTCAATCGAAGTGCAACGAAAGCAGCCAGCGCTTTCACCCCAATCAGTACTGCAAGTCCACCGAACATGAGCAACGGATTTTTCCAAAGCAGGCTCGGGTCAGCAAGAAGACCAAGGCTAATGAAAAAAATTACTGCGAACNNTTCTCGGAGNGGCAGGATNAAGGCGTCGACTTGTCGAGTCCAGCGGTTGCCGCTAAATATCAATCCTGCAGCAAAAGCTCCAATAGCTGGTGGTAATTGCACGGAATAAGCGGCCAAAGTCACGCTGCCGAGAATGACAAGAGTAAACAGTACCACCAGGTCCGGACTGCGATGATTCGCAAGNAACGGAATAGCCCAGCTCGCTATGAACCGACGTATCACAACGACCGCACCAACAAATAACAAGGATGTGATTGCTGTTTGCAAAAAAACACTTGCTGTTGCTTCTGTGCTGGAGCCCGTGAGAAGTGGCACCAAGAGCAAAAGTGGAATTAATGCAGCATCCTGAAAGAGCAAAATGCCAATTGCACGTCGACCCAGAGGAAGTGCCGATTGTCCTGATTCTGAAAGAGATTTAAATACGAGTACGGTCGAGCTGAAAGAAGTGGCAGCGCCGATCAGCAGGGCAGGTTGCCAGTCCATGTCGGCTGCCATCAAAACGACAGCTACCGGAACAGCAACCAAGATCATTTGAACAGATCCCCCAATGGCAAGATTGCGACCCAAAGACAACAACTCTTCCAAGGAGAACTCTAAGCCGATAGAAAAAAGTAAGAGAAAAACACCCGTCTCTACGAAGTATTCGATTTCATGTTGCTTTTCTGTAATCAATCCAAAAGAGCTTGNACCAATGAGTGTGCCCACAATCAGATACCCAACAAGCACCGATATNCCGATCTTNCGGCATATCAAGCCTGCCAATAAACCNGCAGTNAGGATAATCAGAAGATCGTAAATGAGCTGGAGGAGCATCTGTCAGTTGCCTATCATTGGGAACTATAACGATCACGTCTTCTTTTGGCCGACGACATCGAGGTTATATNAAGACGGAATGTTTTGGCAATTTTGTTGGNAACATTTTTTGAGACTCCGGCTTCACTGGCATGTTCTTTCCAGTCCCGAACTGCCATATCAACCTGCGATACAATTTCGCGAGCTCTTCTCGCTTTTATTCCGCCGATATTTGCTAGTGCCAATAAGTCCATTAAATCAAAGTCATCCCTCTTTCCATTGATGCTCATTTGGTGCTGGCTCGTCCAGGCTCCACTTGGATTGTAAGAATAGGCAACATCGAATGCAGGGGATAACTCCCACTCTCCGTCTCGATTCATNANAAAAGCGATATTCTTCACATGATCATCCTGGTTTCGGGCTATCACATTAAAGACAGCTCGACGCAATTGCTCTTCAATTTGCTTAAACGGTAATTGCAATTGCTTCATGGTTTGGATTGCTTGCTCATAGGAATAGGCACCCGCGAGATTAAAATCGTAGTGCCTTAGTGCAGACAAAGACTGCATGTGAAGTTTGCCACCTTTTTCGGTTCGATCGAACCTTTGCGTCATGAAATGTGCGCGGCCTCCCTCTTTGTGCAAGCGGCATCGTGTCATGTTGATGCCCGCTTTTTTTGCCATCAAAGAATAGGCATACTCAATCAATCCGTAGCCTTGCGGGTCGGCCAATTCTTTGTCCTTGTTATTTGAGATGCCATCAAATTTTACGATCCACTGAGTGAAACCGCTGTCGGATTCGAGCTGACCAGATCGAAATTCTCCCGTTGCTTCGTTCCAGGCAAGGATTGCTTTCGCGCGCGCACCGCCTGCAGACGTGCCAACCCGCAAAATATCCTGAATGACTTCTTTATCGTCCTCGCTCGTGAATTGCCCCGTGGGCGATGCTCGCTCGGTGAGTACTTGGTTCGATAGTCGGACCAGTTTTTCAACTTGTACGGATCGATTGGTTGTAGGTGCCCCAGCAATCGTGGGGAGAAATTCAAGTGCTCCCATACCCTGAGACCCGATATAACAGAGCCTTTCTACCGGATTGAAGGACTCGGGTGTTCGACTTTGCCTCGCGAGCCAGGCGTCAATGAGTGCATTTCCAAACTTGTCTGGAAGCGAATCTGCCAGCAGCCCAGGGAGCCGCTTAAAGGTTTCTTTGGAAAGGGAAGGAAATTGATAGTTTCCTTCCTTCAGCGGCATCATGATTGGGGAAACTTCAATTCCACTTTTCAAAAAATCTGGCGAATACTGGAAAATACCAAGTTCTTGGTTTTCATCCCATGTTACGGCAGCAATGTCTTTTCCCCAAAGCAAGACCCGTGCATCAGTCATCAATTACCCCACTGCCACTTCTTTTCGAGTGGCGAATTTTTTTTGATACGTGGTGACGACGCGTTTTTGCGTTGGCCCTTGCGTTGGACTCTTTCGATGGGGCGGATTTCGGAAGATGGGATGAGGGTTTCTAAAGAATCCGTAAGATTGAGGGCAATCATGATGCGGATGAAGGTATCCAGTGAGACTCCTTTCCCATTCTCCATGCGACTGATGGTACGTCGAGAAACGCCAGCCTCTTCTGCTAACTTGGCCTGACTGAGGTTTTTCATGAGGCGAACAGACTCGAGCCTTTTGCACAAATGCGCCTCAATTTGCTCGCTAGTTAGTAGCCTGATGTTTTGGGACATAAGTTGCTCATAATATGGAAATAAAGCTCTTGTAGGTAATTATATTGCGCAAAAAGCATATATCAAATATTGATCAATATATGTTTCAGAATAGGCAATGCAAAGCCTTTGTGGGACATAAATTGCGCAAATAAGAATTACCTTGTACGCGCAGGACATTGACCAGAGGTATACCCGCAGCAGTGTATGTAGCGTACGTTCGCCCCAAGAATAACGGCATGCAGCGCAGGGCTTCGGAAGAAGCCCCAGGGTCGAACAAATCTTTTCAGCCGCTCCGGTACACACGGACCCCGAACCCAAAATCAAACGTCGCTAACACCCCGAAAAGTTTGGCTCGACCCCAGAAAAGGAACGCCCTCCGCGGCAATCCAGTCAGGGACCGGGCTTGAATCAACGTACCAAAAAGGTTTAACCTGAATTTTGAGGATTCCCACGTTTTATCCGAGAAATTATACCATCCCCGGAATGAAAGTCGCTCAACTGAAAACTCGCTGGAGGGCAAACTACCGAGTATCTCAGGTCGCTGCAGACACGGCTGGAAAACGATGGGGGCCAACGTAGCCACCACACTTTACACCACATCACTGAAAGCTCACGATGAGAATCCATCACCTTACGCTCAACTGCATCATTGCAACTCTTCTGGCCGTCTGTGTTTCATGCCAGCAGCAGGCATCTTCAGACAACAGCCCACAGAACTGGAGGGATCGGCTCCGGCAGGAACTGCCAGCACTTGGGCACAGGAACTGGATCGTCGTCGCCGACTCAGCTTACCCGAAACAGAGCGCACCGGGGATCGAGACGGTCGTGACCGGTGCGCAGCAGCTGGATGTGCTCAAGGAGGTGCTGGAGGCGATCGACAGCGCCTCGCATATTCGTGCCGTGGTGATGCTCGATCAGGAGTTGGACAACGTGGACGAGGCCGATGCACCGGGCATCTCCGAGTACCGGCAAACACTCCAGAAATTGCTATCCAACAATACGACAAAAGTGATGCTGCACGAAGAAATCATAAGCGAGCTCGACGAAGGATCAAAGTTGTTTAACGTCCTCCTGCTGAAAACCAACATGACGATCCCCTACACCTCCGTCTTCCTGCAGCTTGACTGCGGTTACTGGGATGCGGAAAGTGAAGCCCGCTTGAGGGATGCACTCAAGTAAGGGCGAACTCATCGCGTCTTCACGGTCTTTTATCACGCCAGCCATATGGGGATCGGGAAGCGTCCGTTTTCGTCTGGCATAATCGGTGCAGGACCGTCCGGAGTGGAGCCGGCCACGTCCGAGGCGAACTCGTGTACCCCTAGGGAGAAAAGTCCAGTCCGTCTTCAAGTTTGTGGTTGTAATGGAAGTCCTGCCCGAAGTCGTGTCGACAGGTAAACTTGCTTAGAACTGTTGACGAAGTATCGGTGGACAACCTCTTGAGGCTGCCGTCGCAGAACAGGAAATGGCATACGCCCGGATTCCAGCTGCCAAAGCTTCCCCATAGATCGTCTGATGGCTGTTCACACTCAACCGTGTCGCGCATAGAAAAAGGCTGAGACGAGATCTATTGACTCGTCCCAGCCACCTCTTCTCTACAAGAAAAAGTCAGCTGTCGTGAGTGGGGGTCTCAGTGCTGTTTACTTCTTCGGTGGGCAACGAGCACTATCGAGAGCAATGTTCCTGCAAGTCCAAGGGGGGATGGTTCCGGCACACTCGCTGCGCTCAAACTCATAGAGAACGGAACACTATTGTCAGAGCCTGCCGCGAATTGAGCAGGCTGAGCATCGGGTGGCGGTAACAAGACGTCATTGATGACATGGACGATATCATTACGCGCGTTTGTTAGCACTAATGACTTTAGCTTCGTTGATGAAAACGCCAAACGGTCGGAAAGAGAAATCGACCTCGGCTGGGTGGCCATTGGCCATCGTGATATCTCCTTCGAAGAGCAGTCTGCCAGCTCTCTTTTTCACAGGAGTCGCGTGATAAAGGAGGATGTCGGCCAATGTGCCCAGGTTTTCAGGCATCAGGAGCGTCTCCACGATACCTTCCTGGAGTTTACCGAACACATCGTCCGTCCTGACGCCTTTAGTAAGTCAGAGAGTGGCTAGCTCAGTGACTTTCTCAGAGCACGCATTAGGTGAATGAGGTTGTTAAGTCTCCTGGACTTCTGCTGAGGCAAGTAAGGCATGCCTGCGGCAAAGAGGCTTGGTTAGCAGTACTTGCGACACGCCAATTTGACGCTCCAGGAAGCCGGCCTCACAGAACGACAGATAGTAATGCCAGGTGCGAATGAATCGGTTGTCGAATCCCAGTGATCTGACATTATTAATTTGATTCCAGAAGTTATTGCGCCACGCTTTCAAGGTGCGGGCATAGTGAGGCCCAAAGTCTTCGGCCTGAAAGAACGTAAGATCAGTGCTTTGCTGTAGGCAACTAGTGATCTTTCCCATGCTGGGTAAAAATCCACCTGGAAAGATGTAGTGCTGTATAAAATCAAGCGACTTTCGATAGTGATCATAGCGGTGATCGGGAATAGTGATTGCTTGCAGGAGCATCATGCCCTCAGGGCGGAGCAGTGCAGAGCACTTGGCGAAAAATCCTGGCAGAAATTTTTCGCCCACCGCCTCGATCATCTCGACCGAAACAAGTTTGTCGTATTTCCCGCTGAGGTCACGATAGTCTTTTTTTAATAATGTAATGCGATCATTCAGCGGTGCTTCGGCAAAACGCTTGGCAGCGTAAGAGTGCTGTTGTTCCGAGATGGTTGTCGTGGTAACGCGACAACCATAATGTCGGACAGCATGTTCAGCGAAACCACCCCAGCCGGTGCCTATTTCCAATACGTGGTCCGTTGGGCAAAGGTTAAGTTTTCGGCAGATGCGGTCGTATTTTTCTGTGGATGCTTCTTCAAGTGAACTGTTAGGTGAAGGGTAGATCCCGCTGGAGTAAGTCATTGTGGGATCGAGCATCAGTGAAAAGAAGTCATTGCTAAGGTCGTAATGTGCCGCGATGTTTCGTTGACTGCCAGCACGACTATTGCTGTGTAGCCTATAGACTAAAGATCCCAGGGGTTGCAGCATTTGAGGGATCCCTTTCTCAACGCGACTCAAGACATTAGCGTTGCAGGCTAGCACTCGCATGACCGCAGTGAGGTCTAGAGAATCCCAATAGCCCCGGATATAAGCCTCTGCCGCACCGAGAGATCCGCCCAGGATCAGATAGTAGTAGAACCGCGGATCGTGTACTGTGATTGTTCCGGTCAGGTCCAGATCCCCGACGTGTCCCAATTCTCGAGCGCCGCTACGGTCAACAATGGTCAGTTGGCCTGACTCAATCCGGGAGAGTTTTTGCTGGACGGATCGTCGACAAAGGCAGTTGGCGTCGAACAGTCGTTGCCACTTGGAAGCTGGGAATCCGTCGCTACCGTCTTCTTGACTCGTTGTCGAGGATGTGTCGAAGGAAGAGGAGTTGCATTGGATCTTTTGCTTGGATGGGGATAAAAAGGACATTTTTTCCACCAGAGTTTAAGGGCTTGATAGTAAATGGCAGCGGTGATTTGTGTGGTCATCAGAGGATACCGCAGAGTCATTCTACGAAGTTGCTGTCGGTCCAGCGAGCGACGCTGAAGACTCATGCGAGCTGTAAATAAAGCTGAAGAATTCTCCAAGTTTGTGAGTTCTACCGATAAATCCGAATTGGGTTCAGTGAGCCGCCAGCGGTACTCTAGATCCATGTCCATGAATGGCGACACGTGGAACTGCTTGGGGTGGGAGAATTGGAACTGGCCATCCTCCCGTCGGCCGTTTCCGCTCCACAGGACATAGCAGTGGCGCTCCTTCCAGGGGATGTTGTTTACTTCCGCTACGATGTAATCGACATGACGGTCTCGCGCATCGTATACGTAATACAGATTGAGTGGACTGAAATAGGCACCGAAGTACCGTAGCTGCGTGAGCAATCGAATTGGTCCGGTTGCGATGGTGCCTGTCTGCGACTGGATGATTTCTCTGACCTCCACGTCCAACGAATCCGATTGGCTAAAGAGGTGGTCCTTACGTAAGAAAGCACGGCTGGCGTACTTCTTATTGGAGAGGATACCTCTCAGTCCAACAAGCTTCGGCAATTCCCGCAAATCCAAATAGACCATGAAAAATTGGTATTGGAATTGGTGGGTTACCGGCTTGCTGCGGTAATGCTCGACAGTTCCTTCGTAGATACAGCTGTGCATGCTTCGAGTTCAATTCCAAAGTTTCGCGCGACGGCTAGGGCACTATTGACACCATCTTCGTGGAAGCCATAGCCCCAATAAGCACCGCAGTAGTGAGTTTTGAAGTGGCCGCTGATCTCGCCAGCACGTTGCTGGGCTGCAATGGATTCGCACGAAAAGGCGGGATGCTGGTAGGTAAATGTTCGTAGAATCTTTTCCGGATCGATGGCCGATGATTCGTTAAGTGTCAAGAGGAGTGGGCCAGGTGTCTTGTGTCCCTGCAATCGACTGAGGTCATAGGTCACCGAAGCGCAGTCTGCTTGGCCAGAGGGAATGTGGTAGTTCCAACTTGCCCTGGCATTGGGGCGTTTCGGCAGCAAGCGAATGTCGGTATGTAAAACGGCTTCGTTGGGCTGGTACGGAAATGCACTCAAGATCTGAAATTCAGTAGGCGTGGGATCCGATAACATGTCCAAGGTTTGGTCAGCGTGGGTTGCGAATACAACCTGATCAAAACGCTCGGGTAGGCCATCTACGGGCCGAACCATCACCTTATCGGAACTGCGCGACACAGAAGCGACAGGCCTGGCCAGGTGGATGTCGTCCCAAATTGGGTCCAGAAGTGCCTCGACATACGAACGAGAGCCGCCTCGAATTGTTCGCCACTCGGGTCGACCGGACATTTGTAGCAGGCCGTGATTGGCAAAAAAGCCTATCATGAAATCAGCGGGAAAGTCCAGGATGGCTGTTGGCCTGGTCGACCAGATGGCAGCTGCCATGGGCATGAGGTAGTTCTGGACAAAAGGCTGGCCAACGCGGCACTGCTGCAGAAACTCGCCCACGGTCCGACCGTCTTTCAACTCGCCAGAGACCGCTGCCACGCTGCCACGTCGGTTGAATTTCACAATGTCCCGCAGCATTTTGAGAAACGTCGGACGTAGTAAATTGGATCTTCTGGCAAACAGTCCATTCAGATTGCTGCCTTGGTATTCAAGACCGGAACGAGGGCAGCGCACACTGAAGCTCATGTTACTCGGCTGAGATGGTACTTGCAGTAGTTCTAGAAGACGGCAAAAGTTGGGATAAGTTTGCCGATTAAAGACCATAAAAGCCGTATCGACTTCGTAATGTTTCCCAGAAATCGTTACATCAACCGTGTTGGCATGGCCACCCGGATAGCTATTGGCTTCATAAACGGTCACATCGTGCTGTGTGGAGAGCAGTCGAGCGACCAGGCTGCCGCTAATACCCGTACCAATGATCGCAATTCGCATGGTCAGATGCTTTCTTTTTGCAAACGGACTGCAGGATTAAGTGTGAGGACTAGGTGGCAGGCACCTCCTGCTGCTCTGACAGCCCAGACCAGGCACGAGTGTGTCATGTGGCTTCTTAGAATGAGTTTGGACTTTGACAAGTCTATCATTTGTAGAGATGGCTAGCCACTCTTCGGTGGCCAGGGGAAAAAGGCACTCGTGCTACGCACATATTCGTCATAGCTTACCAGTCTTTTGCTCAACGAGTTCTCTAAGAGCCGAACCCCTGAAACGCGGATCAAAAGGATTGACATCAGCAGTGGGCCGACAAGCGTCCACCACCAGGTGCTGGGCGCCGCGACCAGTAGGTAGATTCCCCACCAGACGAGGAAGTCACCGAAGTAGTTGGGGTGTCGCGTATATCGCCACAGGCCCCGATTCATCACCTGACCTCGATTGGCAGGTTGGGCCTTAAAACGAGCCAGTTGATAGTCGCCAAGTGATTCAAACAGGAATCCAATTCCATAAACACATGATCCGATCCACGCTGGTAGGTGTGACGATGTGTTCTCGGCGACGCCAACTTGGATGGGCAACGAGACAGCCCACATAATGGTTCCCTGCAGCAAAAATACGGTCAGCAAGCTAACCAGCGGAAAACGCCAACCATGATGTTCTCTCATGGCGGCGTAGCGATAGTCCTCCGGTTTGCCCCAGTTTCTCCAGGTGAGATAGGCGGATAGGCGGATGCCCCACACACTCACCAGAGCAACGACGAGAAGGGTTCTCGGCGATCCTCCACCGCTGACCGCAGCCGATATCCATGAGACGAGTACGAAGCCGAGTCCCCAAAACGGGTCCACGATACTTGCGTCTCTCCGATATAGGCTAATTCCCCAGAGGAGGCATACCGCGCAGGCAAGAACCTGAGCGTTGGTGAGGAGGATTTGCTGTAAAGTCATGTTGGTTCTTATTCGACAGGGGAGAAGGGTTGTCAGGCCACTAGCATAGTATAATCCTAGCAACCCCCCCGCACTCTCCCCTACTTCGTCATGGTGACACAATGACAAGTTTGACTGAAATTGCTGAATTAGGCCTTTTGCCAGATTTTGTCATCCGCCCTGGGATTCGGAGGCTGCTGGCCAGACGCATCCAGGAACTACCGACCACTGGCTCGAATGAGCAGAGAGAAACCGTAAGGGGATTCGTTGATCGGCTTGCTCAGGCTCCACTCGCCATCGCTACAGAAGCGGCCAATTTGCAACACTACGAAGTCCCGGCGGAGTTCTTCCAGAAAGTGCTCGGACCGCGACTCAAGTACAGTGCGTGCTTGTTCTCAGAGCCCCATACGACTCTCGGTGGTGCGGAGGCTGAAATGTTACGGCTCACCTGCCAGCGAGCTCAGATCGTAGATGGTATGCAGATTCTTGAGCTCGGTTGTGGGTGGGGATCACTCACCCTTTGGATGGCAGAGCAGTATCCAACTTGTAACATCACTGCAGTATCAAATTCTTTCAATCAGGCCAAGTACATCGAAGCGCGTGCCCATGAGCAAGGGCTAGATAACGTGAGCGTGGTGACGGCAGACTTGCGTGATTTTGACGCTAGCCAACAGTTTGACCGGATTTTATCTGTGGAGATGTTTGAGCACATGCGAAACTACAGGATCCTCTTTGAGCGAATAGCCCGCTGGCTCCTTCCTCGCGGCAAGGCTTTCGCCCACATATTCTGCCATCGTTCCACGCCATATTTATTTGAAACAGAAGGCGCCGACAACTGGATGGGGCAAAACTTTTTCACTGGGGGAACCATGCCCTCGGAAGATTTGTTTGGCCATTTTGCTGATGATCTGAAGATACAGCGGCAATGGCGAGTCAACGGGTTGCACTATTGGCGCACCTGTGAGTCCTGGCTCTCCAACCTTGACCAGAATCGAGAAGCTCTGGTGTCGATGTTTAGTCGCAACTGCACACGCAATGAGGCGAAGCGCACAGTTCAGCGCTGGCGAATGTTTTTTATGGCCTGCGCCGAGCTGTTTCGTTATCGCGCAGGCAACGAGTGGTTCGTTGCACATTATCTTTTCGAGAACATCAGTTCCTGAGAAACCAAGAGCCTTACTTGTGTTAGCGGCAACCATCCAGTGTCAACGGTGGGAGCCTGATTCAATTTGAGGAGCCCGAAATATCCTGAATCTGGAGCCTGAGTTAACTTCCAAACCCTGGTTCCACGCTACACGGATTGACGCCCATAGCATGGCAACCTCGACTTATGTGCTGCTTAAAATCCGAAAGTGGCGGCCGACACAAAAGGCCGAGCTTCTTCTGTTATGGGCGAAGCCTGAGACATAGTACCCGTCTTTGAGAACTCGGGGCCTGGGCTGGAATAGAGCAAACCTGTCTCTTAAATCGGATTGAAATGCCCCAAATCGCTTTCCTTGCCACTTGTCATAAGCCAGCGTCTATCTAGAGTGCCAGCGTGGTAAATTCTCCACCAGAATCCCCAGATTCTTTGCGCACCGAGATGATAGTTCGTCTTAGTCAATCAGATGTTAGTTAAATAGAGAACTCAGTTATTCGCTGAATTCGTCCATGTTGGGGTTTCTGATCATCGTGATTT
>PATG01000052.1 GCA_002713555.1 Planctomycetaceae bacterium
AGCTTGCTCAGGAGCTTGAAGAGAGCGGTTACGCCCGGTTTGTTGAGTCTGAAGATGATTCTCAAGGTGTGTCGGTCGCAATTGGCGTTTTTGATTATCAGCGGGCAGAGAGTCTTATCGAGAAGGATGTTGATTTTTTAGTTGTCGATAGTGCTCACGGGCACTCGTCGAATGTTATCGAAACGGTCAAAGGATTAAAAAAGAACGGCACGATCGACGTCATTGCCGGCAATGTGGCAACAGCCGAAGGATGTCAGGATTTAATTCGCGCAGGGGTTGATGCTGTTAAAGTTTGGATCGGACCTGGATCAATATGCACAACGCGGGTGATCTCTGGTATTGGTGTTCCTCAAATAACAGCGATTTACAACGTCGCGCAAGCGGCAGCGGGGAGTGACACAACAGTTATTGCCGATGGTGGCATACGTTACTCAGGAGATATTACCAAAGCAATTGCGGCAGGGGCCCATGTGGTCATGCTCGGTGGCTTATTAGCCGGACTCGATGAAAGTCCTGGTGAACGCGTGTTGTTCCAGGGACGGACCTACAAAGCGTATCGCGGAATGGGTTCGCTGGGAGCTATGGTTCATGGCTCCAGTGAACGATATCGACAATCAAAGGAGAGCGCCGGTAACGGCAAACTTGTTCCTGAAGGAGTAGAAGGCCGTGTGCCCTACAAGGGATCACTCAGTCCATTCCTTTATCAACTGGTGGGCGGTTTGCGAGCCGGTATGGGATATTGTGGCACCAAGACTATCGAGGAGCTGCGCACGGAGGCGCGATTTATCCAAGTCTCGCCGGCAAGTGTGCGGGAGAATCATCCGCATGACATCGCCATTACACAAGAAGCACCAAATTACACGGCGGAGTACTCGGCGTCAGATAAATAATGCTCTAACGCATTTTTTGCGTCGTAGGTTGCCGTTTTCTACTCAGGCATTGTTTTGTCTTCTGGGACTCGTTGGTGTTGTTTCCGGATGGGTGTCTTGTTCCTCCATCGACGCAGGTGAGTTGAAGTGGAGGCGCCAGTCCAACGCGGCTTCAAGAAAAGTCCAGGTGGCGCACAACTCTCATATCGATGAGCCGAGCATTGGGGGCGATCTGAGTAAAAGGGGCATACGGCGAGATGCCAATGTGGTGGCTGCCACCTGGGATGAGGAAGATGCTCGTGATGCCCAGGCTCTTTCTGAGACCGAAGGGGATGCGGAACAGGATCTAATAGCGAATGGCCCTGAAATGTTGGAACTCTTTTCGGAAGATCGCCTGGCCCAACTTCCTGAGAACGATCCTTTTGATGAACCGGTGGAAGAAGATGTGGCAGAAACAGAGACAGAAGAAATAGAGCCTGAGATTAACGACATTGAAGAATCGATTGAAGAAGAAATGGAACGTCGTCAGACCGAACAAGATATTTTTAGTGACGATGTCGAAAAAGAATTATTCGGAGAAGACCCGTTGGAAGGACTTGATAAAGAAGACCCCTTCAATGAGGAAGATTGGCTGAACGACGCGATTGAAAAAACAGAAGAACGCTTACAAAACGGGCCAGGTTTTAGAGAGGGGTCTGCTTTTGAGCCGGTAGTCGAGAATGAAAAGATCCTCCGCGAGCAATTGGCACGCGAGCGAGAAGAAAATGACAAAAATTGTGCCGAAGAAATAGCTAGAATTCGTGAGAGTGGAATTGAGGCAATCGATATCAGTATCCGTGTCGAAGGCAACCCGGGGGAAGATTTTCCTTATGAATGTGCCTTGGGAAATGAAAAACATCAGCCACGCGACTGGCCGCTGATTACTTATAACTGGAAAGCCTCGGCACTCTGCCACAAGCCACTTTACTTTGAGCAAGTACGCCTAGAACGTTATGGCCACAGTTGGGGCCCCCTGGTCCAGCCAATTATGTCCGGTGTTCATTTCTTCGGATCGGTACCCGTGTTGCCCTACAAGATGGGAGTGCGTACGCCGTGTGAATGTGTTTACTCGCTCGGATATTATCGACCAGGTAATTGTGCTCCTTATATGATAGAACCTGTTCCCCTCAGTCTCCGAGGCGCCTTATTCCAAACGGGTGCAGCGACGGGTATTTCGTTTACAATACCGTAGGCGAATTGCAGGATTTCGATTTTTTTAGCAGTACGGAATACGGGATACTGCTAAGCTGGATTGCATGGGCGAAATCTTTTTAACTCGCGAGCAATCACGGGCCGTCGACCAGATTGCCATGAACCGTTATGGAATTCCCGGCATTGTGCTGATGGAAAATGCGGGTCGTGGTGTGGTCGAAGTCCTGCTTGAGATGGACCCCAAGCTGGCGGGTCACTCCACGGACAAAGGCACAGCGACACCAGTAACCATTGTGTGTGGTAAGGGCAATAATGCGGGTGACGGTTTTGTGATCGCCCGACATTTACAAATCCATCGAGTGCCATCCCAGGTTATCTTGCTGGCGTCCCCCTGCCTTTTCCAAGGGGATGCTCAGTTGAATTACCAAATCCTCTGCCATACGGATGTTCCAATTGTGGATTTGTCCGGAACGACGGAACTTCTTTCGGATCTCAATAAGGTTGCCGCGGGAACTACCTGGCTCATAGATGCCATGTTAGGCACCGGCGCCCAGGGGAACCCGCGCGAGCCTTTTCGTACGGCAATTTCCTGGTGCAATAACTACCCCGCGCGATGTCTGGCAGTGGATGTCCCGAGTGGACTCGATTGCAATTCGGGGGAACCAGCAGCTGAATCGTTACAAGCCGACATTACTTGTACGTTTGTGGCGGCCAAATCGGGCTTTGCAAAGCCGACTGCGGCCAGGTTCTTGGGGGACTTGCGTGTGGTCTCCATTGGTATTCCGCCGCAGATTATAATCGCAGCACACAGTGCTTAGATCTACGCTTTGCCTTGGCCATACTCTACTCCCCCCGGATCCGCCAGAATTCGGTGCAGCGGAGCAATTGGACTGTATCAGACAGTGTTGTGCTGGATAGATATCGCTAAAATGGACTTATGGATCCTTCGGCCCCCACAACATCCCAGCACACTCCCAGCTCTGCTCGAGAAATCCTGATGAGCCTGGCAGAAAATATCCCTGGTGTGGGGCGCCGCTGGAGTACGTTGCTCACACGTCTCCATCTCCGCACTGTTAGCGATTTACTCTTCAATTTTCCACGCGACTATCTTGATCTGTCCGATGAGCGACTCATAGCAGATCTGGAAGACGACTGCCTGCAAAGCGTGCGAGGATCCGTGGTTGAGGTGAACAGTATCAGCAGTGGTTTTGGCAAAACGCGATTTTCGCTATTGCTACAAGACAGTAGTGGGCATCTCCGAGCAAATTGGTTCAATCAACCTTTTATGAGTAAAAAATTCAAGGAAGGACAGCACTTATTACTCACGGCAAAGCCAAAACGGCGCGGTTTGGTGTGGGAAATGTCGCATCCACAAATCACCTGGTTGGCAGAAGAAGAAGCAATGGCAAGTGGGAAACTGCTGTTACCTGTCTATTCATTGACCGAAGGCCTGTCCCAATATCACATGCGTCGCATTTCAGAATTGGCAGTCGTTGAATATGCCGATGTTCCCGAAGAAGTATTTCCAGAGGATTTGCAGAAGAAATACGAGCTTCTTACTCTACCCCATGCCATTCGTTCGATCCACGCTCCTGATGATCAACGATCTCTCGATGCGGCCCGACGGCGTTTTATATTTCAAGAACTGTTCATCTTGCAGCTGGCCATTTCGATACGCCGCTCGCAGCAACAGTCCTGGNGTGCTCCCGAACTGCCAGCAACTGCCAAAATTGATGCGCGCATTCGCAGGTTGTTGCCTTTTGAATTGACTGAGAGCCAAAACGATGCGATTCGAGAAATTTCTGCCGACATGGCATTGGGACGACCCATGAATCGACTTCTGCAAGGAGACGTAGGCAGTGGCAAAACTATTGTGGCCCTCTACGCGATCTTGGTTGCTGTGGCTCACGGGCAACAAGCGGCACTCATGGCTCCCACGGAGATTTTAGCCCGCCAACATGCCGAAACATTGGCGGGTTTAATGCGTGCCAGTCGCGTCCGCTACGCCGTCCTGGCCGGTAGTTCGACAAAGAGCCAGCGTGAAAAGATTTTGCAGGATCTTGNAGAGGGAGAACTCGATGTGGTTCTAGGAACGCATTCCATAATTCAAGAGGATGTCAAATTTCATAAATTGGGTCTGGTGGTCATCGATGAGCAACACAAGTTTGGAGTACGTCAGCGAGCCGCTTTGAGGCAGGAAGACCATTGGCCCCACTATCTAGTTATGACTGCGACGCCAATTCCGCGTACTGTTACCATGACTCTCTTTGGAGATCTCGATATCTCGACCTTGCGAGATGCACCCAGTGGTCGCCAACCGACGAATACCTATTTAGTGGAACCAGACGCGCAGAGGCGGTGGTGGGCTTTTGTACGAGATCGTCTGCGAGAAGGTCGTCAAGTGTATATTGTGGCCCCACTCGTTGAAGAATCCGAAACGGTTACAGCTCCTAGTGTAGCTGCTGCATACGAACAGCTCACAAATGGAGAGCTTGAAGCTTTCCGGAGTGGACTACTGCATGGCCGGATGCCGGCTCGCGAAAAACAGGAAGTGATGTCGAATTTTCGTTCGGGTGAGATTCAGGTCCTGATCAGNACTTCAGTCATTGAAGTAGGGGTGGATGTGCCCAATGCCACGGTCATCACGGTGGCCGGTGCAGAACGATTTGGATTGGCCCAGTTGCATCAACTTCGTGGACGCGTTGGGCGTGGTACATACGCTTCCTTTTGCGGAGTACTTATGAATGAGGTCAGCGAAGCAGGGCGTAATCGTTTGGAAGCTTTTGCGTCGTCTACGGATGGATTTGAATTGGCCGAACTAGATTTTCAGTTGCGTGGTCCGGGAGATTTGTTCAGCACCCAACAACACGGCTTGCCTCCACTACGCATAGCCGACTTGCAGCGTGATCGTGAACTCCTCGAAGAAGCACGCCGCGAAGCGCAGCTACTGGTAGCTGCTGACCCAGGACTCAATCATGCGAATAACGCAAAGCTTCGCGAGCAAATGCTGATTCGCTACGGAAAAGCGCTGGACTTGGGAGATGTAGGATAGTCCATAGAAGTCGTAGGGAACTGGCTGCGGTTTTTAGTTTTTGAGGTACTCCATTCCTGGCCGGCTTACTCCACGTTCTCCGCTCTCAGCACCTCTTCATATTTCTTCCACAATGCTTCGGTTGTCTCAAAATCTTTTTGGGTAGTTTCAAGAGATCTATTTTTTGTCTCGTTGCGGTGAGCTGTGTATTGAGTTTGGCGAGCTCATTTGCCAAACTGGTTTCACCCGTGGGGGCGGGTCAGTACGGGTAAGGTACGATTTGTAGAGGACTAAAAATCTATCGACGAAAGTCTAGAAGCAATCGTTCCGAATTTGGATTCGCACCAGGACTATGCAATTTCTTCCACGTCGGGTCGTCGGGTTCCTGGCAGAAAAAGCACTTCGTAGACTTCTCTACCTCCACTCAGGAACTCAAGCGTGCCCACCAGGCGCGCGTTTTGGATGTCAACCAGGGCGACCCCTGCCATCATTTGCGTAGGATCGATACGACCAGAGGGTGTGTCCAGGATATGTTTTTTGCGTATTTTTGATAATCCTACCAAAGCATGATTGCCTACCAGACACAAACCACGTGTGAATCCTGGCAATTGGCAGAAATCTTCGCAGTGTTCAGACCGATCGCTGAAAGTTGACAACATGCCATGTCCCGAATTGCAGAGCCACCAGCGGCCTTGATGCCAACGTGGTGAGTGGGGCATGCATAAACGAGTCGCAACAATTTGATCCAGTGTGATGTCAATCAACACTCCCCTTGTAAAGCGATCTTCTCCGCGCCAACCTCCATGTTGATCGGTGTCACAAAATGCAGTTGCCATAGTCGGGCGTCCGTCCCGCATTCCCAGCCCATTGAGATGGCAGTGATCTTTGGTAGCCGTTTTAGGTACAAAAGGTGGCTGCCAATTGCGTAGAAAACGTTTGCCCTGAGCTGCCCGAGCAATGCAGTTGTAGCGAGTATTGGCGAAAAAAATTCCACGGCGACCAAAGGCAACATCGTGGGCATCAACTTTGCCGGTTGGGAATTCTTGCTGAAGCTTAAATTTTCCGGACCCGGAGTCTCGAAGCAATACAATTTTCTTCTGCACTGCCAGGGCTAGTTTTTTCCCATGCAAAGCCAATCCCAAGGGACGAGCGAACTGGCGCGTTCGAAAACGCAAACGTCCTTTGTGTGTGCTGAGAAGCACCAACTTACCTGAAGTGTAAGTTGTAATGGCCAGGCTACCACCCGATTGCTCGAGCCATTCAGCAAATGCTCCCTGGGAGCGGCAACGCAAACCTGGTCGAGGGGGACTCTCGTCGGATGGGATGGAGTGGATATTCATTTTTCATCATGATACTGTCGAAACCTTATCTCTTGAAACCAGTTCAATTGAAAATGTTTCTAGCAAAGCCACTAAAGTCCACTCCACCCACCATGAAAAGTCTAAAAAATGTGGGATTAGAGATTCGGAATCCATGTGGTATCATCCACGGGTGTCAAGGATTTCTAAATTATTGCCCACCATTCGTCAATTGCACGACCTCATACGCAGTCGGGTTTTGGCTGCGCTGGAAGCGTACACTATTGAAGAGTTGTCGCACGTAGTTGCCCATCAAGGGGGTGACGTAGTGTTTGCTTTGGATCGTGTCAGTGAAGAAGTTTTGGTGGATTATGTCGATCGCGAAATTGCTTGCCAGGATCCAATTGTGCTCATTGCTGAAGGATTGCCAGATGGGAAAATGGTGATGCCAGCTGGTGCGAATGAAGACGATTGCCTGCTAAAAATGATTGTAGATCCGATCGATGGTAGCCGCCCCTTAATGTTTCAAAAACGGAGCGGTTGGATTCTCACAGGTATTGCACCGAACCGTGGGGAGAGTACTGGCCTGCGTGATATATGTCTGGCGGTGCAAACGGAGATCCCGCTATTCAAACAGCACCTCTCGGATCAATTGTGGGCCATTCGAGGTCAAGAGACTAAGGCAGTTCGCTATAATCGTCTTACCCAAGAAAGTACGTCTTTTGATTTTCAGCCGACATCAGCCCAGACAATTCAGTCAGGTTTTGCTTCGATTAGTCGGTTTTTTCCAGGGCAAAGAGATGTATTGGCGGGCATCGAGGAAGATATTGTTCGAAAGGCCTTGGGGCAGTTGCCGCCAGGAAGTACAACGACATTCGAGGATCAGTATCCTAGTACGGGCGGTCAGCTCTATGGGCTGTTGAGTGGGGCAGATCGCTTTTTAGCAGACCTGCGTCCTTTGATGAAAAAGGTGGCAAACGAGCGGGGTGAATTGTCTGGGAACTGCTGCCATCCCTACGATATTTGTACTCTCTTAATAGCTGAACAATTGGGTGTGATGATCACCGACGTAGAAGGTGGACCCCTGGATGTACCGCTTGACGTCGAAACTCCTGTGACTTGGGCTGGCTACGCCAACGAGNACATTCGCAAACAAATAGAGCCCATACTGCACCAAGTGCTTACAGAACGCCACCTGTTGTAGGGGATGNNTNTTGACNATCAGCGATTGAGTAGGGCATTGTCGAAGAAAGTTACCAAAAGTAAAAAAAGGGGATTAAAACAATGCGAGTATTGCTATCAGGTGGTGCCGGNTATGTGGGGTCACATTCAGCTGCGATGCTACAGCGTCAAGGGCACGATATTTGGGTATATGACAACCTCTCAGAAGGTCATGCTGGGGCAGTCGCTGAGGGACGCTTAATAAAAGGCGATCTGATGGATCGCGAAAAGTTGACAGCCGTTTTTCGTGAACATCAAATTGAGGCGGTAATGCACTTTGCCGCTTCGTGTTATGTGGGAATTTCAGTCACCGACCCTGCGCCGTACTACCAGAATAACATCGTGGGGACGCTTTCACTTCTGGATGCCATGCGTGATGCGGATGTCGGTCGAATTGTTTTTTCGAGTACTTGTGCAACCTACGGCATCCCTGACGTAGTTCCCATTACTGAAAGCGAAAAACAAGCACCCATCAATCCCTATGGATTTACAAAACTTGCTATCGAGCATGCATTGGCGGATTATTCGCAGGCATACGGTTTGGGGTATGCAGCGCTGCGGTATTTCAATGCCTCGGGTGCAGCCGACGAAAGTGATATTGGGGAAGACCATGAACCCGAGACACATTTGATTCCGCTCGTTTTGCAGGTTGCCTTAGGGCAGCNGGAGGAGATCAAAATATTTGGAGACGATTACCCAACTCCTGACGGAACCTGTATTCGAGATTATATACATGTTGATGATTTGGCTTCGGCACATATAAGTGCCTTGGAGATGCTTGAGTCGGGCACCCAGCTAAAACTCAATCTGGGAACCGGAAGTNGGGCCAGTGTTAAAGAAGTGATAGACGCTTGCCGTAAAGTCACCGGGCATCCGATTCCCGCCACAATCGTACCCCGCCGTGCAGGAGACCCGCCCGAGTTGGTGGCCGACGCCAGCTTGGCCAACAAAACTCTAAACTGGAAACCAAAATACGATCATATTGAGGCCGTGGTAGCCAGCGCGTGGAAATGGCATCAAGCGCACCCGCGCGGGTACGACGATCGTTAACTCAATGTAGCCATCACTCGCCGAGAATTGCGCGCTTAGGACTCACNGCAGCCATCATGCTCCGCATGATGGCTGCAAGTTGTAACTATCACGGAACGTATAAAGATNTAACACTCTATTGAGCAACAGTGGGATCAGCCGTTTTTGATGGTTGTCCGTTCTGCGAAGTGCTCCCAGGAGAGTGTCCTGTCCCGCGAACTTCTATCACNCGCATGCTTTTCCATTTTCCCTGTAGAAAGCGGCAAACATAAGTAATCCCCAATCCCCAAATCCAGACAGTAAGGACTGTCCAACACCCGTAGACTCCGAATTGCAAGACTTCAACAGCCAGCCAACTGAGACCCGCCAAAAGAGTCGCCATCAGCAGGCTCACGTTGAGTATGAAACGTGTGTCGCCAGCACCTTTCAGGGCTGAGACAAAAATCATCAGGGTTGCATCAAGCAGATTGTAAGTCGCTACAAAACAAAGCAAATTACTGGCCATGGTACGAAGAGCTGCCTGGTCCGAAACATTCTGTGCGGACTGCTTGAAAAATCCAAAGAGAAATAAATCGGGAAGAAAAATGTAGAAAAAGGATACTAGCCCGATGTAGGCCAATGCGATTTGNTAAGTCGTCCAGGTGGCCTGCGAGGCGAGATCATCTCGGTTTTCTCCTAAACGTTGCCCCACAAGAATACTCACTGCCAGGCTGAAGCCGTAGATCGGCATAAAGGCTAACGTACTGATGCTGAAGGCCATGCTGGTGGCTTCTGATTCGAGGGTGCCCAATCGACCAATTAACAAAACAAAGACACTGAATCCCAGCACATCAAGCAGCATTTGTAATCCACTGGGGCCACCAAAATATAAGAGTCGGTAGAACAATTTGGGATCGAACCGAAATCCTTGCAGCGTGTTGAATGTCAAGCGATGTTTTCTTTGAAGCACTAAACAAAGGTAAATNACTACTTTCAACCAAAAAGCAACGGCCGTAGCCATGCCGGCTCCCACAATGCCCATTTCAGGGAATCCGCCGTAGCCAAAAATCCATAAGTAATCGAGGGCCAAATTAATCAATGTGACCACAGCGTCTACGAACATGACCACCCAGGTTTCTCCTCTTCCACTGTAAAATGAAGAAAACCCCTGCGAGATCACCAAAGCAGGTCCAGCAAGACAGAGGATCTGGAAATACGAAACTTCCATACTAGCCGTTTCGGTTCCATGATTGGCGACACTGAAAATAAGTGGTGCAAAGGGGATAGCTACCATAGCTACAGGAACTGCAGTGAAAGACATCCAAACACTTTGCCACATCGAGGGACCGATGCGNTTGGGTTGATGGTNTCCAAAATATTGTGCGATAAATGTGCTGGCGTAGCTGCATNTGCCCAACGGCAAACAAAATAATCCAAACCAGACCACCGAAGCAAAAAACGCCGCTGACATCGCGGCACCTGAGACGCTAAAGAGAAACATACGGTCGACAAAGGTCATGATCGTCCAAGACAAGCTTGAGATCACCAGCGGAAGCGCAGTGAGAAGTACCTCGCGACCCCCTGAGGGACGCGACCACCATGAGGCTGCATTTTGGGGAGAATTGGTATTCGCTAGACTCATTTGTCCGTTTTCTACTTGGATATCAGTTCCNAGCTTATTGTAGCTTCTGGAGCGANTCGAAAAAGTGTGTGGATAGAAGACACATGTAGGTTCACAGGTTTCATGAGGACCAGTCAGGTCTAAGGAACAAGGAGATCAAGGTACCTCTCCTCATCCGCATGCTTTCTTGCGCTTGCTACATACGTATCTGGAAGCGAGTCAGCAAGGTTTTCAGATATTTAAGTTGCATCGGAAGAGATGCGATTTACCAATCCCTTCTTCTGTCNTATCAAGAGAGGGAGTAAAATAAGACACACGAAGTGGGGCCTGTACAGCCGATGANCCTTTCGGCTGTGGATTTCCTATTTGTTGNNAGNTAGTGAGTTGTAAGGGTTAGGGGTACAAAGCACTGCTGGACAAGCCAGCAGTNGCACCCATATTGTTAATCGAAAGTGGTTAGAATAAAAAATGTGCTGCTGGATTTGTCATGGGTCATTGGTAAATATTNTGGGTGCAGGNGGCGGCTTATCTGCCCGTGCTTTGCTTTGGCTAGCATGAGTTAATGAAGCGCAGGGTTCTATANATAGTACGCAAGTTAAGAGCATGAGTGATTCTATGCACAACCAATCAAATCTTTCAGAGACGGATGCCAAACCATTGCCAGNCGCAGTTGTCGAGTATTTGGCCGAGTTGGCAAAAGTGACTGGGGGTGACATACGGTCAGACCTTTATAGCCGCGTACTGTACAGCACAGATGCCAGTATCTACCAGGTATTGCCACTTGCTGTTGTATTGCCNCGCTCNGTTGAAGAGCTACACGCTGCCGTAGAACTTGCTGCCAAACACCGTGTGCCTATTTTGCCACGAGGAGGGGGGAGCAGTTTGGCNGGACAAACGGTGAGTGAGGCCGTTGTCCTGGACTTGAACCGGTATCTAGATAAAGTCATCGAAGTGAATCAACAAGAGCAATGGGTCCGCGTACAGCCAGGTATTGTTCTTGATCCCTTAAACAATCATTTGCGCACGACAGGCCTGCAATTTGGCCCTGATCCGGCNAGTAGTAATCGAGCGGCCATGGGTGGCATTATTGGTAACAATGCCACGGGTAGCCATTCGATAATGTATGGCATGGCTGCTGATCACGTGTTGGAAACGGAGATGATTTTAAGTGATGGGAGTCGAGCCTCTTTTGGACCTCTGGAAAACGGCAGTCTAGACCACAAGGCACACCTGCCTGGCAAAGAGGGACAAATTTACCGTGCCTTGCATCAATTGGTCTCTCAACCCGAAAACCAAAAAATAATCCGTAACGGCACACCCAGGCATTGGCGACGTTGCGGTGGATACAATCTCGACCGACTCGTTTTCGAGGGCATCTCTTATCTGGGCGAAACGGATAAGCGACTCAATCTNGCCAAAATAATATGTGGTAGCGAAGGTACGTTGGGTGTTATGCACGAGATGAAATTAGGTCTGGTGCCGGTACCACAAAAAACGGCATTGGCAATCGTTCATTTTGAAGATGCTCGAGCTGCGATGTCGGCCGTTTCGACTATTCTCGAGACCCATCCTTCTGCGTGTGAATTACTTGATCGATTGAGCATCTCCATGTGTCGAAACGTGCCACAGTTTGCTCGCATGATGGAGTCTTTTGTAGTAGGTGACCCTGCAGGTGTCTTGCTCACAGAATTCCATGGTGAGAGTGAATCGGAGCTCAGTCACAAAATAGATCATCTTTGCCAGCACCTCAAAGGGCAGGGNGTACCAGTCACCGCGGTGACCCGGGCGATGACTGCCCAACAGAAGAAGTGCGTGTGGGATGTTCGTAAAGCAGGCTTAGGATTGTTAATGAGCATTCGTGGGGACCACAAACCCATTCCATTCATTGAAGATTCAGCGGTACCTGTTGAGTATTTAGCGGACTATGTGCTTGAAGTTGAAAAATTCTGTAATGATCTGGGATTCCGAGTTGGTTACTATGCACACGCCAGTGCAGGTTGCCTGCATATTCGGCCCATTATCAATACCAAGGCTGCTCAAGAAATCGAAATGCTNCCCAAGATTTCTGAGTTTGCCGTGCAATTATTACGTGGTTATGGAGGCGTGCTTTCGAGTGAGCATGGTGATGGACGTTNACGTAGTTGGCTCAACGAACGATTTTTTGGACCTGATTTGTATGGGCTCTATTGCCAGGTCAAGCAGATCTTTGATCCAGAAAACTTGCTGAATCCAGGCAATATTGTCAGTGCCCGTCCCATGACCGAAAATTTGCGATTTGGAACCGACTACAAAACNTTGCCAGTGCAGGAACATTTGGATTTTTCGCATGATCAAGGATTTCACCGGGCTGTCGAAATGTGTTTTGGAGCGGGCATTTGTCGTAAGACGACAGCAGGAACGATGTGCCCAAGTTATATGGTTACTCATGAAGAGGAGCACAGCACGCGAGGTAGGGCCAACTTGTTGCGCGCAGCACTCTCGGGTGCAATGCCTCAAGAAGAGTTGACCAGTCCCAGGATGTACGAAGCCATGGACTTGTGTATCGAATGCAAGGCCTGCAAGAGTGAGTGTCCTTCGACAGTCGACATGGCCAAGATCAAGTTTGAGTTTTTGGCGCACTATTATGCCAAGCATGGAGTTCCGCTGCGTGCACGGATGATGGCAGATATTGCCCGTCTGAGTCGCTGGAGTTCAGGAATATTTGCGCCTCTCTTCAATCGGNTCTTGGGGAGCATGCCAGTGCGTTGGATGATGGAGTACGCTCTGGGCATCAGCCGTAAGCGTACCTTGCCGCAATTCGCTCGAGAGCCTTTTACAACTTGGTTTAAAAAACGGGGAATGTCGCCACCCGCTTCAAAGCAAGTCGTACTCTTTAATGATACCTTCAATACTTACAACTATCCTCATATTAGTATTGCAGCAACCGAACTCTTGGAGTCGGCTGGGTACGAAGTCATTCTGCCAGGTCATTATTGCTGTGGCCGGCCGATGATTTCCAAGGGATTGGTCGACAAAGCACGTGCAGCTGCCCAGGACTGTGTTGAAAAGCTAGCCCCGTTTGCAGAGCAAGGTATCCCGATTGTCGGCTTAGAGCCCAGTTGCCTGCTAACGCTTCGAGACGAATTGCTCATGCTTTTGCCCCAAGAGCCTCGAGCAAAGAAAATTGCAGAGAATGCATTCTTGTTTGAGGAGTTTATGGTGCAGATGGTTGAGCGGGATGAGCTGAAGTTTGACAGTCCGACCACTGCCGAAAAAATACTTTTGCATGGACACTGTCAACTCAAAGCGCTGGCCGGCACGGAATCNAGCAAACAAGCATTGGGTTTCTCTGGCTATGAAGTGGATGAAGTCGATTCGGGCTGCTGTGGTATGGCCGGCTCCTTTGGGTATGAGGCAGAGCACTATGAAATCTCACAAGCCATGGGAGAGCGTCAATTATTGCCCGCCGTTCGTGCTGCTGAAGACGCAATCATCGTTGCTTCTGGAGTAAGCTGCCGTCAACAAATCGTGCATGCAACAGGACGCCGGGCGTTGCACCCGGTAGAAGTGCTACACGATCTTTATTTTTCGGATCGCAACCATCCTAAATGTTCTTGAATCGTGTGTGGTTTCTTATGGAAAAGTATCGATTCTATATCCTTCTGGCCGTACTATTTGCACTGTTTTTCTCAACACCAATTGTAAATGAAATAGTGCCTGATGCGACTCCCATGGCTTTGCGTGTGGTGGTGACGGTGCTTTTTGTTCTCATGTTGCTATCGGCCGTTCTTGCGGTAGGCCAAACACGATGGACGACCTCCCTATCGGTAGTCCTGGCACTCCCACTGGTGACAATGTATTTACTGCTGATAAAGTACGATCACCGTGCCCTGGTACTCTGGACTCATTTGTTCGGAATCGTTTTTCTTGGATATACGGTTGTCGTAATTGTACGATTCCTTTTTACAGCGGATCGTGTGAGTTTGAATACGCTTTGCGCTGCAATTTGTGTGTATCTTTTGTTGGGGATCTGGTGGGCTCAATCCCTTTCGACCCTTGAACTTTTGCATCCTGGTTCTTTTTCAGCCGTACGTGAAGAAAATAATCCGGTCATACATTTTGGCGATGAGCATTCAATAGATGCGTTGTATTTCAGCTTTGTAACGCTCACTACCCTGGGTTATGGAGATATTACTCCCAGATCGGATACAGCAAAGATGCTCGTTGCATTAGAAGCCTTAGTTGGCCAACTTTTTCTAGCCATTTTGGTTGCAAGGCTGGTTGGGCTGCATATTACCTGCGCGACACGCAAGAGGCGAGAGGATGATGGTATTTAAGAACCTTCGATGTGCTCGGGATAAAAACTAGGAATATGCATGGCTACTTGATATTATAGAGCGATGGCACAGATATCCCTCAAGAATGGTTCCGAAGTCCAAAAAAGAAGCAAGGCTAAGATCCTCGATCGTCTAGTGAAGCAATTCTTTGCAACCCGTTTTGCGCTTTGGGCCGTCTTTTCTGGTTTGCTCTTTCTAACGGGTTGCCAGCCTGAGAATCAATACCAGGAGCCACCCCCACCCACGGTGACGGTTGCCCGTCCAGTGTTTAAGACCGTAGTAGAATCTCTCCATCATACGGGTACCACCGAACCGATCAATTTGGTTGAGATCCGCGCCAGGGTCGAAGGCTATTTAGAAGGTATTGAGTTTCAAGAAGGGCAACAGGTCGAAGCGGGTGAATTATTATTTACGATTGATCCGCGTCCCTTTGAGGCCACATTAGCCCAGGCCAAAGCGAGTGTCAAATTAGCAGAGGCGGGCTTAACCAGTGCAGAAGCTCATTTAAAAGGAGCTCAGGCCGAGGTGGCCAATGCCGAAGCCCAATACGCACGTTCCAAAAGGGCTGCTGCATCGGGGGCTGTGACGCAAGCAGAACTGGATGTCCTGGCTACGGAAGTCCTGACAGCTCGGGCCTCAGTTGATGGGGCGGAGGCCTCCATCAAATCTTCGCAGGCCGAGATTACAGCTGCCCAAGCGATGGTCGTAGAAGCCGAATTAAACCTTGACTATACCAAGATTCGTGCACCGATTCGTGGGCGGGTTGGTCGACGGCGGAGCGACATTGGCAATCTGGTAGGTGCCGGCGAGTCAACCTTGCTCACCAACCTGGTCCAGTACGATCCGATCTACGCTTTTTTTACAATCAACGAAAATGATCTCTTGCAGCTCATGCGAAGACGGCTTGCAGAAAAAAAGGATACGGATCCAACAGCAGCGGAACGCGACACATCGAACATGGCAAAAGACGCAAAATTGGATCACCCAATCTTTATTGGTTTGGGAGACGAAGAGGGCTATCCGCATGAAGGGCGGGCAGAGTACGCAGATTTGGCTGTTGAGCAAAGCACAGGTACCTATTTGATTCGTGCCGAGGTCCCTAACCCAGATCAGTTCATTCCTCCCGGTGCTTTTATTCGTGTACAGGTTCCGATTGGAGAAATCGATGCCATCCTTGTCGATGAACGCGCTATTGGCCGTGATCAAGGGGGGGCATACTTACTTGTAGTCGATAGCGACAATACGGTTGTCAAGCAGACGGTTAAATTGAGAGGCGAATACCATGGTCTGCGAGCGGTCGAGGGATCCTTGGGACCTGAAGATCGCATTATCGTCAAGGGAATCCAACGTGCGCGTCCTGGCGCTAAGGTCAACCCTCAAGAGTTGACCGGAGGGAATGCACAAATGTCAGGTGAAGAGGGGCAAGCTTCCCCACCTGCTGAATCCGAGTAAACCGTCTTATGCTGTCGCGATTCTTTATACATCGGCCTATCTTTGCCAGTGTGATCTCACTTGTGATTGTGATTGCCGGTTTGGTCTCGCAATCATCCCTGCCGATTGCCAAGTTTCCCGAAATATCGCCGCCTACGGTGCAAGTGACCTGTTTTTATCCGGGTGCTAATGCAGAGGTCGTGGCCGACACGGTTGCTGCGCCTATCGAGCAAGAAGTCAATGGCGTCGAAGATATGATCTACATGTCGTCGAGCAGTTCTGACGATGGCAGCTATACGTTGACGGTGACATTTGAGATCGGCACCGATATGGATATGGCAACCGTCTTGGTGCAAAATCGTGTTTCCATCGCGAATTCAAAATTGCCTGAGGAAGTGCGCCGTCAGGGTGTGACTACCAAGAAACAATCGACCAGTATTATTCAGTTCATCGCATTCACTTCGGAGGACGAAAACCACGACGCACTTTTTTTGAGTAATTTTGCCACGCTCTCGGTTAAAGACGAGTTAAGTCGTGTGAAAGGTGTAGGTTCGGTAACTCTTTTTGGCGCATCGGACTATAGCATGCGGGTGTGGCTCAACCCCGAGTTGCTCAAAGCACGAAACCTGACTACCGAAGATGTGGTTGCTGCAATTAGTGAACAAAATGTTCAAGTGGCTGCCGGACGACTTGGTGAACCGCCTGCCGAAGCACCCTTTCAGCTAGTCATTAACACCCTGGGCAGACTCAATGAGGTGAAGCAATTTGAGGAATTGATCATCAAAACCTCGGGCCGCCGGATAACGCGCGTCAAAGATGTCGCTCGTGTCGAATTGGGTGCCAAAGACTACAAGTACACGTCTACTTATAACGGAAAGCCTTGTGCGACCTTGTCGATCTATCAGTTGCCCGGGGCCAATGCTTTGGATGTGGCGCAAAAGATTGAAGATAGGCTGGAGGCATTGAAAAAGAACTTTCCCGAAGGCCTACGGTACGACATACCTTTTGATACAACCAAATTCGTCGAGGCATCGATTAAAGAAGTCTATTCGACCCTTTTGGTTGCAGTCGTTCTGGTCGTATTGGTGATTTTCATTTTCCTCCAGGATTGGCGCGCCACTATTGTGCCTTGTGCGGCTATTCCGGTCGCACTGATCGGTACGTTTGCTGCGCTGGGATTTGCTGGTTTTTCGATCAACATGCTGACCCTTTTTGGTGTGGTTCTGGCTATTGGCATTGTGGTGTATGATGCAATCGTGGTCGTTGAAAATACGGATCGCTTTTTGTCGGAGGGACTCACTTCCAAAGAGGCTGCCGAAAAGGCAATGAATGAAATTACAGGCCCGGTCATAGCCACCACCCTCGTGCTGCTGGCCGTTTTTGTGCCCACCGCATTTATGGGCGGAATTACCGGTGAGTTGTACAAACAGTTTGCGCTGACAATCTCCGCGGCTGTCATTTTTAGCACCATCAACGCCCTGACCCTGAGTCCGGCTCTCTGCGGTATTTTGATGCGTAAATCGTCGGAGCAAAAGATTTGGTTCTTTCGCTTGTTCAACCGAGTATTCGACAGTGTAACAAGCATCTACGGGTTTGTGATTGGGCAATTTGTCCGTCGGGTGGTGATTGTCCTTTTCCTTTTTGTCAGCTTGTTGGCTTTGACGGGTTGGGGTTTTATGAAAATCCCGACCGGTTTTTTGCCCAGTGAAGATCAGGGGTACTGTTTTGCCAATATCCAACTTCCCGATGCGGCTTCACCGGCACGTACTCAAGAAGTTCTTGAGCAGATGGACAAAATTGCAGCCAATACACCCGGGGTGACCGACTGGATTTCAGTATCCGGTTATTCGTTGCTCAGCGCTACCAATGGCGGAAATATGGGTTTGATGGCGATTATCTATAAACCTTGGGAAGAAAGACAGACTCCCGAGCTATCGCAAGAGAGCATTGTGGCTCACCTGCGTCGCGAGTTTAACAAGATACAGGAAGGTATAGCCATTGCCTTTATACCACCACCCATCGATGGCTTGGGATCGGCGGGTGGTTTTCAGATGCAGTTGCAGGATCTGGGCGGAGTGGGGTTGGCCGAGCTGCAAAAGGTTGCCAATGAGATTGTGGCGGATGGCAACTCACAGGCGGGGTTGACTGGATTGAGCACAACGATTCGAGCCAATGTACCGCAATTGTTTGCCGATATAAACCGAACCAAAGTTAAAACACTTGATGTGCCACTCAGCTCAGTGTTCAACACTTTGCAGTCGTTTCTAGGTTCAACCTACGTCAACGATTTCAATAAACTGGGACGAACATATCAGGTCCGAATTCAGGCAGACCATGAATTCCGCGTACAGTCACGCGACATACGCAACCTGGATGTTCGAAATCGTAGTGGAGATATGGTCCCCATTGGCACCTTTGTTGATGTTGAAGATACGTTTGGCCCACAGGTTATTCAGCGTTACCTGCTTTATCCGTGTGCCCAGATCAATGGCGAGCAAGCACCCGGATTTAGCTCAGGGCAAGCCCTGGCCATGATGGAGCAAATGGCCGATCAGAAGTTGCCACAGACAATGGGGTACAAATGGACGGGCATGTCGTACCAGGAAAAAGAATCGAGCGGCGGCCAGGCATTCATCTTTGGTCTTGCCGTAACATTCGTATTCTTGGTGTTGGCTGCACAGTATGAGAGCTGGACCAGCCCTGCAGCTGTGATTGCTGTCGTTCCCTTAGCCGTATTGGGTGTGGTGACTGCTTTGGCTCTACGCGGTGCAGACAATAATGTGTACACCCAAATAGGCATTGTGCTATTGATTGCTCTGGCCAGTAAAAATGCAATTCTTATCGTCGAATTTGCCTCCGAGCAGCGCCGGGCGGGTAAAAGCATTCGAGAAGCAGCGGCCTTCGCAGCAAAAATGCGTTTCCGTGCGATATTGATGACCGCTTTTTCGTCAATCCTGGGATTTCTGCCCCTTTTGTTTGCCAGTGGAGCTGGAGCCGCAAGTCGTCAGGCAGTTGGCAATTCGGTTGTTGGCGGTATGGTTGCAGCGACCGTATTTTCGCTCCTCTTTGTTCCCACGTTTTTCGTCATCTTCCGTGGATTGAGCGAATGGTTTGGCAATGCAGAGAAGACGCCCCAACCAATCTCGGAGTCGTGAGCGTAGGCACTGTATTGCCAACTCGTAAGTTCCAGAAGTTTGGCTACTGTCGGTTTTAGAAACCGATCCAGAGGCGGACGAGCTTTGGGGAGTCATTTTGGTGACGGGCTGTTTGTAAAGGATGCGAGACTATATTATTTCTCATCGCATCAAGTTGAAGCCTATTTGGCTATTGACTACCCATGGAAAGCTCTTGAGATAAAAGTTAAAATATCCCTTTTATAGAACCTCGCTTGACCCCTAGTCGGAGCGGGCTTTTACCATAAAAAACTTCACTCTCGAAGACGTAAATCTTGTCCCTGAATGGAGAAATCCTTTTGACGAACTCGCCAAAAGGCCTACAACGGAAAACAGTCGGGCTGACTGGATACCGGTTGAACAATTTTTTGCTGGTATTGACCAGGCATATGCGACCCTTGAGAGACTGCTAGGCGAACAGCAGATGCAGGGTTGAACTTCGACTAAGCGGGAATAGCAAACTGGTGTTACGAACCCTCGGTCATGGCAAATCCCGGTAGTAGCACCCTCTAAATGGGGTAATTCCCTAACGTCCGCTTCTAACGGTGGGCAGATTCCCCGCTAGACTTAACCGCACCAGAAAGCAAGCCAACCAACACCGCTCTTTGTGGGGGAAATCGAGAATAGATGGCTATCTTCCGTTTCCTACGTCGTGCATGTACACCTCCGTAGGATAGCGGGTCACAGTTCTAGCGGAGGTCATAGTCACGCCCGCAGTTTCAGCGGGCCTGTTTCTAGCGGCGGTCAGTTCCACCGCCGCGTCGAACGAAATCTCCGGGCGAAGAAACTCGAATGTACAGTTAATCCATGCAGGAGCTGCCCGGCTGAGTTTTTTGACACTACGGGGTCGCCTTTCGCTTGATCGGACCTCCGTGGGGGACGGCATCCTTTAGTTCAATTCCTTGACATAAATGTTTCTGAACCAGATCGGCGGGCCGTGATGCTGAAGGACAATCGGCCCTCGGGGCAACTTGAACTGGGCAGCAAATCTGTCGAGCACGAGCTGGTCATTGAGATGGACCGTCACCATATCGTTTTCGACACGGATCTCAAAATGATTCCATTCCCCTACCGGATGATCAGCCGTTCGCAGCGGTTTCCGCTCTTCGGCGGTGTAAGGGACAATGCCACCCGACCCCAGGGGCGAAGCGTAAAGTTCTGACTTCCTGTCCCAGATCTCGACTTCTACCTCCTCAAACTCGCGGTAGTCCTCGTAGTCGGGCCGCAGCACGATTCCACTGTCGCCATCTTTTGAAATCTTCCAATCGATCAGTAGTATGAAATCGCCGTACTCTTTTTCGGTGCGCAGATTCTGCGTGGAGATGGTGTCGGGCTTCGGCTTCCAGCCCTTACCGTCGTAGAAAAGCGAACCTCCATCCACCCGCCAGTTTCCGCTCCCGTCGTAGGTCCAGCCGGTCAGATCGTGACCGTTAAAAAGCGACGTAAAGCCTGCGGGCGGCCCATCGGTGGAGACCGAATTACACCCCACCGACGATGCCAGAACAGTGACCAGACACAGCAGACTCAGCTTTAACGTCATGAATTCTTTCCTCCTCCTATAATCGCCGGCAGCGATCCTCCGATCTCTGGCCAGAACGCAAATCGGCTGTCACCATTTCGAGAGGGTACACTAACCCAGATGGCGACACAATCGGGCTCGAAGAGATCGACCAAGATACCTACGCAACCAAAGGAACGGAGCTAAGAGACCGTGTAGCTCGTATCACACAGAAAATTGAATCGCATGATCGAAGTCGTGCAGAAGTTGGCGAAATTGCT
>PATG01000053.1 GCA_002713555.1 Planctomycetaceae bacterium
TCCAGCATGTGCGTACTAGGGCCAAATCGCGTCAGCGAGCGATGGAGAAGGCATTACAACACAGTTCGTCCACACAGCTGTTTAGGGTATCGTCCCCCTGCACCAGAATCGAACCAGCCCAAAGGAGAGTAAAACTGCAACTTAAAAACTGGTTTCACCCTTGGGGAGGGTCACTTGTCTCCTTAAGTAAGGTCTAGGAAACAAGTATGTACGCAAACTCGTTTTTTGCACCCTCTCTTTGCTAGCACTTGCATAAAGCTGTTTTCGGGGGAGGGGTAGAGAAATAGTCATCCCCCCCCTCGATTTGCTTCTAAACGCATGGCACATTTATCGAGGCGCGTTTTCAATCAACCAATCTTCCAGAATAACATGCTTTACATGTGGGGCTCGCAATAGGGTTGCTTGCTCTGGCAATAGCGCTGCCAACCAAGGGCGTCGTGCCATTCCAGAGACGGCTCGCATTCCCAGGCTTCCTAACGAACCAACTACCGTTTGCTGCAATACGTTATCGCTGAGCCGCGAAAATGTGGCTGGTATCACATTTGGTTCGGGCCCTACATGCACCACGGTCTTTGTACCTTGAGCCAGGATTTCGCAAACGACATCCCAAAGTCTCTGGGGGTGATCAATCCATTTTCGGAGGATGTTACGGGCCGAGTGGTCATCGTAACTCATCTTTCCGGTTACCAGAGATAGTACGCGGGGTACGGGCGGATTGAATCCGCCTGCTAGAGTTTCCATCAATACGGATGACCGGTCAGCAATATTTTCTTGCCGGACAATAGGTGTATGCAGAGGTGGCCAACGGTTGTTATTAATACGCAGGTGAACCCGCTGCGGCAAGAGGTCATGCATGACCTCCCTGAAATGCTGGACCGTTTGCTGTTGCCCTATGAGCAAGTAAGTATTAGGCGAGAGGATGGCTGAAATCCCAATGGTCCCTTTTCCTTCGCTGGTAATTTGCAAGCAAAGACGCTCTACATCCGCTTCGCTGATCATTGGCCCTCGCGAAAACAACACGCCCATCTTAATATCGCTGGCCAATTTTACCGAATCGTCCGCCATGGCCAGTGGCACACTAATCATCTCTTCCACTGGAAATGTTCCGCCAAAACTTAGTGCGGCCAATTCACCCAGACTGTAGCCGCAAGAATAGCTGGCTTGGGAAGTGTCTACCTCGTGCACTTGCTGCAAAATCCGTATATGCGCCTTTTCGACTGCCAGCACCAATGCTATGGACTCGGCATAGCGCTCCAATCCAGGTTCTTTGCCTGCAGTTACAAAACTTGTCAAGTCCACAGATTCTTTTGTGTACTGAGAACAGATTTCGCTAAATAACTTGAACTCTTCCAGAATAATTTGACTGTAGGCATCGCATGCCAATAACTCTGCAGTGCGGCCCAGATTGGTGACGTTGTAGCCACGAAAAGCCAAAGCAACTTTATTGACTTCAAAGTTCCAGGATGAACTCATGGCAATCTCGTGAAAAGCAAGCAAAGCAGACACTTTCTTTATATACAATCGGCCGTGAATACGGGACGGAATACCACTACATGGGAGTATCTACTGGAGTGGGTTGTAGGGACTGTATTGGTTTTTTACTGAGCCTCATCGACACCTTCTACCAGAGCACGATCTGATGTCTTTTATTCAAGAGAATATTTCTATCCTGAGACAACATGTAATTTTTAACCTAAGTTTCATATGGAGAACTCATATCTGGCACCTCCCGGCAAGGGTGAATGCCATAGAAACAGCTAGATACAGGAGACACTGCATGCTTACTGCTCGTGCAATCATGACTAATGACGTCGTCACCATCAATCCGGAGAGTTCGGTTCAACATGCCATTGACTTGCTGCTCAATCAGCATATCAGTGACCTGCTGGTTAAGGATCCTGAGGGACACCTAATCGGTATCGTTACGGAATTTGCTTTACTTGCAATTGCCTACGATAATAAAGTGCGCCAGGACACGATTGCTCGGCATATGACGACGGAAGTCTTTGCAGTAGATGCCAGCGACACCATCAACAAGGTTGTCGATTTATGCCTAATCCATCGGGTTAGACGTATCCCGGTTCTGGAAAACGACCGCCTGGTAGGACTTATTACACGTCGCGANGTGTTGCGAGCCATGCATGAAGCTNAAGCACCCATTTGTACCGCATAACCCATCCATTTTCTATCTGGGTTAGTACCAGGATGAGTAGTATGACACCAAAACACCCGTCAACAGAGCGGGCGTTTTACGTATTTAAAAAAATATTTCCTGCCTTCTTTGCGCCATCGGCAATAAGTCTGCCCCGCTATACCAGGCGTTCAGCGAGCCAGCGTTCAAACGCTTNGGCCAAGACCGGCGTTCTGTTCCAACCGAGTGTATCCCGTTGCCAATTTGCCCGAGTGCCATTANNGCTACTCGTGAGGCTGTCTGCCATCTGCTTGTGGCCGGTAGGATAACTTCCATACGCCAGTAACCAGAATAAGCGTAGCGCATGAACCATGCTGTAGTACGAACAGATGGCAGACCAGTTCGGGTACGAATCAGTGAAGCGACGTGCCAAGCAGTAATCGTGAAGCGACGACCACAACAAGCAGGCCATGATGTAGAGTCGCTCACCAAGTCGTTGCTCGGATGCCTGAGAGTCCTCGTCGTCCCAACGCCAATAAGAGAAATCCGGATGCTGATCTGGAATGTCCGCCCACTCGTGCCAGTCACGGCATGGCTCAGGACGTTGCGAACTAGTGACCGGCATTACCACCTCCGATAAATGGCATCATCGTTAGCCCAGGACTACTCCTGCAACCTATTCATCACCGACCAGACCTCGTGCAGCGAATGCTCGTATTTTGCACTCTCTTTTCCCTGATGACGAGCAACCTCTGATTTGAAATTATCGTAATTCACCTCCTCGTTCAGTCCGACAAGCACATGTGACCACACCGACTTTGACACGAAGATTCGGAATGCGTAGTCCGTCCCCGTAAACTCCTTGATCTGGCACTCGGCCAGCAGGTCGGAGAATTGTTCCTTGAGTGCCTCCAAGTGGCTGCGCACTCTGGCTCGCACCATCATTCGATCAGTATCGACGGGTTGACCGTGGCTGCCGTCACCCTGTCGGGCGCAGACAACAGAGTAGAAGCCGTGTTTGGTGGAGAGCCACATTGTTCAATTGAACCTTGACTGGATGCCTTCGTTAAGGTTTAGCCGACGCAGACCGTTATCCGGCATACCGCCGTTAGAGAAACTCATCCGCTTCTTCAGCCGGATAGGCGGCATCTTCGCCTGCAATCTGGTTGATTGCGTTGTGCGCCGCCCGCTGTTCCGACTCTTTCTTACTTTTGCCCCAAGCGGCCGGATAACGCGTATCGGCAACTTGAGCCGAAATTTTAAAGCACTTGCTATGGTCGGGACCTTTTTCGTCAAGCAACTGATAGACAGGCGTCATGCCATGTTCGCGTTGAGCAAATTGCTGCAACTGGGATTTGTAATTTCCTCCGGCCTCACCGGAGGCCGTTTGTTGGATTTCCGTCTCAACATGCTCGAGGATAAAATCTCGCGCTGGCTCGATGCCACCATCCAGATAGATTGCCGCGATCAGCGATTCCAGGGCTGCCGCAATGACCGAGCGCGGGATCTCAGGGTCAGCAGCCATGCCTTTTCCCAAAAACAGGAATTTGTGCAGGCCAATCTTCTCGCTGATTCGAGCACACGTTTCACGACTGACTACCACAGACTTGATACGGGTTAGCTCGCCTTCCAGGTAATCGGGGTAAAGCGTGTAGAGTCTGTCGCAGACAACAAACCCCAAAATGGCATCTCCCAGAAACTCCATCCGCTCATTCGATGCCAGCCGATGCGATACGCCCGAGGCATGTCGCAGGGCGTCAACAAGCAATTGGCTATTCTTAAAGCGGTAGCCAATTCGATCTTGGCAGTCGCCCAGATCGGTTTTCATAGCGCTAGCGCTATTGTTCAGCTGATCATGATCCATGGTTTCGCAAAAAAATTGCGGGCCGAACAAGAGCTGGCAAACTGAATTCAGTTTAACGGCTCTGGCGCGATCCAAGTCGTCCCAGCATTTTGCATCCTTGAACGGACACACTATTGCTATGGGAACTTGTGTAACTAAAACATGTGAGGATACTTCTGTGGCCAAAAATGCCTAACTTTGGCACCTGCCACATCCTTGCCATTCAATGCTTTGGCAATCCATAAACAAAGCACTAAACACCCACCTCAGGTATTTATAATAGTTTGAATAAAGGTTATTGTCAACGCAGGAGCCCTGGGGTAAGCGGGGGGGCTGCGTGTTTCTTTTAGGTTAGAGTTGCAGATAGATAAGTCTCATGGAGTTTTACATTCTGATTGGGATAAGGTGTGAATATGGATCCCGGACTCCTTGATGCTCTCTGCAGCTCAGTATCTGTGGTTATTAAGAGAGAGGAGAGAGACTCTCACTACCTAGACTTTAGGATCGAGGATTTACCTGCTGTCCTGGTCTAGCCAGGTCGATAAACTAGAACCGGCTTCAAGCTCCGAATTCTTCTCGTGGGACGCGAATCCTAATATAAAAGCACAGAAAAAATAGTTTGCACACACTTCAACAGCATGAAAGGCCTCTGAGCCATGAAGCTGGCTTGGCCCTACAGAATGGTTCGCGATTCTGACTGATAATCATGATCAATACACTCTATTTACCCGAACTGCGAGAGATGCTGGCCACTGAAGACCAGTCAGGATTGCAGGAATTTTGTGTGGCCCTGCATCCGGCCCGAGTCGCAGAATTCATGGAGGGACTCACTCCTCAAGAGGCTTGGCAGGTCATTCAGGCAAGCGATCGCATCACATGTGCCGAAATATTCGGTTTTTTCCCTGCTGAAGTCCAGATAAATATTCTCGAGTCGGGTGATGCCACCACACTTAGTCAGTTGATTGCCGACATGCCGGCAGACGACCGTGTCGATCTTCTGAATGAAGTCGATCCTGTCACCATGAAAAATGTGCTGTCGCTCGTGCCAATAGAAGAGCGTCGCGATATTTTGCGATTGCAGGCATATCCTGAAGGGACGGCAGGCGCCGTCATGACAACCGAAGTTGCCAAACTCCCCGAAACTCTGACCGTTGGAGCCGCCTTAGAACAACTGGGTCGACAATCGAAAGATCTGGAAACAATCTACTACATCTACATTGTCGATGCAGAAGATCATCTGCGAGGTACCGTATCGGCTCGCCAATTGGTTACCCACCTGGGCAATCCCGACACGCGCCTGGCAGAGATCATGGAGCGCAACCTGGTTACGGTTGAAGCAACTGATGACCAGGAAATTGTTGCTGAAAAAGTCGCCGAATACGATTTCCTGGCCATACCGGTTGTTGATGAGGAGCAGCGTCTCGTCGGCATTATTACCTACGACGATGTCATTGACGTCTTGCGCGAGGAAGCTGAAGAAGACGCTTACCGAGCTGCGGCCGTGGAGCCATTGGAAGACGGTTATCTGCAGACATCACTTTACGAACTAGCCTGGAAGCGTGGTTTTTGGCTTTTTACCCTGTTCATCGCAGCCCTGCTAACAGCTTTTGCCCTGAAATCATACAGAGATATCCTCCAGCAAGTTGCCTGGTTGGTCTTTTTTATACCCCTGATCATGTCCAGCGGGGGAAATTCTGGAGGGCAATCTGCGACACTCGTAATCCGCGCGTTGTCCAACAAAGATATCAGTCTAGCCGACACACGCCGCGTACTGATGCGTGAATTGCTGACAGGACTTTTGTTAGGGATTGCCCTCTCGATTATCGGCTACCTGGTTGGCTATCTCTTATTAGACGGGCCGACATTGGTGGACTTGCTGACGATTCCGATCACGCTCTTGATTGTCGTGGTATTCGGTACACTGTGTGGAGCCGGACTGCCACTTCTGTTTCGCCGTCTCGGTGTGGATGAGGCCTTGATGAGCACGCCGTTTGTAACAGTGCTGATTGATATTGGTGGCATCATCATCTATATGATTGTTGCCCTGAAGATGATCGACGGCTTGTCGTAGCTGGTAGATAAAGCAACCAAGCTTTCACCACACCCCCTGCCCTTTGCCACGGTCGTATTTGCGACTTAAATATCCAGCAGAGGTTGACCCACGTACATCTGCAGCACTTGGCTTTGTACCTTGATAGCCCGGATGAGAATCCAGATTTGGTCACGGGTGAATTTTTCGGGATCCGAGCTGGCCAGATCTTCCAGTTCTTGTGTCATGGCAGCGTGTTGGTCGGTAGAGGCTTGTAATTTGAGTCTCACTTCTTTCCAAGTAGATTTTAACTTGGGCAACTCACGCAAATCCTCGAGCGATTCCTCTCCATTGGCAAGCAGCAGGCAAAGACGGGCCACGTCTTGAATCGATGCATTGGGCTGGAGTTCTTGTATTTTCCCGGCAAGTTCTTGGCAATTCATGATGAACCTCTTGTGCTTTTGCGCTAGAATCGTAGTCGCTTGGATCTGGGGCAACACTTGCTAGGGAACGGTTAAGCTGGCTTGTCTACTGATCGGGCCTGCTAAAAAGGGACCAACGAGTGGCGAGTGTCTGCAGCCCCCCCGTAATTGGGCGATTTTAGAAAAGTTTAGCTTACGTTTTCGTGCCAAGATGAAAGTAATTTTATCCTTTAAAAACAGGGCCTTAGGCACATTAGGCCAGGAGCACGGGCTGGCAGAACCCGCTCTCATGAATCGTGTCGAAGATACAGCACCTGAGGATGAATCCGGGCCAGGCACTTGCGGTTTCTCACAACGAGGCCCAACAATACCCCTGTTCCGACTGTTTTGCAGTTCCGACAATGGGGAATAGCGCAATAAAACCGAAAAGGATAGACACGATGCCAACTTTGGGAGTCAATATTGATCATGTCGCGACCGTACGGCAGGCGCGCATGACCAACGAGCCAGACCCGATTTGGGCTGCTACACTGGCCGAACTGGGTGGTGCAGATGGAATTACGATTCATCTTCGCGAAGACCGTCGACATATTCAGCAGCGAGATTTGTATTTGCTGGGGCAAACGGCTGCCGTAAAACTCAATCTGGAATTGGCCTGCAGTGACGAAGTGGTGTCGATTGCATGCGAAGCGCGGCCCTTCCAGGCAACACTTGTTCCTGAAAAGCGCGAAGAAGTGACCACCGAAGGAGGCCTGGATGTCGTTGGCCAACAGCAACGCATTACAGAAACGGTCCAGCGTTTACAAGATGCAGGTATCGTTGTCAGCCTGTTTCTGGATCCCGAGCCGGCCCAAATCGAGGCAGGCATGAAGACGGGTGCCACAGCAGTCGAACTTCATACGGGTGCCTACGCGCATGCCGCTGCCGAATTCTCAGCCGACGAGCAACTGCAAGTCTTATTGCAGGCGGCACAGACGGTCCATGCAGGTGGGCTTACCTTGCATGCTGGGCATGGACTTACCTACCGTAATGTTCGCCCCATAGCTGAACTCCCCCATATGTGCGAACTCAATATAGGTCATAGCATTATTTCGCGTGCCATCATGGTGGGTTTGGAGCAAGCGGTAAGAGATATGAAATTGTTAGTTAGCTGACGATTCAAGCACAAAAACCTGCTTCCGATCCAGGCCCTTTTAAGAAACCGGTTCTAGTCGCCCCTGCCACAAACGGTTATCATAGATAAAGTATCGCTAGACCTTTTTGAAGGAATGAACAGATGGGTACTAAAGGAGAAGCATTTGCCGGGTTGGCCGTCGCATTGGTGACACCATTTAGAGATGGCCAAGTGGATTACGATTTATTCCGCGATCAAATCGAATTTCAGATTGCCGCGGGTACAGGCACACTTTGTCCTGTGGGTACCACCGGAGAATCTCCCACGCTCTCGCACGAGGAGCACGAACGGGTCATTGCATTTGTCTGCGAGACGGCGGATTCACGCATTAAAGTGATGCCCGGTACTGGATCCAATAGTACGGACGAAGCCCTTCGTCTGACCAAGTCAGCCGAACAGGCAGGAGCCGACGCAGCCTTGCAGGTCGCTCCCTATTACAACAAGCCCACCCAGCAAGGATTTTACGAACACTTCAAATGTCTGGCCGAAAACACTGGTTTGCCCCAGTGCATTTACAACATCCCAGGTCGTACTGGCAAAAACATTGAGCCCGAAACGATCATCCGACTGGCCGAACTCGAAAACATCGACCTGGTCAAAGAAGCAACCGGTTCATTGGACCAGGCATCCGAGATACTCAACAACACCAACTTGACCGTGTTGAGCGGTGACGACAGCCTGACGCTGCCCCTGATGTCAGTTGGTGCCCAGGGTGTTATTTCGGTCGTAGGCAACATCGTTCCGGAAGACATGATTTCATTGATTGCCGCTGTGAATTCTGGAGATCTTGCTGAAGCACAGCGATGGCATCACAAACTCTTTCCTCTCTGCCGCGATATGTTGGGGCTGTCAACGAACCCAATCCCCGTTAAAGCAGCCATGAAAATTTTGGGACGCGATACGGGCGAAATGCGATTGCCCATGACGCCTCTCAACGAAGAAGAAGTCTTGCTGCAAAAAACACTGGCAGAATACGGCCTGGGACAACAAGTCGCCGTTTGAGTGAGGCCGGGTTCCAGTTGGCAATAGGTAAGCGAGAAACAATTGGGCAAAGAGAATAAATCAGGGCTTAAGTTTTCTACATCAGAGCCAGTCTATCCCGATTTGCAACGGCATCTTAATTATTCTTCAATTGCCACTAAATACTCCTGTCGCTCTTCATTCTTGCCAATGGCATAACGATGGTACAATCGTCCGTCGCATGGTGTCGGGGTGGCAAATACTTCGTCCCCAAGTTGATTTTCAGCAATCGCCTGATAGCTCTCAGGCGATGCAGCAAACACAAAAGTTGTGCCGCGCTCGTTGGTGACATAGATATTATTCCCTACATAGAGGGGAGAAGAACTTACCGGCCCTTGGAGTCGCTCCTTCCACATTTCTTCACCATCGTACGCTCGATAGCAGTGCGCTACTCCATTGTCCGCCACGGCATAGATGTAACCCTTGATGGCTAACATGGATTGTTCGTAGCACTTGGTCGTGTTCTGCCAAACCACATCATGCTCACCATCCGCACGAATAGCCAGCGTGAAATTGTCCGGGTAACCGCCGCTGGCAAATGCCAGCCCCAAGTTGCTGTCCCAGATCATGGTTCCACAAGTAGCCCTTGTGGTGGCCTCGTTTGACCAAAGCTCCTGACCCGTGCGGGGATCGTAAGACACAATCTTGTAATTGCCACTCATGATCAGTTGAGAACGGCCATTCAGATTGGCCTCAATGGGTGTCGAGTACGACAAGCTCTGGGGACGCGGAGCTTTCCAAACCAGGTGTCCATCGGAAGTGTCGACACCATACAGGCCACTATCAGGGCCATCGAATTCGGTAGATACGACCAACAGGTCCTTCACGAGAATTGGTGAGGAACCAAATCCAAACTGGAACTGCTGTGGATCAAAGGCTGCGACGCGCCGCTGCCAAATTGGTTTGCCCTCCAGATCGAAGGCGGTGACACACGCTGCATAATCGTTATTGAATAAGGCATAAACTTGTTTGCCATCACAAGCGACCGTCGGGCTGGCATGGGTGTTGTTGCCGTGGATTTTTTCTGGAAGTCTGCCTTCATGCACGGGCGTTTGCCTGAGAAGCTTGCCACTAGCACGATCCAGGACCAAGAGCATTTGAACGGCCGCTTTTTCATCGCAGGTGGTGAGGTAAATGCGATCGCCCATGACAGTGGGCGAAGAATGCCCCCTGCCCGGAAGCGGCGTTCGCCAGGCAATCGAAGTGGACGCATCCCACGTAACGGGCGCTGTAGCCCCGGGTGCAGCATGATTATCACCACTGGGACCGCGCCACTGTGGCCAGCTACTCTGTGGCCAGGAATTCTGTGAGCCATCATCGGCACAGCCAAAAGTTGCTGCCCCCCAAAAAACGATCACCATCAGCCGCCAGAAACAAGCCATCGAAACCTCCTGGAGTTCACCAAAAAAGACCCCTCAACAGGATCGGTCGCAACTTCACCAGCAAAGTCTACAAGCCATGGTGAATTTTCTCCAGTTGATAAATTGGCAGATGCCGGTAGTAGACCTCCAGCATATAGATAGACAGGCAAGTTACATACAATCGGCCACCTGAAGCACCCCAGGCATCGCCATCAGGGCTCCAGCTACNCCGTTCCTTGCCGTCTTGTACCTGATGGGNGGGAAGAACCACACGCATCGCTTCATTCCAGGTCCGCCAATGCTTGCCTTCCAGATGNTGGCAAACTTGGGTTGCATAGTACCAATAGTAAACGTCCCGTTCCTGACTGTCCCAGAGCGGTAGATTGCGAATCAGGTAATCGCCTCCCTCTTGAAGACGCCAATCGGAATGCTTCCAGCCTAAATATTGTCTGCAGAGTAGCCCTTCAGCCGTCATGGCGGCGGTGGCTCCTTTGCTTTGTTGGTAGCAATAAAAAACACCACTTTCACGGCTCACCGCATCCAAATAGTCGCGTACGCGAGACAAGGTAGGTGTAGGCACTTCTAAACCCGCCATGCGTGCGCTTTGTAGCGCCATCACCACCCAACCGGTCACCGACAAATCACTGTCAATGCCAGGATCATAGCGCCAACCACCTTCGGGAGCTTGAATATTAACCAAGAGATCGATGGCGCGCTGTGCCGGTTCGCGATACTTTGAGTCAGCCGTCATGCCATACAATTCGCAAACGGCAATCGTACAGATCGCATGCGTATACAGCCGAGCATGTCCTCGGCCTTCATCAAAAAAATAACCGTCTTCTTTTTGTCTTTTCAGCAACGTACGCCAGGCACGTGAAACCACATCGGCAAAAGGTTCTTTCGAATTGCTGTCCGGAACATAACCTGCACCCTGAAAAGCCAGCAAAGCCAGGCCGGTTGCCGCCTCGTGATTTTCGTTACTGGCACCATCCCGATAGCGCCCACGCATACTCCACAATCCTTGTCTGCCTTGATAACGGGCCAACCAGCGCAGGCCTTCCATCACAGCCTGCTGGGTCGCTCCGGTACCCCCATAGGCCACCAATAACTTTTGTTGCATCCCTTTCTCACGGCCCGTGAGTGCCATCTGGATAGGGGCCGTAAGTGGCGAGAGAGGTTGATCTGGAAGCTCTTGGAGAACCTCTGTAGCTTCTACCAACGGACGATCTTCAAAATTCTGAACTTGCTGAGGATCGAGGGCAGAATCTTGTTCTTCATCAATTAAGTCGAGCGACACATCCAAATCGACCCCCGACAACTCGTCCCCCGGGTTATCGGTATAATCAAAACGTAGCAGCAAAGCTTCGGTACTTGCCGGCACCACAAAAATCAGCCCTAAAATGATAACAGCAATTAAATGGAGCGCCGCGCTAAAGAGCCAGGGAGGAGCTTCAATGAACAAATCGCTTAGAGAGAGTAGCCGAGGCAAATCATCGCCATCATGGCGCGCAGCAGGATGTGCTGACGCTGGCAAAGCTACAGATCGTGCTCCCAAAGAGCCGACCTCAGGAGTTACCTGATCTAGAGATGCAAGATCTAGAGAACGATCTCCTGAGGCAACAGGACTTACCAGACCACTATTGTCCGATCCAATGTTATCAAGTGAATTTTTCTGCAAAGCCCCGGCGTCTGGAATCGTACTACCAGCAGCAACAGGCGGCGGCACCAGTCCAGCATTCGCCAGGTCCCTATTTGCCAAATCCGCATTTGACAGAGGCGTACCAGGAGGCGCATTCACATCAACAGGGCCTTCGCCAGGGGGCAGGCGTGGCTCAGTGCTAGACATGAAGATTTCTCCGTACCAAATGTCACCAGGCTAGCCCCCCCTACCCTGTTCCTTACATCCCATCCAAGAATCCTACCAGGAACGCCCTCTGTGGTGTTCTGAGCGCACGGCAAAGCCAAGGCCTACACAGTAGTTTAGCGATCCAAGCGACTCACGGCTAGCAAGTTCAAAATCGCAAAGCCTTTCTCAGAAAGGGCTTACGTCCAATTGAGATCACCTGCAACGAACACGTCACCTCACATAATATCGGCATACTAGCATGCCGGGATTTGGTCGAAACGAACGAAGTGCCAACCCAACAGCAGCGGATCAGCCCGCGCCGTGCAGGCAACTACCCGGCCTCCAGGTCTTTTTTAGGCGTGCCAAACAAACGCGTCCATCAACTAAAACGCTTAAGTTCCGTTGGAGAACCAGCCGACAAAGAAAGTTCTAGCAGTTAAGGGCAGCAAATGGCCCAACTAAAGTGACCACAACACAAAACGGCCCTCTTGTCGAAATACAAGTAAAGCTGTTAGACTGCTTAGTTCATGACGCGGGGTGGAGCAGCCCGGTAGCTCGCGAGGCTCATAACCTCGAGGTCGTCGGTTCGAATCCGGCCCCCGCCACTTGATGTAAGTTGTTGTCGATGAAGCCTTTGTGCTGANCGTCCTACGTTGGGCGTGCGACTGTTTTTCTCGAAAGTGTACCCCAGTTTTTCGAAATGGGGTACGTTTTGAAAGGAACCTCGCATGTCCCCTTCTTGCGTTCNCAAGTATCTCTGCCAACGTGAAGCCAGTCGAGCTGACCGTGCTTACNCCCGCATCGACGGCAAGAAAATCAAGCTAGGTGCCTATGGCAGTTTAGAATCTAAGGCAAAGTATGCCAAACTGATTGGTGCGATGATGAGCCTAGCCCCGAACCCAAGTTTGAGCCGTCCAGCACTCCCACCGCAATACCGTGATCCGTTTGGCCTCAAAAGGTTGCTACGGCGTGCNACTCAAAACCGTGCGATACGGTGGAAAAAGACTAACTCGNAAAGTTTGGATTGATGAGTTCAATAAAAAGGTGCTCGAGAGTTCACCGTCTTTTCAGATGGACACCGACCCCGNAAAAACGGCGGCGGCCAAGCTNNACTCGATGGGAATNAAATAACCACTGTCCATAAAAATAAAAGCCCGGCTACGCAGATCTGAAACACGCAACCGAGCTAGAAAGGAATCTTGAAATAGATTTTAGCACAAAACGGATGAAAAAGGACAGGCAAAGATAGACACCTTCCAACCGAGTTCTAATTTGCAAACTGTTGTCTTGATTGGGTTTGCGACTACATGCCCAGGTGTATCGCATTGCGAAATTCAAGTGGCAACTCCAGCTTCTCTAAGTCTCTTTGCCTGTCCTTTGTTTGCCATTACAATTCCTGCANCAAACTAGCGCCGCACTTTTCGAATCCCNAGGCGCTTCAATTTTCAATTGCCATTTACATCGAAACCAGCCATGGCAAGGGGCAGCCGAAGTGGAATCCAACAAACCAACGAGCCTCTTACGTGCCCTGGGCCCGTGGTTTGCTACGGCCGTCGTTGTGGGAAATGTGATCGGTTCGGGAATCTTTCTCAAACCAGGGAATATCGCTGCCGAGGGCGGCCAATTCACCTTGATCCTNGGCGTCTGGATTCTTGGCGGGGTTTTGTGCTTTCTTGGAGCACTTTGCCTGGCCGAACTGGCAATCATGTATCCTCATGCCGGTGGCTTGTATGTCTATTTGCGCAAAGCTTACGGACGACCGGTTGCGTTTCTTTTCGGCTGGACGGAGTGTGGGATCCGAGTTCNCGGTTCCATTGCCGCGCTGTCGGTTGCATTCGTCGATAAACTGCTCCTGGCTCTTGGCGCTTCGCTGGGAACTTTAGGCCAGGTGTGTGCTGTCTCGGCGGTGATTCTCGTTCTGGTCTGGGTAAACATCGTCGGCGTTCTTTGGGGTGGACGGCTTCAACTGGCAACAACGATTGTCAAGGTTGCCCTGCTGCTGCTCGTCGCCCTCTCACCACTTTTGTTGCTGCCTTGGGCAGAGAGCGGCACCGTGAACTTGGAGAATTATTCGACCGTCGTGCAACCTCGGTCGTCATTGCTGGCAAGCCAACTCGGAGCCGTGTTGCTGGCCGTGATGTGGGCTTACAACGGTTGGCATGGGTTATTGCCGCTGGCAGAAGAAGTGCGCGAGCCTGCTCGGAATATCCCTCGAGCCTTGTTTATCGGTATCGGGATGCTTGTTTTCCTGTACCTGGCCACCAACCTGGCCTATCATTCCACGCTGACGATGGACGAGATGGCGCANGCCGGAGACGATGCGGCGGTGGAAATGCTCAGAAAGCTGATGGGGCCGGTCGGTGGAACCGTGATGGCAACCGTGATCATGTGTAGTATCTTTGGCGCCATCACCACGAATATGCTGCAAGCGCCGCGCGTCACGTTCGCCATGGGACGAGATGGATCGTTCTTCCGTTCGTTAAGCCAGATCCACGAGACCTATCGGACTCCCGCCGTCGCCATTGTGGTCACGGCCATCCTATCCATTGCTATGATNGTNGGAGTTGCCGCCGCCAAGTACGCAGTCNACGATGTCTCAGTCGATCCTTCGAGCGAGGTTTTGATGGATCGTGTCGTGTGGAGTCTGCAAGAGGATACGATTTTCGACTTGTTGACAAATTTCGTCGTGTTCGCCGCCAGTATGTTCTACGCCTTGGGCATATTGGCCGTTATCGTGCTTCGCTGGCGCGCACCCAACCAAGAACGACCTTACCGGACCCACGGCTACCCTCTCGTCCCANTCGCGTTTCTCACCGTATACGCCTGGTTTCTTTATCGAATTTACGCTGACAAACCGCTGGAGGCACGAACCGGACTGNTGATCATCGCTTGCGGTTTACCGTTCTACTGGGGCTACCAGCGCTGGAATGCACAACGCGACCATCGCAGAGAAGGATAACTGACGAATCAACCGGGATGTGTGCCTCATTCAAAATCTGCGGTGTTGTTGGTCCGTTGTTCGCGAAAAAACGCGGAGGTAAAGTGGTAAAGAGCGGGGGTCCCGCCCGTATGTAAGAAGAGTACGTTCTGCCCTCTTGTGAAATGCTTGTTGCGGATCAGGTCGATCAGGCCCGCCATCGCCTTGCCGGAGTAGACGGGATCCAACAGGATGCCCTCGGTACTGGCCATCAAGGTCACCGCCTCGACCATTTCAGGGGTCGGCAACGAATAGCCGGGACCAATGTAATCGTCATAGCATGTCACGAGATTGCGACTCAGTGAGTCTGGCACTTGCAAGAAGTCCATGGTCCGACGAGCCAGTGAGTCAACTCGATCAATCTGGACGGATTTTTCGGAACCGCTACAGATGCCAATGACGGGGATGGACTGTTGACTGCCCAAGAGTCCGATCAGGAGACCGGCCTGGGTTCCGCCACTGCCTCCCGTGGCATGGACGATTGCATCGAGTTGAACGCCCTGGTCATTCGCTTGTGCGAGAATTTCGTGCGAGCAGGCCACGTAACCTAGAACGCCCAGCGGCGTACCTGCTCCGAGTGTGATCACATAAACGTTCCGCCCTTCGCCGGTTGCATTTTCGGCCAGTTCGGCCATCGCGGCATCCATGTCCGTGCCCCCGGGATAGACTTCGATTTGCTCTACCCCAAGCAAGTGGAACAGAAAGTTATTGCCGCTGGCCTTGGAGTCGTAGCTGCCGGGTACGCGCTGTTCGAGCGCCAGGCGGCACTTGAGCCCTTCGATGGACGCGGCCGAGAGGGTCAACCGACAATGATTGGACTGAACCGACGCGCAAGTGATGAGCGTGTCCGCTTTCTGGGCCAGTGC
>PATG01000054.1 GCA_002713555.1 Planctomycetaceae bacterium
AAGTTTTTTTTTGGGGGGGTGTATGGCCACAAGGATTAAAAATATTTTTGGTCAATCACTTCAAATTTATAATTGCCACCTTCTTTGATCACAGTGAATACCGTTTGACGTATGGAATTGGCATCTCGTGTCCCATTGAATTTTTTGTCCAGCGTTGCCTTTTCGGTGAGATACAGGATTTTTTCGACGTCAAACGGATAAAAAAGGAGTACCGTGGATCCAAGTCGAGCTATATCAGCCTGGCGAGCCAGGTCAATGGTCAGGGTCGGCATCGGGCCATCTGCGGCAGAAGTGTAGCCCCGGGTCTCCTTTTTAGGAGGGCCTTTGTACGTCTTGGGCGTGCCGGCACTCAAGTTCGTGGCATAATGCACAAAGTTATCGCGTCCCAGGATGCCGATTTCGATCTTATAGTAGTCGAGCCAATTGGCAAAATCACCCTTGGACTCGGGTTCGAAACGAATCTTCCAGCGCTGCCAGCGCGGTACGCGTTCTACCACTCCGTCTCCGCCAGGGCCTGCCATGCGAGCATCTCCCAGGCCTTTGCCTTTACCCGCTTCGGAATCGGCGTTGATCACCTCGTCGGAAAGCATCACCTCCTTCGCCGAAACGGCACTTGTCAAAGTATCCAGTGTGTCTTGAAGTTGTGGTTCTATGAGTTCTGGGGCATCCTCGGCGCCGGGAGGATCGGGCTCATTGGAAATGCCCTGGTTCGCGTTAGGACTACTTGCTTCAACGGGCACAAAGCCAACCGGTTCAATAGGGGGAAATGTTTTTTTGGCAAAATAGATGATGAGCAAGCCAAGTACCGTCATGCTGACAAGTATCAGCAATGCAATAACCATGGTCGCCGTGCGGTCATACGTATTGACCGTCAACTGGTACCGGTTTCCTGAACCAGTGGGCTGAGGGTTGTTGGTAGGTGTGGTGGTCATTAAGTTTGCCAGGCAGTCAGCAAAGTGGCTTTATGTCAGGACGCTGCAGTCAAGGTAATATCAGGGCGTCGGTTCGCAGTCGGAGGTACCACTTTTTCCATTTGTCGAGTACGTTGTAGCGCTCGCTATCGTCAAAGTTGTCTGTTAATCCAAAGCCGCCAAATCGGCGACTCACGTAGCGCAGGCCGTCTCGTGCTTCGCGCACAACACGTTTGTCTGGGTCGGTCATGGCATACAGCAAGGTAGGGACATAGTCCAAATCGCGCAGACGCGAAATCGCTCGCACTGCCAGGGCACGCGCCTCCGGCGAACCGCTTTTGACGACTTGTTGTAACCGTCGTGCCTCCTGAGGTTCCACATTGTTGACTCTTAGAGCTGCAGGATTTTTAAGTAAAGCTTCCAAATCCTCGCTGCCATTTCCCTCCAGCATCTTTATCATCTGATCGACTTGGGTTGGTTTCTGTTCCGTCACTAGCCGACCAGCACGCATTTTCATTCTCGACAAGTCACTGTGCAGACCCCGGCCTCCAATTAGAGTGCCCTGGCCCAGGCTTTGGTTGAGGATTTTTTGCGTAGACCGCATCAAAAAAAGCACTGCAAAAGCTGTCGCACAAGGGTCTTTCGAGTGGCTATGCCAACCACCATGCTCCAGTTGGTTTTTTTTCAGGTACTCATATCCCACCTGGTACCAATGGGGTTCATCGGGAGCGTTGCGCGTAATAAACTCCTCAAAGCTCTTGTAGCGTTCCAGGGAATAAAGCAGGTAGGGAGCATTGTGGTGCCATTTTTTGATGGCCTCCTCGCTAAAGTTTTTGTCATACCACTTTTGTCCCCTGAGGATGGCTGCGTTAAGCATCTTTGGGTCAATCTGGCTCCCTCCCAGAGGCTGTAGAATCTGCTCAACTTTTGCCTTTTTCAGAGCATCAGGGACTTTCTCTTTGGGTTGCTCTGTTTCGGATATGCTTCCAGCTTTAAGCAGGCCAGCCATATTTCCCAGAATCATGGTACCACCCATACCGGCTGCCAACATACTCAGTGAAGGTTTATCATGCTTTTGCAACTCGCCCTCTGCAGAGATTCTGCCATTGTAGCCCCAGGCTCCGTCAGGTTGTTGGGTTAGCAGGAGCCATTTCAATCCAGCGTCCACAGATTGAATGGAGGGTGCCTTGCCAATCCGCCAGAGTTCCCAAAAACTCAAGGCGGCATATTGTGTTTGAGACGTATCGGAGGGCATATTGACTCCATTATAGCCCCAGCCGCCATTTGCCTTTTGCCGGTTTTTCATNNNGCCCGCNTAACGGCTGATTAAGTCTNTGTGCTTGCCGTCTTCAAGTTCTGCCAGAAAAATAATTGCCAGACCGTTGCNATAGACGNNTTCTGATCGCACCNTATCANCTGGCGTGTCTTTGCAAGCAGCCAATGCTTCTTGAATACGCGGATGATTGAGCGAAGCGCCATCTTTTAGAAAGACCAGGCCGATAAGGCATTTTCCGCCAAGACGTTCATCAGTATGCTCCTCCAGGTATTGTTTGCCTTCTTCGATAAGCTTGCGCACCTCGGGGCTTTCGNGAGTGACTGCGTGGACACTTTGTGGAGCAAGTACGAGCCCAAGCAGCATTCCGGCGACTAGCAAACCTATCCAAGAGACTCGCCTGGGGAACAGATTCGCCTTAGNGGANCCAATTGGNAGAACGAACTGAATTGGCCTTAGACAGAACGCCGCCAGTAGACGTGACAACGTAGCGTTAGCGCAGGGAGAGTTGCTGGCCATCGGCGTTTCGATCACCTGTTAAAACAATTGTTCCGGTGGAATTTATGCTGCGTGATTTTATCGGGTCCAAACGCCTCTTTTTTGGATCTGCAGCAACAATTCTCCCATACGCCCCCCGACTGTCACAAATGCCTTATATGGGCTATCAGAAGCCGGCGCCAGAACTGACATATTAATNTGGGCATTTGTGCAATGTCAAGCTGCGCAGGCAGACGCAGGTGGGGCATTTGGTTTCTTGCCCATGCAGAGGCGTCGATAATCATGCCAGAAGGTTAAAGTTCCAAGCAGAAATGTGTACGTTTCAGGTCCCAGGAGGGCCCNTCAGCACGTCGCTCGAATGACTATGGATAGGAAACCCAAAGCTTGTTTGCTGATGATCATCTGGCGAGGCGAACTCTCCAGCTTTATATGCATTGGTCTGAGTTACAGTGGGCTATTCGGCTAATTGACAGCGTCCGTTCGGCGTTTTAACATGGCGAGCTTTGCGTTAGCATATTGCCCATGCAGTAGGACAGATAGCTCAGTTGGTAGAGCACGGCCCTGAAAAGGCCGGTGTCGGCGGTTCGAGCCCGCCTCTGTCCACTAGAGGAGTAAAAAGGGGCAGAGCTTGCCTGCCCCCCTTTTTTAGCACAGCTTTTCATCACAGCGCATAAAAAAACGCCCACAGCAGCTGAAAGATCAACTCATCGTTGAACCTGCTCAGCGCAGCGGGCGTTTTGAACTTGGTACGGTTTAGAAAACAAACCCAGTTTAGAAAAAAACTAAGCCTAAACCATATCCTTGAGCTTCTTCAGCGGGCGTACCTTGACCACATTGCGGGCCGGCTTGGCCTTAAACATCGTGGTTTCGCCCGTAAAGGGATTAACACCCTCGCGAGCTGGTACAGCTGGTTTGTTCTGCACAACAATTTTGCAAAGCCCAGGTAAAGTAAAGGTCCCAGGACCATTCTTGCTGAGTGCTTTAGCAATCTCATCATTGAGTGCATCAAACACGGCACCGACGTCTTTTTTGGCGATGCCAGTGCTTTCTGAGATGTTGGCGTAAATTTCAGTCTTGGTTGGTGGTTTTTGAGCTGAGGTCGTCCCCATGCTTTGAACCCTCCTTAGTGTCATACGGTAGTGAGATAACCTTGAAATCTAGCATCTAATTCAGATGCAACCTGCTGTTTTAGAGACTGCTGGCACGATTATACAAGATGAAATAGGCAAAATTACCTGGAAAAATAGTGTTTTTCATGATTGTAGTGGTCCTACGCATGTGGGTTTAGGCGGTTTCTGTGTGACTGGAAAGTCTTGGAGTCCTGGGAGATGTCCCCCATTGGGTTGGTGTAGCTCGCCTAATGAGAACGATTGCCCTATTTTCTCAAATGCTGTAAACTTTTGGCAGGCAATGTGTTACGCCGCTTTTTGAAGCAGCCACCTTGTCTAAAGAACCGGTTATAACGGCAAAAAGCTGGCATAACCATGCGGAAAGGACATCTAGTGGGTCGTGTTGAGACCCTGCCTGTCCTTCATTAGCTGTAGCTGCAGTTGGTCACGAGCGGTAGCTGCAGTTGGACACGGATGCTGGTGTGAGAGAGGGTCGAAACGGATGATGGCTATTCGCTGCTGCAATCGATTTGTGGGAGGGCCTTTAACGACCGTTTGCTTGTGCTGGCTGGTACTAGGTATTTCTTTGCCAGGATGGCTGAGTCCGGGTGGAGCCCGTATTAGTGTGGCTCAAGAGGCCGCTTCTGAACGGCCCGACTTCGATGGCATCTCACTGCCTTCAAATCGAACGGATACACGTGGAATCAAGCGTGCCCAAGAAAGTATCGCTCAGGAAGAGTTTTCGCAGGCCGTCCGTTATCTGGACGAAATTCTCGCTCGCGATGAAGATTCTTTTTTGCGGGTAGGTCATTCAGGAGAGTTTTTTGGGCTCAAAGAAACGGCTTGGAAAATAATTCGTGATTTGCCAGAGTCTGGACGCCAGGCTTATGAAACGACCTTTGGCCCAGCTGCGGGCAGGCTCCTGAAACAGTGTTTGATAGAAGGTGACTATGAGGGGCTGCGAAAATTAACGCAGCGATATTTTCATTCTCCTGCCGGCCATGAAGCGGCTCTTTTGCTGGCACAATACGATGCCGATTTGGGTCGACATCTCTCTGCAGCACTCACTTATCAGGAATTGCTGGACGCTCCTGCTGCAGTTGCCCGCTTTGAGCCTCAGCTTTCGCTGCAGGCGGCACTTAGTTGGACAGCTCTTGGTAATCGAAAACGTGCTTCGGAATTACTTCAGGCATTGGGCGCCGCCAAGTACCGAAGTGTACGTATCGGCGCTGAAGATGTGCTGCTGGATTTCAGCAATCCAGGCTTTTTAGACAAACTGCTTCGTAAAACTGGATTGCCAGCCAACAAGGACTCTATTCCCGAGAGTCAATGGCTAACTTCCAGGGGCAACCCCCAGAGGAATGGTCAGACAGAAGGGGGACTCCCACATCTGCGTGTCGATTGGCAGGTACGTCTCCTTGCGCATCCCGTCCTGGAAGCAACTTTCCAGGAAATATCTGCAAGCCGATTGAATCATCACCAACCCCTCATACCTGCGGCATCGCCACTTGCCGTGGGGAACTTTTTAATCACCCGGTCAGCCCATAATCTTGTTGCCATTGACTTTACGACTGGCAAGAGGGTCTGGCAGGCGCAGCAACAAAAATTCGACGCCTTTGCAAAGTTGATAGATGGTGGTAATGAAGAGGAAGGTCAAGTAGGTGTCGCTCCAGCGAGAGCATTTGCCCAGCGAGTTTGGGAGGATTATCTCTACAACACAATAAGCAGTGATGGCCAGAAAGTGTTTGTGATACGTGATCTCAAAACACCAACATCGCATCGCTACGACTCTTGGCAGCTTCGTATTCGACCCAATGCCATGGTTGACAATTTGTTAGCAGGCACAAATCGCCTGTGTGCCTATGACCTGGAGACACAGGGGAAACTGGTGTGGGAAGTTGACGGTGCTGCCAGGCAAGATGAAATGAAAGGGGCCTTTTTTCTAGGGGCGCCTTTAGCAATCGGGCAATCATTGTATTGTCTGGTAGAAAATAACAGTGAGCGGGCCATCTACCTGGTTGCACTCGAGCGACAAACGGGAAAGCTTCAATGGCGACAGCAGTTGGCAAATCTTGAATCGGGGATTCTGATTGATTCTAAAAGGCGATTGCAGGCAGCTATTCCATCTTATGATGAAGGCATCTTGGTGTGTCCAACGGGTGTTGGCGCAGTCGTAGGCATCGACTTGGCAAAAAATGCTTTGTCGTGGGCATATCGCTACTCAACAAACAATAGTTTTTCGAAGCACATGCACGATGCGCGAGCACAGGAGCCAGCCAGGCAATGGCTGGATGCGGCTGTGACTTTGGCTGATGGCCGTGTACTGCTTACGCCTCCCGAGTCCGACTCCATGCATTGCATTGAATTGGCGACTGGTGCATTGCTTTGGAAAAAAGAACGCAAAGATGGAGTGTTTGTTGCAGGAATTGATGGCGGCAACGTTTTGATAGTGGGCCCAAAAAGTATTTCTGCCGTTCGTCTTCTTGATGGAAAACAGGCTTGGGACAAAACAAGACTCGCCTTTCCTGCGGGCAGTTCTCCTACAGGGCGTGGTTTTCTGAGCCATGGCAGGTACTACCTCCCCATGTCGACAGCAGAAGTCTTTGCAATCGACACGGCTCGTAGAGAATATGGGGGGCGTGGTGTGTCACGTGAGGGGCGGCCGTTAGGTAATCTGATTTGTCATCGGGGTGCGGTTGTTTCGCAGAGCGGATACTTATTGGACCGTTATGGCCAAATTGAAGTATTGCGTGAAGCAGCCGAGCAAAAACTTCTTGTAGAGCCAGGTGATAGCCATTCGCTGCGAACCTTAGGAGAAATAGCCTTCAATAACAATGAATTAGATCAGGCGATCCAGTGGCTCCTGAACGCCTATTCCATGGACCCTGCAGACTTGCAAACGCGCGAAGTGCTCAGTGAATGTTTGCAAGTCGCCCTTGATGAAGAGTTTGTTAAATATCGTAGACACCTGCCGCTTTTCGAAGAGGTTCAAGGGCCTTCTGACAACGAACAACTCACCCTCCTGCGTCTTCAAGCAAAAGGTATGCTCGATGTGGGAGACATGTTGGGCGCATTTGATATTTGCGTGAAAATGTCTGAAAGAGTTGATGCTCGTGAAATAGTCATGCGGCTAGGCCAGCACCATCAAGTCGCATTGCCACGCTGGATCCAAGAGCAAGTCTCGACAATATGGCAACAAGCAGATGGCCAGCAACGTGAACAAATTGGATCCAAGCTTGAAGCGATGGTGGCAGACCTTGTCCGTGAGGAATCAAATTCAAAAAGTGAATATTTCTTGCAATGCTTTGCTTCCTTGGGAATGTGTGAACCCTTGATGATGCAAGTTGCAATTGAGCATTTCAAGCAGTCGAGATTACTGGACGCGCAACAGCTTCTGATTCATTTGTCGAGTTCAAGGAATCAGGCTATCCGTGGCGAAGCGATTGCCCGCAGTTCTCAAATACTTCACCAGGCCAATTTGCCACAACTGGCCATCTCGTTTGACAAACAGCTCAGCACGACATTTGCTGATTTGCCTTGTATCGATGGAATGACAGGGGAGCAATGCTTGAATCAATGGGCTCAAAAAAGCGGCTTTGGGGTTTCCAGATGGCCCTATGGCAAAGTCGACATTTCCCGTGAGGCCTCTTCGAATGCAGTCAGAAGGCAGGGAAAACGTCCTTCGTATGCTGTTGTGCAACTCGAGCGAAGCGATGAGGTATTGGGCAACTGCAATGTTTTCTTAGGTCACAACAATCGAGAAATACTCATCCGTGACAGCTTGGGAATGGAGATCTTTCGGAGTACGCTTGATCAGCCTAGCAACCGACACGTATACGGTGCAAATTTTTCCCACGGTGTTTCCTGCGGCAATCTCTTGCTGGTTTCTTCAGGGAAACATTATTTGGCATTTAATACTTTACACCAGACGCAGGATGGGAGGCCCCACTTGCTCTGGCGAAAGCAAGCAATTAGCAACCTCGAGAATCGCCCAGAATACTATAGCCGTCCGACAGGAGGAGGACCGCAAAGGGCTGGGTCGAGAAGAGCACGAAGAGCGCAGCGGGAGGGAAATTGGGTAGGTGTGATAGGGCCGACAACCTACGATAGCTGTGTTTTGCAAGACCAGACGCGTTTGGTTTGTGTTGATCCATTAACTGGAAAAGTTCATTGGCAAAGAACTGATGTGCCTGTTGGCTGCGATCTGTTTGGCGATGGAGATTTTGTATTTGCCGTTGAGCGTGCCGCCAAAAAGGCCTTTGTGTTCAGTACCATCGATGGCAGACGCCTGGAAGATGTTCCTGTGCCTATTTGGAGAGAACGTCTGGCAACACATGGCCGTAACATTATTCGATGGCGCCGACTTGCCAAGCAGGAATTTGAACTTTCGTCGATAGATGCACTTAAGAATGAAGTTTCCTGGCAATACATTTTTGACAAATCTTCCAGCATTGACATTGCAAATTCGCGCTATGTTGTTGTGGTGGACTCAAAGGGCCATTGCACGTTGATTGACGCTTTTACAAGCGAGACGCTGGTGGATACGAATTTGCAGGTGCTCGCATCTATTCAGGAAATCCACCTTTTGGCTGGCAATGAAAACTTTGTATTGGCCATTGAGCAACCGATGGGTGTTCATGCGACACAACATAAAGTAATACCGTTCAATCAGACAGACTACGTCAAGATGGACGGGATGATATTTGTGTTCAATCGTGCCACCGGGATGCCAGCATTTGTGAGGCCTGCCACCGTCAAGCAGCAGGTTTTTGCCCTATCGCAGCCTGTCGACTTGCCAGTCATAGCGTTTGCCGGAAATCTTCCTAAGCAAACAGGTGGCGGACGCAAAAACTTTATGCGCCTATTGTTGTTAGAAAAATCTTCTGGCAGGCAACTCTACCGGAATGATGATTTGCCGCTTTCCAATAATTATTTTGCAATGCGTGCTGACGATTCGCGTGCAAATGAAATTGTTGTTGAAATGGTTGAAGCGGAAGTGCGCCTCAATTTTACTGGAAAAGCGCGGCCTCCGGAGCCACCGTCATTGCACGAAGTTCGTTCGCAGCGCGGAGGTGGACAGGGTCTCCTGGGCATTGGCAAAAAATTCGTGCCTTGGGATTAACTGTCGAAATAGAAAGAGATGGAATATGAAGACGAGTTGGCATGAGAGCAAAAAGGTATGCAGGCAGAGGTGGGACCTTGGTGCGAGTCTTCCTGTCAGAGTTCTAGGGGTCGCTATGGCTGTCTTTTTGTCTGGCCAACTCATGGCGCCAGGCAGGGGGTGGGCTGCAATGTATGACCACCAAACCCAGGTTGCTGTATCGCAGGGACTCGACTGGCTCGCTTATCAGCAGCACAAATTGGGGCACTGGACTGCTCAGGGCCGCTACCCTGCAGCCATGACTTCCTTGGCAGGTCTGGCTTTGCTTTGTGAAGGTTCGACAACGACCCAGGGGGAATATGCAGAAAATGTTCGACGTGCGGTCGATTTTTTAACGCGACGGAGCCGCGAGAATGGTTTGATTGGCGATGTTGAGGATGAGCGCTACACGTACGGGCACGGCTTTGCGATGTTGTTTTTGTCTCAGGTTCTTGGAGAAGAAGAAGATCTCGATCGTCGGCAGGAGTTGACTGAAGTACTAACCAAGGCTGTTCGTTTTACGGGTCAAGCTCAGACAAAATCGGGAGGTTGGGGCTACGTCAGCGCAAAAGATGGGAGTGGTTTTGACGAAGGTTCCACAACCATTACTCAGGTGCAAGGTTTGAGAGGATGTCGCAATGCAGGCATTCCGGTTCCCAAAGAAATTATAGATAAGGCAATCGATTACATCCATAAATGCACGAATCTTAAAGATGGGGGTGTGCAATACGGCTCGAAGGGAGGTGGTAGTCGTCCTGCAATAACGGCAGCTGCCATTGCGTGTTTGTACAATGCGGGAGAATATGATGACAAGTACGTTCCCAAGATGCTGGAGTACTGTGAAAAACAACTCAAACCAACCAACCGGAACAGTTTTGGTCATTGGCACTACGCCCACTTTTACTATGCGCAGGTAAAATACCGCGAAGGTGAATCAACTTGGGACGAATACTACAAAAAGATACGTAAACGTCTGCTTGACGAAGCAAGTGTTATAGAGATCGGGGATGCGACAGTCTCGATGTGGAAAGAAGGATTTATTGGGCCCGTGTATACAACGTCGCTGAATCTAATCATCCTCCAGCTTGAGAAGGCCTATTTGCCTATTTACCAGAGGTAGGGAGAGGCGGGATTCAGGAGTTGGGTTAGGATCGTGTTGTGGGGAACTATCAATGAATTTGTGACGTTTTATGAGTCGCATTGTTTTTGTTAGATGAATTTAGAAACCTTTAGGCCAATTAATTCCAAGGGTGAGCTTTGCATGAGTAATTCAGAGACAAATTCGACTGGTGAACAGGTGATCGCTCGATTGGCTACAGCAGTTGACGGTATTCGCGAGCAATTGCGCCAAGTCGTAGTTGGCCAGGATGATGTGATTGACCAGTTGCTGATTAGCTTGTTCAGTCGTGGGCACTGCATGCTTGAAGGTGTGCCGGGATTAGCCAAAACGCTCCTGATCAGCACGCTGGCTCGTACGCTGAATCTTTCGTTCAGTCGGATACAATTTACGCCCGATTTGATGCCTGCTGATATAACGGGAACAGAAATCATTGAAGAAAATCGTTCTACGGGACAACGAGAAATGCGATTTTTGGAAGGGCCCTTGTTTTCGCATATTATTCTGGCTGACGAAATCAACCGGACACCTACCAAGACACAGGCTGCATTGCTGGAAGCCATGCAAGAGCGCCAGGTTACCGTGGGGAGAGTGCGGCACCAACTCTCGGATCCATTTTTTGTTTTGGCTACGCAAAATCCAATTGAACAGGAAGGCACCTATGCCCTTCCCGAAGCACAGCAAGATCGCTTTATGTTTAAGGTGCTTGTGACTTATCCCAGTTTTGACGAAGAGTTTGATGTTGCTCGCCGCACAACAGCCAATGCGGTTGATTCCATCGTGCCTGTTGTCGCACCTGAAGAAATTCTTGCTTTGCAGAATTTAGTTCGCGATGTTCCGGTCAGCGATCACTTGATTCGGTACACGTTGTCTCTCGTGCGTCAAACTCGGGTTGGAGAAGGGAATGTCCCAGAGACGGTCTCTAGGAATCTATCCTGGGGCGCCGGTCCTCGAGCTGTGCAGTATTTGATTGTCGGTGCCAAAGCGCGTGCTTTAATGAATCATCGCTCCCACGTAACCGTCGAAGACATTCAAGCTTTGGCAAAGCCAGTCTTGCGACATCGTATCGTGGTCAATTTTGCAGCCCAGAGTGATGGCGTGTCATCTGACGATATCATCGACTCCTTGCTCGAATCCACGCCAACACAGGAGGATGAGTTGGCAAATGACGCCCGATTCCAAGCGATTTTTGCATCCTGAAGCAATTCGACGGATAGGTCGATTGGAGCTGCGGGCCCAACATATTGTGGAAGGCCTTTTGAGCGGCTTGCATCGCAGCCCCTATTTTGGGCAGTCTGTGGAGTTTCTTCAGCACCGGCAGTATGCCCCTGGGGACGATCTGCGCCATGTGGACTGGAAAGTCTGGGCGAAACAGGATCGCCTCTACGTCAAGCAATTTGAAGAAGACACCAATATGCGCTGTACGCTTCTGGTTGATGTTTCGGCCAGTATGCAATACGGCTCAGGCCCATTAAGTAAGTATGAATATGCAGCAACGATTGCAACCAGTTTGGCGTATTTGTTGCTCAAGCAGCACGACTCTGTCGCTGCGTTAGCATTTGATGATGCGGTACGAGCTCGTACACCCATGCGTAATGCGAGAAGTGCTTTAAAGTCAATTGTTCGTTGCCTGGACGCGAGCGAACCGCAGAATAAAACGGATGCAGGAACCATCTTGCGAGAGATTGCTGAAGTGAGTCCTCGACGTGGCATGATGGTCGTGATTTCTGATTTATTGACAGATGTTCAATCCACATTGCGTGGGCTCCGGCTATTGAGACAGCGCGGACATGATGTGTTGGTCTTGCAAGTGTTGGATGATGATGAACTGGACTTTCCTTTTGAAGGTCCCACACGTTTTGAAGGTATAGAAGTCTCCAATCATCTTTCCTGCAATCCTAAGGCACTTCGCGAAGGGTATATGACAGCGCTTGAGAATTTTTTGGCCGACTTGCGTCATGGGTGTGCACGAGATGCAATTGATTATGCACTCATTCGTACCAGCGACTCATTGGATGCAGCATTGGCAGCATTTTTATGTCGACGTGTGTCAAACACGAGGATGAACTGAAATGTTGTGGTGTTCTGAAGTGTTTTTTTATTATTTCAATGGACAACAGGTGTTGGTTGCATCTGAAGTGTGCAGCCAGGGCTCACAAAGCGATCAGGAGTTTATTCTTTGACTTTCCTTTTTCAATCCATGCTTGTGGTTGGAATCCCATTGATTGGTTTACCGCTTTTGATCCATTTGATTAATTTGCGGAGGCATCAGCGTGTGCAGTGGGCTGCGATGGAATTTTTACTGGAAAGTCAGAAGCGCAATAAAAAATGGATTTTGCTGAGACAACTCTTCTTGCTCCTGCTGCGTACGCTAGCGATTGCGGCTGTTGTTTTGATGCTGGCAGGTCCAGTGCTGCAGTCGGAGTGGGGTCGTTTTTTTGGTAAGGGCACAACCCATCATCTTATATTGCTGGACGACAGCTATTCGATGTCGGACCGCTGGGAGCAAACTTCAGCGATGGAAGAGGCGAAACGTGTGGTAACCCTGCTCCTGGATCAGGCGTCCAGCCGTAAGGGGAATCAAAAGTTAACGCTCTTGCAATTTTCTCAGGCCACTCACTTGTCAACAGGTGGTAAGAGAGAACAGTACGAGCGCATCTTGGACCGCCAACAGTTTAATGAGGTTGCCGAAGAACTCGGGAAATTGAAGGTTTCAGAATCGGCCGTTGGCCCTCTGGAGGCTATCCAGGCGGCAATTGGTTTACCTGAAGCCGAGCAAGATGAAACTCGTGTCGTTTATCTGGTTTCGGATTATCGAAGCGTCCAATGGCAAGAGGATACTGAAATCCAGCAAGCACTTGGCCAACTTCGCAAACAGGTTGACCAATTGCATTTAATTCAGTGTGTTGACGAAACGCGGTCGAATCTGGCCATTTCCAAACTAGAACCCGAGTCGGGGATCCGTGCTGCAGGTGTCGAAACTTGGATGCAGTTGACGGTGGCCAATTACGGCAACCAGTCTGCGTTTGGTGTAGTGGCGAGTGTTCTGCAAGATGGTCCCCTCCTCCCCGCAGTTCAATTTGACGAAATTCGAGCAGGTGAGGAGGCAACCCAGCGTTTTCGTACCACCTTTGCTAACGCCGGAGGGCATCAATTGCAGGCATCGTTAGAGGGGGATCCAGTTCAAGCCGACAATGTACGTTACTTTGCTTGCCAGGTTCCGACTGAATTTCCGGTCCTACTGATCGATGGTTCTCAGACGCTCGACGATGGGTATTATTTGCGCACGGCCTTGCATCCCGGTATGAGTAGCAAGCCTGGTTGGCGACCCCAGATCGAGCGACCCAGTTTTTTGCGTAAACACGAACAACTTGAGGAATTCGCTGCGATATGCTTGCTTGATGTGCCACGTCTTGATGCGCCAGAAGTTGCAGCCTTGGAAGAGTACGTCGAGGGAGGGGGCGGGTTGGCGATATTTTTAGGTCCGCGAACCCAGCGTCCATTTTACAATGAACATTTTTTTCGTGATGGAACGGGTTTGCTGCCAGTTCCCCTGGATATGCCGACACAATTATTGGCAGATGAACTTGCAACACCCGATGTGGTGGTTGGTGATCACCCGTTGTTCCGGGTTTTTCGTGGTCGTCGCAATAGTTTTTTGTCGGTTGTTGCTGTGAATTTCTACTACGGTATCGATCCTGCCTGGCGACTGCCGGAAGACGGGGCGACACGCATACTTGCTCGGCTGCAAAACAAGGCACCTTTCGTCGTAGAAAAACAATACGGCGCAGGACGCATCGTATTGCAGCTTTCCAAACTTTCGCCCAAATCAACCGATTTGGGTATATGGAGCAACTGGAGTCTGAATCCAGTGTTTCCCGTCTATGCCCATGAACTCATCGGATTGCTGTCTTCAACCCGCCGCCGGACAGATCATAAAAATGTAGGTGACGAGCTTCGACTTCGACTGGCCGAAGCAGATTTTCAGCCTGAGGTTCGTGTCCAGATGCCACAAACTTTGGACAATCAGGCCATGACCATCACCCCTCGAGCCGAAGAGGGGCAGTATCTAGTCGACGTTGGTCCAAGCTCAGTAAGTGGAGTCTGGCAATTCGAGGTTCAACCTCGAGACGCAACTCCTGAACGCAGGTTGCTCGCAGTGAATGTTGCCTCAGGAGAAGGCGACTTGCACCATCTGGATCGTGGTCAGCTCGAAAAACAATTGCAGGGGATTGATTATAAGTTCTCATTGGCTTCGCAAATGCGTTCTGAAGATACACTCTTTGCCGGATACAAGTTGCAGGACACTTTGCTCACCCTGCTCTTGGCCACTTTGCTAGTTGAGCAATGGTTAGCCTACAAAGCCAGTTATCACTCCGCGTCTTAGCAAGACGGCTGTTCGATGTTCGTATTTCAACAACAATTTGGATTGTTTGCAGCTGTCGCCCAGTCGGCATCTGAAACAGCGCGCGATTTAGTCGTCTATGAACTTGGTCGGTTTGATCAGTTTGACGATCCAAGAACCCTCTGGCTACTGCTAGCTGTGGGTGTCGTTGCCATGCTGCTTTATGTCCGCTGGTTCTATCGACGTGAAAAATCTCAAGTCCCAACTGCCCTACGTTGGTTGCTGCCCTGTCTTCGCATGCTGGCAATTGCCGGGATGGTACTTTTCTTTTTAAATCCAGTAAAACGAATAGATCAGCAAGTGGCGACGGATTCGCACGTCCTGCTTTTGGTGGATACGAGTCAAAGCATGTCCGTAGAAGATGAGTCAACGGACGATGCATCCAAAACAACTCGCGCGGCAGCAGTCGTTGAGACACTTACCGAATCGCCCTTGGTCGAATTATTTAGAGAGCAGCATGATGTTGCCTTGGCCGTTTTCGATGAACGTTTCGAAAATATATGGCGGAAGCGCCGAAAGACATTAGAAGAAAAACCACAGGCCAAAAGTCAGGAGAATGAATCTACAGGCATTACCGCGAGCAATTGGGACCAAAAACTAGAACCACGAGGGCTCGAAACACGTTTAGGAGATGCTCTGTTGGAGGCGCTCGATTTTCCCATTGGGAGTCCGTTGGCTGGCATTCTTTTATTTTCGGATGGCGGTGCCAATAGCGGTATTGAGCCTTTAGTCATTGCTGAAAAAGCTGCAGAGTATCAGGTTCCAATTTATGCCATTGGTGTTGGGTCTACCGAATCGCGCCGCAATATGCGCGTTCAGGAACTTAGCGCCCCAGCACGTGTCTATCCTGGTGACCACACAACGGTGAATGCCTTGATCCATGCCGAAGGATTTGCAGGAAATACGGTGAAAGTAGAATTGTTGGCCCGCGAATCGAATTCTAAAGAAGCTTCTGCTGTGTTAATAAACCAGCAGCAAATAAGCTTTGACCAGCAGAGCCAGGTATTGCCTATGCAGTTTGTGATAGAACCAGCCGAGATTGGCCGTCTGGCGTTGGAGTTGAAAATAAGTGCGCCGGTTGACGACCAATATGTTGCCGATAATCGTCGTGAAGTTGAAATCGAAGTTGTAGAATCGGATACACGAGTTCTGTTGCTGGCCAGTGGGGCCACACGTGACTATCGCTTTTTACGTAATCAACTCCGCCGAGATAAGCACGCCACAGTGGACGTATTGCTGCAGTCTGCGCAGCCAGGCATTTCTCAAGATGCCAATAAGATTTTGGATGATTTTCCGCGTACGAAGGAAGACCTTTACCAATATGACTGCATCGTAGCGTTTGACCCCAATTGGAGTTTGCTGGATGCACAGCAAGTAGAATTACTAGAAATGTGGGTCGCTGAGGAAGCTGGAGGTATGATACTGATTGCGGGGCCAATCCATACGGCATCCTGGGTACAAAGTCCAGAGCATACCAAGATTCGAGCGCTGTACCCGGTTGAATTCCAACGCAGATTAACGTTGTTGGATGATGGGATCTACGGTTCAAAAACACCTTGGCCTATCGAATTCTCGCGAGATGGCCGAGAATCCAATTACTTGTGGCTGGCCGATTCGGCTAATGCAAGTCGCGATCTCTGGTCTGAATTTCGTGGTGTTTTCGGCTGCTATGCCGTCAAAGGTCCTAAGCCTGGCGCGCGCGTACTGGGGCGTTACAGCGATCCTGACGCAGGCTTGTCGACGGAGCGCCCTGTCTACCTGGCCGAACACTTTTATGGGAGTGGTCGGGTTTTTTATATGGGAAGTGGCGAACTCTGGCGTTTGCGTAATTTGGATATTGGTTATTTTGAGATCCTCTACACGAGTCTCATCCGTCATGTGAGCCAGGGACGTTTGTTGAGAGGTTCTTCTCACGGGCATTTGCTCACAGAACGTGACCATTATTCAATTGGTGACGATGTCGTATTGCGAGCACAATTACTCACCACAAGTCGGGAGCCTCTGATTGCTGACCGCGTAACAGCACACGTCGTTACACCGGAGGGAAAGAGTCTCAGTGTAATACTGCATGCGGATAAAGATCGAGTTGGAAATTTTGTGGGTCAGTTTAGTGTGCGTTCCGAAGGATCTTACCGAGTCGAACTGCCTGTCCCGGACTCCCTGGATGAGCAACTGGTCAAGCGAATACAGGTGGTCTTGCCGGACCTGGAATTTGACAAAACGCGACGTGATGAAGGGCTGCTGGCGTCTTTGGCAAACCGTTCAGGTGGCAAGTACTATGCCAATCTGGAGGCAGCGATCCTTGGCAACAAGGATTTGTCGGCGGTTACTCAGTTGATTCCAAGTCGTGCAGAAATGAAAACATTACGAGGTACCCCTGACATAGAATTTGCCGAATGGCTCCACGGCATCCTGCTGGCTGTCCTGGCCGGATCCCTGGGACTCGAATGGTTTTTGAGAAGACTGGTGCGACTAGCTTAAGCTAAAACACTGCTGGTGTGACAAGCTGAAGCCGAGATAAGAAAAGAACACAATTCAAAGTAAGACGTGCAACACAGATCCCACGAGATGCAAACCTTTAGCAGGTGAACGATGTCGAATGTCGCCCTCCCCTTGAAGATGCCCAAGCGCGTGAACCGCAAGATGTGGTTATTGCGCTGGATGGTTCGTCTTTATGTAGGCTTGGAGGGGTTAGCTGCCATCGTGTTGGTGAGTGGTATTGCATTTTGGCTGGGACTTTGTATTGACTGGACTTTTGAGCCCGTACGCGAATTGCGAATGCTACTTTGGGGTATAGCCCTATTGGTGGCATTCTATGTATCGGTACGTTATTTTTTTTCGCGTGCCTTTGTGCGACTACCCGATACGAGTCTGGCTCTTCTTGTTGAGCGTAATTTCCCAGAACTCAAAGAGAGCTTGGTCACCACGGTGGAAGCAGCCGATCGCAGTCGATCGAGACCCCAAGACAATCAGGGGCGTGCCGGCAGCGTGGCAGCTGAGGGCAATTGGGCTCTGCTTGAACAGACAAGCCAGGAAGCTTCCAGTGCCATGAAGGACATACGTCTGAGCGGCATCTTCCGCTTGCGTCCACTCCTTTGGAAATTAAGTCTGGCAGTCGTTTTGGTTGGTTCCATAGTACTTTTTGCCTGGCTGCAGTCCCCAGTTTTTGGTTTTTGGATGGATCGTCTCCAACTTAGCGAGACGCCATGGCCTCGTTTGGTGGAGTTGTCCGTAGCTGGCTTTGAAGAGCGTGGGAGTGAACTTGTTGCCAATGTGGCGCGAGATGATGATTTTGAACTGCGCGCTTTTGCTTCAATTGAAGACGAGCATACTGCCCCCGAATCGGTGGAGATTCGTTATCGGTTGTCTGACGGCAGACGCGGACGACACACAATGACTCGAATCGGCGAAGCCCTGCCAGGTCGTGACAAGTGGCAGGCCTTTGAGTTTCAATTCAATAATGTAGCTGAAGATGTTTGGTTTGACCTGGTGGGGGGTGATGATCGAATACGTTCGCTTCGTTTGCAAGTGGTTGAGAGACCGCAGATTATTCGCACTGTCGTAGAATGCGAGTATCCAAAGTATATGCAAAAACCATCACGTTCGATTCCTTTTAGTAGTCGTGTGGAATTACCCGAAGGCGCTCATGCAGTCTGTCGTGTCGAATCCAACAAAAATTTGACTCATGTCACCGTTCATGAACCTGTTGCCCAGGTGGATTTGCCGGTCAGTATTCATAGTGACAATAAACGGGAGTTTGAATTTGATATTGATGTAGCCACCGAAGACAGAGTGTTACTGCTCACAATGACAAGCGAAGACGATGTTGAAAACCGTGAACCGTACCGCATTGTTCTATCAGCTGTCCAAGATCTACCACCGGAAGTTACGGTGCGTGTTCGCGGCATCAGTTCTGCGGTTACGGCTCAGGCCAGAATACCTTTTATGGGCAGTTTGGTGGATCAATATGGTGTAGAAGAAATGTGGTATGAGTATCAGATTGACCAGGATGCGCCAGAGCGACGGTTCCCCTCCCAGCAGCCACAAGGCAGACTAGAGGTTTTGCAATTTGATCCCTTTGATTTGGTGGAGGCAGATACAGG
>PATG01000055.1 GCA_002713555.1 Planctomycetaceae bacterium
CAGTGATCACGGATGGAACGGACTCGACTACCTGCAGCAGGGGTCTGAAATTTCAAGTGCATTCGATATCGCCTCTGGCTTCTTTGAAATCGGAGCACTACTTGCCCTCGATGGCAATTGGCAACAGTTGAAGAAAATCCGGATACTCATGGGTGATGAAATGACCCAGCGTACAAGACGCCTCTTACTTGAAACCATTAAAGACAATGTCACCGCGATACTCGACGACAGTATCGAAAATAGCAAGGACGATAACCCATTCCTGGTAGGAGTTCCGGCGATAATTGAGGCCATACGTTCCGGTCAGATTGAGTGCCGCATTTACAATAAGGCAAAGTTTCACGCAAAAACCTACATTACTCACCCAAAGGTTGAAGTGGTTGGTTCAAAAGCCTTAGTGGGCTCCAGCAATTTCACCAAACCCGGCCTCACACAAAACATTGAATTAAATGTTCAAATTCAGGGCGCCGCAGAAGTCGCTCAGCTTCAGGATTGGTACGAAGAGCACTGGCAAGAGGGTATCGACGTCTCCGGTGACGTATTACGGGTTATTGAGCGCCACGTGCAGGAGTGGACACCGTTTGATATTTATACCCGTGCCCTGAGCGAATATTTCCGAGCACGCGAGGCCACGTCCAGGGTCTGGGAAGAAGAGGAATCCCGTATGTTTCCGGTGCTTGACGAGTATCAGAAGGAGGCTTACTGGTCGACTGTTAACATAGCGAATCAGCATCAAGGTGCCTTTATTTGCGACGGGGTTGGGCTCGGGAAGACGTTTGTCGGTCTAATGCTGATTGAGCGATTAATCCGCGACAAAAAACATGTCGTGCTCCTAGCCCCAAAGGCAGCAAGAGAAGGCGTTTGGAAACCGGCCCTCGACCAATACTTAGGGCATATTGCCAGTGAGGATTTCAGTAACCTAGCTGTCTTTTCTCATTCGGATCTGACTCGTGACGGTTATGACGAGCGCTTTAAACAAGTCGCCGGTATTGCTGATGCAGTCATAATTGATGAAGCGCACAATTTCCGAAATACAGGCCAGCGTGGTGACGAAGAGACTCAAGAAGGACGATCAAGATATTGGCGACTCTTTGACATGATCGGTGGCAGACAAAAACAAGTCTTCATGCTCACCGCCACACCGATCAACAATGACCTCACGGATATGCGGCATCTGATTGAGCTCTTCACTCAGGCAAACGACTTGCATTTCAAACAAACTCTGGGTATCAACAGCGTGGAGGGGTATTTCCGCACACTCCAGAGAGAGCTGAATAAACAACTCGCACTGGGAACCAACAACTTGTCTGAGCATATCCCGGAAGCTCAAAAACTGCTCTATCAGGACAGACTGTTCGAAGGCCTCGTGGTGCAGCGGAGTCGTAAGTACGCCAAAGAAAGTCAAGAACGTGAACACGGAACTAATGAAATAAGTATTTTTCCTAAACGTAAACGACCCCAGGTAGCAGACTATTCGGTCTTCAAGACCTACGGCGGCTTACTTGAGATGACACAAAAGGCATTCGATCGCAATAAACCTCTGCTGAACTTGGCGATATATTACCCGTACGATTTTTACATTGGCGATCTTGATGATGTTGATGATCTTGACAAAAATCGCTTACTGAGTATTGTGGCCTTGATCCGCACGGGACTGCTGAAAAGGTTCGAGAGTTCACCGTACGCTTTTGAAGCCTCCTGCGATCGACTCCTGACAAAATTACGTGCTTGGCTCGAAGTGCATTGTGAAACTGATCGGGAAAAAGACAGACTCATTCGTTGGACCGCTCAAAATCAGAGCATCCTTGATATCGAACTTGAAAAACAACTTCAGCTGTGGGCTGACGATGACGACGAGGAGAATGAATATGAGGAAGAAGCCGAGGAACTTATCCCAACTCAACTAATTGAAAAGTTTGAGGAGGAAAAACTAGACAGAGCTCTCTTCAACGTGCCGGACATTATTGACGAAACATTTCTGGATATGGATCAATTAGTGAAATTCCTGACTGAGACACAGAAGGTTCCACCCAGCAAAGACGACAAACTGAACAAACTAAAACGCACACTGAAGACCAAGGATTTCGATGGGAAAAAGGTAATTATCTTTTCGGAATATACTGACACCGCCCGCTACATCCAAAAAGAACTCGTTGAAGATGGCATCGAAGGCGTCGAGCGAATAGATGGTTCAATCTCCGGCGACAGACTAAATGTGATCCGTCGCTTTGCTCCCTATTACAACGGTAGCTCCTCCCAGACGCTTCAGGACAGAGGAGAAAAAGAGGTTCGTGTGCTGGTGGCCACGGACGTTATCTCTGAGGGATTAAACCTGCAGGATGCGACCCGGGTCATAAATTACGATATTCATTGGAACCCAGTTCGCCTGATGCAACGCATCGGACGGGTTGATCGTCGTACGAATCCAGATACAGAAAAAGCAATAAAGGCCAATCACCCAGAACTGACAGCTGATCGGGGCACTGTCGCATTTTGGAACTTCCTGCCCCCTGAAGAATTGAATGCTTTGCTTACGCTATACGCGAGAGTAACTAACAAAACTTTAACAATATCGCTCACGATGGGGATTGAAGAGGGCAAACTACTCACACCTGACGATAACTATGACCCGCTTCGGGAATTTAATGCCGGTTACGAAGGAGAACTCTCTGTTGTGGAAGAAATGCAACTGGAGCTACAGAAATTTCTCGAAGAAAACCCTCATCTGTCCGACAAGATCGAGCAAATGCCGAATGGCATTTTTAGTGGCCGGAAACAGCCGTCAGAAGGAACTATTGGCGTGTTCTTTTGTTATGCCCTTCCCGCCTGGGATAACGTGGCTGAAGACTACACCTACGATGCCGGTCAGAGCCGCTGGTATCTCTATCGTCTCGATGACGGAGAGATCCTTGAAAATCCAGCAGATATCATTTCCAATATCACCAGCACACCTGACACACCCCGTGTCTGCAAAACCGAACAATCCACGCTGATTGATATTCGGTCGCAGGTAGCTAGTCATATTAAAAACACGTATCTGAAACGGATCAGCGCGCCGGTTGGGGTGAACCCATTACTCAAATGCTGGATGGAAATCAACGAGCCATAATTAATGCTGCCTAGTCTATCTGCCTTCTAATCGTCCGGCGTAACAAACGCGTCTGGCCAGCCGCCATGCGCTTCGATAACTTCATCAATCTCAGCCATAACGCGAATGGTTTCGCTGATGGAGAAAATGATTTTTTGGTAATGGTCGATATCGTCATCAGTCAGCGTGCGACCCGGTTTACCTTTTTTAGGCCCGCGATCCTTTAACCACTTTTCACAGACTTGGTAGCCGCCGATAGAGAAGTTCCACACCTCCTCCGGCACGCCCTCAAAACCGCGCGTCTTCTTCTTGTCGATCCAGACTGTCTCGTCGGAATATGTGATTTTCTCGACGAGTGCATCGTCGGGCACAGTCAAGGTTGTGACGTGATTGTAGAGCGTATGGGATTCAAGCAGGTGAAGAGACAGTAATAGATCACCGCATCGCGCAATCTGAAGCAACAGTCCCCTATCTCTGGGTTCAAAGATCCTTGGAAACTCCATTGCCAAAAACTCTCCGTACCGTTCTCTGTACTGATTGGAGTGTAGTAACCCATAAATGTAGGAGAAGACCTCTTTACAAGATTCACCTTGAGCAGAAGAAGAGAGAACGCCGCTATTCGTCCACGCATTGATTACAGCCGGATTCAGGTTAGGTGCGGCCACATCCTCTTGAAAGAACGCCATTTGCTCTGGATTGTCGTCGTCGCTTGGATAGTATTCGCGCGGAAGGCATATGTTGTTTCCTCGGGCGAATAGATTGTAATCCTCGGGCTTAGATGTGCAGAAAATCAAATTCCATTGACCCGTTCCTGTCGCTTGGCCCTGCCTGCCAACGCAGATCGCGACATTTTGGCGAAGTAGTTGACTCATGACTCGCCGTCTAAGAATCGAAACCACATTTCTGTTCAATACTGTCCATCGATTATCGAAAGGCCGATATAAGACTTCGTGGCATTGCTGTTCCCATTGAGAATCGGGGAGTTCCGAGCGTGCTCTATCAAAGCTCCATTGTGTCGTTGAACACATCCGGTAGAGATCACGCAGTTTCGATTCAGACATACCGTCAGACAAAAGTTCTTGGACGCGTTTGACTACTTCGTTCCTGTTAAAACCAATCGCGAATTCATCCTGTTGGGACACAAACCCAGCACCATATCGGACATGCCTATCGGAAGACTCGTTTCCAGTTCCGAAGAACGAGAGGATGGAATCTGCGGAGCGAAACTCAGATTCGAGGTTTTCCGCGACATCCACGAACGGGAATAGCGGAGCTCTGGGGGAAATCTCTCTCGCCGGGAAAGACATCGCTGTGTCCGCGTTCAGGAGCCGGTATTTGCTATCACGAGAACCGATTAGTTCGTGCAGTGAGACAACGGGGGAGGCATCTTTATTCGAATGACTACCTAGCCGCATCAACGAAATAGCTACCGATGTCTGAATATCGAAGACGTTCTCATCGTTTACCTCTGAATGGTCTGAGGCTCCCATGCGACCACTGCCGTGGAGATCTACTAGCAGGATTGACTCAAAATCTGACAGCAAAGAGCTCCTCATGTCCCGAAAAAGGAGGCCTCGAAGGTAGCCGTTGTTCGTAATCAAACCGCAAATCGCGGCACCGCTTCGCGTGGCGATCCATTGCGACAACCGAAAGAACTTTACGTAGTCGTCGGAGACAGCTTGAATCTGAGTTTCTTCACTTCGGATCGTGCGCTTGTAGTCTTCGCAAAGCTGGACAATCCAGGCGCCCATGTTTGATGAGCTGATGGAGNAAGGCGGATTACCAATCACCACCGTAAACCGCTGATCCCGCTTGATCGCATTCACTGCCTCCGCCTCGTGCGCCAGAGCCGGGATCGCAAATGCCAGCGTCCCTGAGAAATCCTGCGCCGGCTCCAGTGCATTCGTGAGGTAGACCCGCGCGCGCTCGTCGCTCTCGAAGCTGTATCCGGTCTCGTAGAGCTTGAGCCCGATCTTCATGTGGGCGATGGCGTAGGGGGCCATCATCAGCTCGTAGCCGTGAAGCCGGGGGAGCAGGTGCTCGGGCACATAGCCGTTCCAAAGTTTCTTGATCTGAGCTTCACGATTGCCCTGCGAGCGCCATTTTGCGGTCAACGTTTTGTAAATGAGATCAATGACCTCAACCGGGAAAGTACCTGTGCCGGTAGCCGGATCTAGGATTTGGACAAAAGCCTGATCGGGAGAAGTGCCTTCTGGAATTTCTAAGTCTGGTATGCGAGTGGCCAGCTCTCCCCAGGTAGTCGTATCAGCCAGTCCGTCTTCCAATCCAAATTCTGTACGTAGCTGCTCGTCAACTGAACGAACGATAAAAGAAACAACTGGTTGCGGCGTATAAAAAACGCCCCGGTCTTTCCTAATTTTACTATCATATTCTTGAAGGAAGCCTTCAAAGAAGTGCATGACAGGGTCTTGTTTTTGATTGCGATCTCCAAAATCTCGCAAGACGGCTTCCATGTTTGTATTATCAAGTAATTCAACAACTTCATTTATACCCAATTCATCAAAATCAAGCCCCACACCGTCACTATGAATGCGGCCTCCTATATTCAAAAATGTCTCCATCAAATCTCGAAGGAATGGATTGGTTATTGGTATCTGGGAGTGGGCTGCATCCGCAGTATTTGCTTTTGGATTAATGATGCGAGCTGACAAAAGCCCATAGGCGATTGTCTGAGCGTACATGTCTGAAAATGAATCTTCGTCAAGATCTGAAATCAGATTTTCTTGAAATGCTGACATTATTTTACGAATTGAGCCGTCGTCGCCTTCAATAGCAAGCACTTCATGTAACCGCGTTCGAATTGCCGAGGCCAACCGTGCCAGTCGCTCAGCCATATCTTTGGAATTTTGAACCACTTCACGGTTTTTAAGTGTGAAGGCTCCTCGCCACTGAGCTCTCCATGCCTCTATATCACTCGGATCATCGGGCCAGGTCAGCTTCTCTCGTAATGTTTCTATCACGTAGTCAATCTTCAATCCGGTATCATCATCGTCCCAGCCCAACACCTTCAAAATAGGAAGGTTTGTATTTCCCGGATTCGTTTCAAAATGTGCGAAAGAAATGTTACTTGTTCCAATATCCCCCAGCTGTGAGATCAAAAGAAGATCGTCGGCATGCCAAGCGGCATCTTCCGTAGTTGCCCGCTTTTTGATCACCAATTTGCCAAGTAACCTTCGTAGGGCAACGACCGGAAGATTTTCCCCGTCGAATCGTATAAAGAAAATTCCCCAGGGCTGCTCGTTATCTAAGGGTCTAAGTCGTCGTATCTCAAGAAATTTCGGTGCAATTTTTTCATCTAAACCCAGCTCGGCCGGTGTGTAATCAAATGTCATTTCCTCAAATTGATCTGCCTGAATCGGCCAATCAAGTTCGTCCCCCAAGTATTCAACCAACTCCGGGAAGTCATTAATCCTTCTAAACTTTTCAACTAACTGACTATTCACCATATTTGTATCAATCTACTGGTCTAAATTCTTTCATAAATATAGCTGATGTAACTTCAGACGAACGGTTGACACGGTGAGTTCGTCCCGAAATTTCACTTTACTCGGTCGACGTTTATAACGATCTGTGTCGCCGAGCTCCATATTCCGCAGCAAACCGTCATGGAATGGGTCGGACACGCCCGGCCGACGATGGTGGATTTGTACTTCGATTCGACCGTTGACTTTCTCGATACCGAAACGAGGGATCAAATGGACGACTTCGATAGAGCGGCTGGATAGCCTAAAAATGAAATTTGGCATGAAATTTGGCATGAGTTACTTAGTCTGTGAGGCTGAAACCATGTCACAACCGGCTACTTTGAAATATAGGCCCTTCCCGGTTTGCCTTGACAGGTGTACAGAATGAGGGGTTTTAGCCGGTTAATGGATAAAGTAGCGGGTTAGTGTAAAGTGGGCCGGATAATCCCAGAGCCCCCACCACGCTGAAACTCTTCCCCAACTATACAAAAGATAACAGGAAATGAAGTCATAAACTGTCATGAAATTTGGCATGAGTTTCTGCCACGAGGACCCATCCGTATGGCAAAACCAAGTTATTCTAAATCCTCATCACTGAGGCCATCTTCTGATTTAAACATATCGTCGAACGACGGGGCAAAGCCACATCCGCACCATCCTGTCTCTCGCTGGTTCTTTTTCAACGATCGGACCTGGGTATAGGTGCAGGTAGAGTGAACTGGTAATGCACTTTCCCCTCTCTCTAACCATTCGGCAGGTGTGCCTTTGAATTCTTCTGTCGGACATCCATTACAGAAGCACCCAGATACTTCGATAATGTCATTAGGATCTTCAGATTCAAACCATCGTAGTTCTGTTAGTCTTACGCGTCGCAAGATATCCAAGTACTGGTCAGCAGTATCCGGCCTCTCTGTGTACAGCCATAATGCTTGTCTCCACAAGATCATCGCTGACCCTTCTAGGTCACCTTGAGATGCGAATATGAGATTTGCATTATTCAAGGCATTCCATACGACATCATGGGGTCCGGAGGCAGGATCTTCTTCTAGAAGCTCAGACTCAATCTGGAGGTAGTCTACGTCGTCAGTGTCGCTTAGAAATCTTATTGCTCGTCGCCTGAAATCTAAGGCTGCTTTCTCTGTCTTGAAGTCTTCTAAATCTCCTGTTTCGAAAATCGCCTTGGCTTTGCTAGCCTGAACGGATCGTGTAAGAAATCTCGCATCACACTCATCGCAGGCGCCATCTTTGTTCGGGATAGTCTCAAACGCAACTCCGCAGGTTGGGCAGGCAGTGAAATTCCACTTAAATCGGTCTACGTGATGATCTGGAATTTCCGGAAGTTCCAATTTGTTAGTGGCCATAAACGTAACCATTCGAGCAATACGTCTGCATGGTAGCAAATCAAGACCTTTTTCAATTAGCGGGACGCCGATCACCGAAAAAAGTTACTCCGGAGTGGTATCTCTCGCAGAGCGGGTGGAACGTTAAGTTTTCAGCATAGTTCTCAGTCGGAGAATATATTTTTCCTGATCAACCACGAACAACAATTTCTTGGCCCTTGTGACGGTCGAGTAAACAGTTTTTTCAGCACCATCATCATTTTCAGTATCGGGAGACCACATGAGATTATTAGCATCAGTAAGGATCACCACATCACTCTCCAAACCCTTAAAGCGTCTGGCTGTCTCGATTCCTACTTGACCCTCCCCCCGCTCGGTGAAGCGTTCCAATAGTCCGTTGGAATTCTCTTTGATCTTGTCCCTTACCCAAGCTTTTGCCCCAGTGAGCACAACTATCTGGTCTTTGGTAAATCCCTGTCCGAGCAGATCATGAATGATATCGGTCACCGCCCCATCCCGCTGCTCCCAATTATCAAGATACCGGAATTGGGGCTCAGAACCTGCAATCCCCGATCCCTTGTACCGGCATCCTTTGTAAAGCTTGCTCGCCAGAGTATGGATTTGCGTGGTATTCCGGTTATTTTTTGAAAGTTTCTTGGAGGCAAAGCCGAGTTCTCCTAAATCCCCAAGCTCATACCTATATATTGCTTGGTTATTATCCTGAAAAACTATAATATGACGTTCGCTCTCATCCGGTGTGACGAGTTCCCGTAAAAAATCAAACCAACGTCTGCGAAAGTCCTGGCCTTCGTCGATGATCAAACAATCAGTCGCGTAATCATCAAATAATGTGGTGACCGCGTCCTCAAACACGTCTTGACGATGAGCCTCAGTCTCCTGATCATCATTCTTTCGGTAGGTAAACAACGGTTTGACTTGGTCTGGGAATACTCTACCAACAGCTTCTTTACGAAGTGACTCGTAATAATGCACTCGCACACCAGTATCTTTGAGTGTTTCTGCAACTGATTCGGCTAAAAGTTCGTTGAAACAAACCCACAGTACTCGCTTACCCTGTTTTGCAAATTCCTGTGCTGCTCGGATAGCAAGCACAGTCTTGCCGGTGCCAGCGCCGCCCGTGACATTTATTCTGGTGTTTTCGATCAAAAATTCAAGTTCTTGATTAAGTAACTCGTTTTCCTGATCTGTAAAAAATATACCTACTTCGCTCGCCTTGGTTTTGAAATTAGTCTCAGCCTTTACTCTTCGATCTAAGAAATCTCCAAGCCACTGAAGGAGTAGCTCACGGTCCTCCCGAATGAATTCACGATCCGTCCATTGCATGCCCGCCATGCGCGCTTCCACGAAGCTCCCGATGTTCTCAATTGAGGAACCGGTAATCGTTCGTTTGATATCTTCTTCTCGGAGGACACTAGTAGGATCAATATCAGGCTCAAGGACCAAAGCGTAATCATGACGGATGACAACTTTAGGGAGATCCGTCTCTCCTCGGATGGTAAGTAGATAATCCCTGAAATGATCCTGAATGGCCCACGAATTCCTATTGCTTTGGTCGTACGGATCTTCTTCAAGATCATGCGGATACCCATTCTTATCCTCGCTGATCCAATTACCGCCCGGTTCTTTATAAATCCTCTGGCCACCCTTCACCTCAAGCACCAGATACCCATGATCAGGATGTGTAATAACAAAGTCAGCCTCTCCTTGATCGTCGATTGACGCATTCCAAGAAACACTGTGGAACACCTGATAATCATTGCTTGGAAGTTGTTGTTTCAGGGCGTGGTATATCACGCCCTCATATAGGCTATCAGTGGGTTTTGGTCCTAATCTGGGATACATACGTGCCATATCAGAAATCTCCTTGGAAGCCAGATCGATAACATCGAATAGCGTAGCGCATAAACTTAGAATTTATTGCCCTACCATGAGTGCCGGCTACTCGTCGACAATTACCCCAATATTTTCACTGAAGTCTCCATCACCAACACCAAGGTCGATGCCATAGATTCTTGTCCTCATCGATTCCCGCTCGCCGAAGATGATTTCTGTTCCANGCATTACTGCTGTAACAGACTGGAACNTCATCGGTGAGTCTCGTGAGTGATTCTGCAGGCATCCATCCACTCCATTTNANNGGCCCCGCACCAAACCATCGTATTCCAAAGACCNAATACCAGCCCTCGCAACGTCCGGTACCNATTCCTGTAATCCTATGGGTTACCACCTCACCTGACTTGAATCCAATCGATCTGTCTGCACNTGTCTCACAATCNACATAGCTATTCACAGCGCCATCCATCGCTCCATAGAAATCTGTNTCNGACCAGTGCTCCTCNCCCAATAGTCTTTTTGTTACGAGNCCTAACNGATATCTGACGATTTNCCANCTCTCTTGGTCAGGAAGNGCTTCTTTGCCAACCCGNAATATCTGTNTCCGACTCACAGGAATATTCGAAGGTGTGGCAGTACCTGTGGCAGTAGGCAATGCAGTAATCGATACAAATGGTTCACCTGGCGTGCGGAGTGATGTATCTGTCGAACAACCAGCCACGAGCAGCATAAGTATGATAAATAGGAGAGTTCGAATGGGGTGAAACATCGGCAATTTCTTTCCGTGTCGCCCTGTCATTCAATATATCAGGTATGTCAAATCGAGCAGGCTGAATTATTTGTGGAAGAGTTCATCGACTTCCAAGAGCTGTAGAGTGCTCAGTTGACACCTAATCGTCGGTTAATTTGGTATTTTATGGGTTAAGGAGAGAGCTTAGTGGCATTTCTAATTGAGGGAAAACAATTGCTTACGTCCTGTAGAATTCAATCGAGGGGCACTCAANGTAGNCGTTAGATTTAAAAATGAATTCATTCCGCTTCGTCCATTCTGCAGATCTGCATCTCGATAGCCCTTTCAAAGGAAAATCCGAGGATATGCCCGATCACCTGAGATCATCGCTCATTGACGCGACCTTTAGCTCTTACAAGAACATTATTGATTTATGCGTGGCCAGTGAGGTAGATNCGTTTATCGTTGCAGGCGATATCTATGACGGCGCAGATCGCAGCTTCAAGGCACAGAAAGAGTTCATTGATGGGCTCCGTGAACTTAGTGATAGGGGGATATCTTCATTCGTGGCGCATGGAAATCACGACCCACTCGACGGGTGGCAGAGTAAATTAGAATACCCTGCTAAGTATCACCAATTTACTAGTCAGGCTGAGTCCAGACCACTCTTCCCTGATCGGCAGAGTGAAGTGGTCATCCATGGAGTAAGTTACCAAAAAAGAGAAACTAAAGAGAACCTAGTCCCTCAGTTTCACGAGCTAGAGACTGGCGAATTCAACATAGGAGTACTGCACGCAAACGTTGGCAACAATACCGATCATGACCCTTATGCTCCGTGTTCAATTACGGATTTAGTGGAGACCGGTTTTGATTACTGGGCGCTCGGACACGTACATACCCGACAGATTCTCCGCGACTCCGCTCCCACCATTGTTTATCCCGGAAACTCTCAAAGTCGCCATATAAACGAAACAGATGCCAAAGGGGCTCTACTTGTTACAGTTAATGAATACAAGAATGTCGAGATAGAGTTCCATGCGACGGACGTCATCCGTTGGGCTCGGCTAAGTATAGAGACGAGCGACATTCAAGACCTGACGGAGCTACAAGATATATTGGTAGACAGATGTCAGCAATTACTGCAGGACTCTGATGGTCGCGCCGTGATGACAAGAATAGAACTCGTTGGAAGTACAGATATACATAAGGAACTAGTCCGAATCGAAGATGACGGTGATGATTATTTGCGCGCCCAACTAAATGAACACTTCCAGAATCAGACACCGTTCCTTTGGTGTGAAAAATTACGAATAGCAACTCGGCAACCTTACGATCGCNCAGCCATAGTCGCTGGATCGGATTTCTCCAGTGAAGTTCTAAAGGTTTTGGATGAGCTAAGGGACAATAATTCGGATCTCGACAGTCTTAGACAAAACATCAGTGACGGTCTCCATAATAAGAGTCGTTTCAAAGCTTACCTCGCTGATCTTTCAAGCCCGCAATTATTGGAAATGCTTGATCTCGCTGAATCTCGCATCATACAGAATTTGCTAGAAGAGGAAGATTGATGCGGATCCGAAACTTACACATAGACGGCTTTGGCCACTTCGCTGACAAAACAATTGAATTCGATGCGGGGTTGGTAGTGCTGCATGGTTCTAACGAAGCAGGTAAGAGTACGCTCATAAACTTCATACGAACAATACTTTTTGGATTTCCTACAAGAGGTCGTTCAGAATATTATCNCCCACTGGCGGGCGGGTCCCACGGTGGCAGAGTGACTATCGAGGATGACACAGGNAAATGCTACGTAATCGAGAGACACTCCTCCGCTCGGAAGGCTCAAGCGTCGGTTACAACCGATGACGGTTCTGAACTGGACTACAACGACTTCACGAAGAATTCTCTTGGAGGCGTGACAAAAGAGTTTTTCGAGAAAATTTTCGCGTTCACGCTCCAGGAGCTCCAGACAAGCTTAGTCGGCGATGCAACTATTGATCAGCAAATTTACAGTGTCGGTCTCGGAGCTGCGAAGTTACCTCAACTCATTGATTCGGTAAAAAAGAACAAAGACAGCATCTACAGAGAACGCTCAAAATCCGGAATGAATCAAATTCTCAAAGATATTGACGACCTCAATAAGGAAATAACAGATCTGACCAGGGAAACGGATCAGTATAGTGACCTGGTCAAGCAATTAGAATCACTGCAAGAGGAAAGCACCCAACTCAGCGAACAGGTCACTAATCTAAACTCAAGACGGTTAGAATTGCAGGCAATATTAGAGGCAGTCCCCAAAATAAGCGAAAAACTAGCTCTCGAAACTGATCTGTCAGGCATAAAAGTCCACCAGGGCATTGATAATGAGACTCTATCTCTCTTGAACCAATTCGAAAAAGAAGCATCTGATGCTGCTCTGAACCTAGAATCGGCTCAAAAAAGATTGGACATACTACTTGCGCAGCAACATGACACATCCGCGGAAGAACATTTACTAACTGACTCTTCAGATATAACGGCTTTGCTTAAACAGGTCGAACGGATCAAAACCTACCAAAGAGATATGCCAGAAATGGAAAAAGACGCGTCAGAGGGACAGGCTGATGTTAATCATTCCCTGGCAGTACTTGGGCTAGGGTGGAGCCTCAATGACCTCAGGAATACTTTGCTTGTCACGGAGCCTGGCAGACAGGAATACAAAATCCTGCAGCAAGACAACTTGAACCTCACTCGAGAAATAGAACGAGCCACGGACCTCGAGAAGATTGATGAAGAACAACGTATGGCAGAACCNAGCTTGAGGCATCTTAGTCACTCTCAATTAGTCACACCAGACCGCGTCGATGACTTGATTGTTCGTGTTGGACGATTGATTGAGTCAAAGGAACAACTTCCTTCTGGAAGCTCAGAAGTATCTCAGAAAAAATATTCAGTAGGCCAAGCAATACCCGCAAGTGGCCTTTTGGTTTTGTTTGGGTTGATCCTCGGGGCTCAGCAGATATTCTTCTCGAATAATTTAATCTCAGTCCCCAGCCTGCTCGCACTGTTATTGGTGGCGAGCGGTCTAGGGTCATTACTATGGAATATCAGAGTGTCAGATAAAACACAAGGTAGTTCATTGGACGATCACCAAGAACTTCAAAGCATCTCTGATGACTTGCGATCGCTCGAGATCACCAAACAAACACACCCGCTGCCAGCATTACATCAATATTTGGTTGTTCTTCGTCGAATGATGGCGAATTCAACTCACCTTACTGAGAAGGAATCCGAACTGGANCAATTTCAAATCAAATGGACTTCGTGGCTTGAGAAGCATAATCTGCCCTCATCCATAGATATAGAAAGCTTTGAGTCCTATTTGGACAAATTAAGAGAAAACAATACTCGTTTAATTAAAGTTGATGATTGGAAACAGCGTCATACATTGATGCAGAAGAATCACGACAAGTTCATGAGAGCTACCGAGATTTTATGTATAAAACACGGTGTAAGTGTTTCATCTGACACGGCCACAAACATCGAAGTTCTTCAGGCTGAAATTGATAAGGCCAATCGCCTAATTTCAGAGAACAGATCCCTGGAAGCACAAATCGAGCGGGTGAAGCAGGAAATCCAAGCATTCAGCAAACAATCAAGTGATTCGTCAAAAGCATTCAATGAATTTCTTCATTCGTTTGAGGTCTCGACGAGAACTGGTATGGAAGACCTCATAGGGTGCTTCGAAGAATCCAACAGAATCAAAGCACAAATTACCTCTCATGAAAAAGATATCCGACGGATTATCGGACCGAGAATTGTCGTCGTGGTTGACCCGGCTNATGAGGCAAAGTACAAAGAGGAAGTGGAGCTGCTCAAGGCGACTATCCCAGAAATTACTGCGAAAAGAGACGATCAGCTGAAGCAAATAGGAGAAATCGATGGTCGGATTCGATCATTATCAGGAAACAATGGCCTTGCCGCTCTAAATTTGGCAAAAGCAGGGCTAATCGAAGAGTTGAATAGCCAGGCAGAAAAATGGGCACTAGAAACGATAACTGAAGCCGTTCTCAGTAAAGCCAGGGAAACTTTTGAAAGGGAGCGACAACCAAGAGTGATTAGCGAAACGAGCAAGGTATTCGCGGCTCTTACAGGGGACAGATATGAAGGCGTGCAAGTACCTCTTGGTGAACAGGAAATCCAGGCTTTAGGTCCAAATAGTAGTAGGAAACTGCCTTCGCAATTGAGTACGGCCACTAGGGAACAACTGTACTTGGCGCTGCGAGTTGGAATGATCAAACACCATAACGACGTAGCTCCAGCGCTACCGATAATTATCGATGATGTCCTCGTCAATTTTGATCCAGAGCGAACTGAGTTAGCCTGTAAAGTGTTTATTCAGCTCCTTGATACCAACCAGGTGATTGTGTTCACATGTCACCCCACCATGAAGCAGTATTTCCTGAATCTGGCACCAGAGACATCGATCGTTGAATTCTGACCAATTTAAACCTGGCAGATAAGAAACAGTACCTATGTCTTCTGCTGGTCATACTTCGAATATATGAAGGGTTCTTGGGCGTCTCCGTCGAAACGAATGGTAAACCGCTTACCAGAGGTTTCACCCTTAGCGGGCTGCAACCTCAACATACAGATAATTTTCACCAACCAAACTAAGTCTTGCTCAGCTCCATCTTTACGGAGATTTGTTGGCAAGCGCACCCCGGATGATTCTAGTCGTTTAAACAAATCCACCAACGAGATCGGCAGTTTTACGTCAGCAAGAATTCCTCGTAATTTTTCATCGATTTCGTCTGCTAGGTCGTATTCAGTCTTGCTGAGCTGCACAATTCTGTCAGGGAATTTTTTGAGGATCGCCTGCAGGGTACCATTTTTAAATTGGTCGTTATCAACCGATTTGATTTTACTGCTCAGAATGTGACTCCGCATGTCGGTCAAGCTTGGCTTAACACTTTCTGAATGACCTCTAAATACGTTTTTGTTCAAGAAGTATGTGGTCAACACTTCAATTATTTCAGAGTTGACTGGGTTTTCTCTCTCTTTTTCCCGCTTGGTCAAGATACGCTGTGCGCTCTTCTCTGCACCTTCAATCAACGATAGTAATACCTTATGATTCTCGATTGCAGTGTTGATCTCTAATCTTCGAACTTCATGAATCTTCAGCGGAGACTGGGATGAGCGATATTCCTCTGAGGCGTTAATCAGTTTCTCTTTCTCGCGGATACGGTTCTCGATGTCTTTCATCTCGGCATCCGATACGCGCTGCGAAGCTCGGTTGTCTAGCTTCGCCTTCTCTTTGAGTAGCTGACGAAGCCTTAACTGATCCAAGCCATATTGTGCTCTCACGTCATCTGAAGGTGACCTACTCGGCTGGTCAACCCAACACATCAGTGCGGCCGGATCAAATAATTCTATATCGTCCTCGATCTCATCCTCAGACAAACCTGGATGTCCTTGAGTCCTAGGTAACTCACCGGAAATTCGCTGTGACATATCATGTTCCAGATTCTCAAATTCCACTCGATCTTGCTCGAGAGAAATCTTGCGCTCGTCCAGAGCACTCTCAATCGACCCAAACAATTTAATAAGCTGATTTGCCTCATATGCGGAGTAAACTCCACTATCAGCATCGATTTTCTTTAGATACTCCTCTATTGGGAGACTGCTGACGTCCGCAACCGGAATCTTGGCTGCACGCGCCCAGCCTTCGCTCACTGTGACTTCCCCAAAGTCCGATTTACTCACCCCAGCTGCCTCAAATACCTGTTCAGTAAGCGCCCTCAACCCAGCTTGCTTCGGCTCCTTTTTTGGCATCAAGTTTCCACCTCACACAATGGTTAGTTATCAGCCCCGTGGGCTGCAACAAACTATAATAATAATATTATATCATCATGTTATATTATTATTTTTAATTATGTGAATCGAAACTCAAGCCAGAAATAGCCAACCTCGGCACAGTGGAGTTAAAGGTGCGATAGGGCCTAGGACTGGGTCTGTGCGGCTGGTTGCTGTCGGAATACCAGCCAGTATTGGCAAGATGGAGTTTGGGACTATTGCTGCGAATCGAGGATTTTGCGGACTGCCACCAAGGAGGCTTGGGTCTGGTTTCCTGGTGGCCAATTCATGTTTCAACCTTAGCACAGATTTATTCCTTATACGTGCCTACGTGTAAGTAATAGCCTTAGTGATAATTTCCTTATTTTATCGACTTTTCGATAATAAACTCAAATTCAGTGAAATATTCATATTTTCTCTTCGTTATTTTTGGTCTCCGAATGCTACTCTGGCAGAGCAGTCTCGGGGGAGAAGTCAGCAGCGACGAGGGGAAAAGATATGCCAAAAGTCGACCCAACGAATACCAGAAAGATCGCAAAGGAACTTGGACGAACAGGCCAGTACGACATCACATGGCATGCACAAGTCCGCGCGAACGAGCGAAATTTTGATCTGGCGCAGGTTCCGAAAATCCTGGAAATGGGTGAACGGGCGGAGCTACCAACCGGAGTCAATGAGTGGGTCCTCGATCCAAAGAAATTAGGTAGCCGCAGCAACTATGCGATGGCGGTGGTGACCGTACCCGACTACGGAGTGCAGATAGTGAAGACCGTCTACTGGGTGGAATGGACTCTTTGGAGATGGACGCAAAAAACCAAAAGGCAACCAGGAGGTAGTCACCAATGGATTTAATGGACAAGGCCAACGATATTGCTGAGAAAGCACTCCTGCGAGCTGAAAATAAGTCTCTTCGTGCTCTGGCCACCAGACACCTGTGTATCGAATTGTTCCTGAGGGAAATGCATGACCCGCCCAGCGGTAAGTCTCATGTTTTTTTGACCTCGTCCACTAACCCGATACTCCACCGAATCCTAGATGCAACGACTAACTGTCACTTATCAACTGAGCTCGTCACAGATCTCATCGGAGATATGCGGTCGCACCTGGCAGGAGTTGAAGAAACGCTATTTCCATATGTTCTGAGCGAGTACAAGGACTACTCGGAAGGAACAGGACACTTTGGGTTCGCGATAAATATGACTGACATCCCTGATCTTGAAGATTCAGGATCAGTGGACGGGCTTTAGCGAAGACGTAAGGAGCTAGGCAACACATGGAACAGCTGGACTACATGGACGAGATTGAAAAGATCGTTCAGGAAAAAATTTGGCAGGAAGATTTTGAGGCACTATCGGTGGCTGCGGTGAGACTACTCTGCTTTGAACTATTCATACGACTTTCAGTCGCAGACGGAGAAGAAAGGGCAAGTCACGTGTTTTTAACTTCATCCAGTCACCCGGTTCTTTTGAAGGTACTCAATGTGACGAAAGATTATCGATTCTCTGAGGATATGCAGAGCAGATTACTTGAAATAGTCGCCGAGATACTTGGAGATGAAAAATATCTCCTTCCTGGATTAATAGAGTCCATGCAGAACGAATACCCCCTGGATGACCAATAACAAGGTGCGGAATAAAAGCTACTTCACAAGGAGGTATCACAATGAACAAAACTGAACGAAAACGAAATCGTAAAAACTGGCCAGGTAACTGTGGATACTGCCACCAGTTCGTGATCTGGCATCGTGAGTGGGAGGGCCAAGTCAAACCTATTCCATTGAATGACATGGAACTTGGCGGAGATAAGCACAGTTGCCATAAGTATTTCAACTACCGACGCATGATGAAGCGCCTGCAATCAATGGCGATTGACTCGCGTCCACAAGAGGGCGAAGAGATTCTCCGGGTGATTCGCAAAGACAGCATTGCAGATTGGCAGAAAAAGAATCTGCAGGATGAACTACGGCAGATAGTGGCAGGCCACCCCGTACGAGTTCCTCGATCAAATCACACCAACAAGTACTCGTCTTCGCAGCAAGAGTATGACCCAAAGGTGATACGCATCGGGTCTTCGGTTTTGCTGAGAGGAGTCGATGGACGGGAACAAACATTCCTCCTCGCTGATTGGAATGACAGGAAGGCTGCACTGTCAGCAAGAACGGTCACCCCGAGCAGTCCGCTCGCGACGGCTCTTCTGGGGCATCGGCCGGGGGATGAGGTCACAAACAGCACACCAACAAGACAAATCGTATATCAGATAGTGGCAGTCGAGCAGACACTCCCACCCCCTCGCGACATCGACGACACTTTCTCAAGAATATTGGACTTGGTCCGAGAAGAATAAAAGGTACTGCCGGCTCTTGGGAAATCATATCTGAAGACGAAATTGCGACTCTTGAGGATTGACACGTCTGGTATCGTGAAAGGTGCCGTGGGGGCGATGCAGAAAACGTTCTGCAATATGTACCGTATATTTCCAATATTGACTGCACTGATATTTTTCAGTGCCTGCAACAACGATCCTGGGGCTGACCTACCACCAATTGATAACTTATCGACACTGGCTAGCTCCCCCACCCCGGCATCCACCAGAACTACCCACACGACTGGTCAGCAGGCAGGATTTGTACCGTGGGGTACAAACGCTGAATCGGGGGCTTTGATCAGTGCAACCATGCTCGTCCGGATGGCTCCACTCACCTACCGAGAGGAGATCTGCGAAGTCACGAAGGCCGACAGTCAGGGACGGTGGTTCTTTAATCTCGATTCTGGATGCTTCAAGAATGGTGATTTGGTGAGGTTCGTCGAACACACGGGCAGATGGGGCACCGCCCGGTATGCCGCGGCTCAAGGAACTGAAATAGTACTCGGGGAAACAACCGTGGCCCTCTGGGACGAGCAGGACTGGATAACATCTATAAACTGGCAAAAGCCTGTTTTTGTCGCGTGGGGAAGAGACGCCCCTCCGGATACTGAAATAATTGTCCGTCACTCATCATACGGCAGCACTGAACCGACGTATGTTAATAAGCGAGGCGAGTGGCTGCACGTGTTGCAGTTTGAAGATGCATGTCCCCCAATCGGACCCGCAAAGAAACACCATCCATGCCATGCCTATGCCGTGCAAACTGAAATACTCTTCGACCCGGAAACCGGCGGAAGACTCCATGGTAGTCACGCCACGTACTTACCGGGCGAGAACGCAGAGATGTTTTTCGATCCGAAGGCATCTCATGCCAAACCGTCATTCGTGGATATCCACTGGAAAGAGTTTGTCGGTCCTGCAGATGACTTCTTCGTCAGTAAAATGCGCCCATACCCCTTCCCTGGTGCTGATTATACAAACGCAAAGGTTGGTCCCTTCCTCGCACATACATATACCGACTGTAGTCATACGTCAGCACTACTCGGCCCATCGGTCGCACCCGTCACTGATATTAGTCAGCGTATGATTGGATTCGGGACTGGCCCGTGTACGGGTTGGTTTGTGATGGACTCCAATGAGGACGATGTATCCGATATTTCTCCAGCTCATGTATGGATACCCGGGACGTCAGTCATGCAGATACCACCAGACACACCAGCACACGAAGTGATGAATCTACCAATTGAGAAGGAGACATGGGGTGTTCGATTGTTGCCACTCGAAGCATGTGACCCAGTCGGCTTTTGGCAGGCGAATTTCTATTACGGTTCGTTCGGATTTCAGAATCCGATGGCTAAAATGGAATTTCACGACGATCTGTCACAAATCCTCGATGGAGACTGGATCGAGGACTTCGTTGATATCAGCGAATACACGGAAGGCGATTTCTGGCGTGGTGGATTCGATGTCGGTAACCGCACAGGTGCACCACTCACGTACCACCAACCAGGCTGGATCGACCACCACCCAGATGGTGCATTTGTATGGCGCTATGTTTCTCCTGACAAAACACCCACCAGAGAACCAAATTATGGTATCCAAATTATTGGCCCGAACGAGCACTTTACGGTATATGCAGAACTTTCAAGCGATTGTACCGGCATGCGTGGTGAGACACATAGCAGCACCGGGACATATGCAGGAAGTTTTTGGGCAGGTCGCATGGATGCTTCTGCTCAAGAGCGTCTGATACCCACGAGTGGCGGTAAACTCTGGCCGACAACTTTTTCTAGGAACCAAATGTTCATGAAAGCTTGCCAACAGGCAATACCTGGAACATGGGTTGGCGATATAGAAGAGCAATACGGTGCGGGCACACGGGTGCAGGAATATACATATCTCCGGGTGTTTCTGCCTGATGGCTATGGGTATGAACGGCTACTGTTGGGTGATTCCTCCAATTACGGATATGTGGGGGGAGATATTCTGCCTCCAGCTCCCACTATCCCATTCTGGTGGGCGATAGATCGTGACCTCGATCTCTTGCTGGTGAAAGAGTTCTCCATGGCTCGGCTGCGGACAGATGGTACATCGGGAGTCGACACTTCATCCCTCAATGTGGACGAATGGTATTCCTTAGGTGGCTGTCATTCGCTTTATGGTGAAGAGAGCTTCAGTCAACTCAAAGGACCTACCGGCGAATTACTCACTATGCGGATACTGGGAAATAGTGGTTGGTACCCGAAGGCAGATTGACAGCAATGCAGTTCTCACTTCTATTCGGCTTGCTCGTTTTAATTTTGGTTGTCTGGGGCGGGGCTTGAGATGACTGCTTCCATAACACGCCGCTTCATATTCATCTCGTTGATCCTATTGATTCTCTCCGCATACTGTTACCGGGAAAATGTACGAACACGATTCACCACTATCACCGTATCCCCTACTTCTGCACCGGTGGTTCAAGTTCAAGTAGCAACGTTCGTAGATGAACACTGGGCGCCACTCCGTAAGCCACAAGGAAATCTATATGTCAGCAAACTTCACCTCAATCCGAAATATCGTGGCACCGCAATCAATCTGCAAACAACCGGGGTGATCACGTACTCAAACTGTACCTTCGGCTCTGAGCCTCTCGGGCAACCGCTCGAACCGGGCATTGAATTGACATCACAGATAGTTGGACATGGCATCGGTCCGTGTGCAAATTGGTACGTATTGGTCGCAAACAGCGAACTCCCTCCGACTGAAACAGGGCACACATATGTTTGGCTTCCCGACACATCACTCACATCGATTTCTCCGCAATCAACCCCTTCCGACCTCATAGATATATCGGAAGATCGGAATCTAGATCTATCCCCGTTGATTGCGTGTGACCCGGTCGGATGGTGGCAATTTTCATGGAAACGCGCCTGGCCTCGTTATATCTTGACGGACGGTGCATTTTCGAAAATGGAGTTCCATCAGGATCTTTCCCGAGTTGTCGGACCTAAATGGACACTCGAATGGTACGGCGAGATCGTGAGGCAGTCGGACATTAGTTTAGAGGAGGGCTTCTGGCGTGGCGGATGGAGACTAGATAATGGATATGCCATAACTGGTTGGCGACCATTACAAGTAGATCCATCGAGCTACCGTGGCATCGGATGGGACGGTGACAAATTACGCCCCTGGAATGACGGCAAAGACAATTACGTATTCCTCTGGCGATATATTTCACCTGACAAAGTCCCGACTAGGGAGCCGAATTATGCGATCGAAATAAGAACGAGTTCAGAGCACTCCGCATATGTGGAACTATCATTCGGATGCGAGCATATGCGTGGTGCTCGTACTGGTGATCATACATATTTTGGGGTTTCGGCCGATAGATTGAATCAGCGTGATTATCCATATATTTCACCTAGTAAACCTGAGCCCACATGGCCGGTCATTGCTGACAAACGCACCATGTTTGACTCCCATGTCTGTGATCCTGTTGGTCTCTGGGTCGGATATGATTGGATTGGAACGGTGAAGTACAAATACCACAGAGTGTTTCTGGCCGACGGCGATGGATACGAGCAAATAGTCGAAATCGGCAGTCGGGATTACCAACCACCCTTTGATGCAACCACTCCATTCTGGTGGCAAATGGAAGGGATATCTGTTTTGTATAAAGAGTACTCAGATACTTCGATACTAATTGACAAAAACTCCCACGGTGCAACCAGCCGGCTCGAGTTTTCAGATGACGGATGCTACGAACTCTTTGCGCACGGCAGCTACAAGTTCACCGGTGCCCTCGCTGATTTAGGACACTATGAAAGACGGTTCTCCTGGGAACGACTAAGAATGCCTGAGGATGTAAATTAACTAGGAGGAAGACAAAGCAAATGGCAACACCAATAGTTCAGCGGACGTATTCTGCTGATGAGATTATGACATCCAGCCCTCCGATCTGGTCACCGGTCAAGCAATTAGTTTTCGATCTATCGAGTCCGCTAGGTACACGACACCGAGGAGAACTACAGTTCAGACGATGGTATGTCGAAGATTTTCCCGAGTTAATGCCAAGTGGACCGGACTTGATAATCACCGGCAAGGAAAATGTGTATGACTACGTTCCGCTAGGTGATGATGAATCCGCACTGGCATGGCACGTAAACTTTGCGGACCCTGAGCTATTTGTCGCATATGGTTCGCCGTTGATGGCTCAAGACGAGATACAGGCGGCAGAACATCCAGTATTGGGTGCGCTGAGGGAGAAGTTACTCACCGACCCGTCTGAGTCGATAACACTCACTGTGGAGGCCGGTGAGCCGACTCCGATAACTATCGCCAATATCGAACGTCGTTGCATCGTCATGACAGATGCCGATCAGGAAAAGGCTCGGCCAAATGGTTTATATGGAAACAGATTTGCCAAGGCAAGCCCTGAAATCATTCGTAATGCGGTCATTCCTCTGAATCCATCAACTCAAAGTAATCTCATCGCCATGGCCGCACCTTACGGTGGATTCGGAGAATACGACCGGGCTGAAGTTAAATACATCCTACAAACGGCTTATACAGGATTTGACGCGGTCCGCTCGGAAACTATGCGTCTGAAAAGTTCCAATGCTCAGGTGCACATACATACTGGATTTTGGGGGTGTGGTGCTTTCGGCGGGAATAGATTATTAATGCTCCTTCTTCAGATATATGCGGCAAAACTGGCCCAAGTAAATTCTCTGGTTATTCACACAGTCGATCAAACTGGCTCAGACTGGCTGAAAGAAGCGCAAAACAGAATTTCGGGACATTTGGAAAATACGCCAGGACAATTTATTCAATGGATTGTTTCACTGAATCTTCGATGGGGTGAGAGTGACGGAAATTGAACCTCAAGCTTACGCAGTTTCACCAGAATCATCGCGCTGGTGAGACGGATTCGATACTATCCCGGAAGTACGCTCCAGTTCGTCTTGAATCAACCAGCCTGTTTGCAGGGAC
>PATG01000056.1 GCA_002713555.1 Planctomycetaceae bacterium
GTGTGGACGAACTGTGTTGTAATGCCTTCTCCATCGCTCGCTGACGCGATTTGGCCCTAGTGCATTACGCACATGCTGGACTGCTNCGCGCCTGCGGGTCGGGCTCAGAAGTTTCCCGAGGCGGCTTCTTTCAGAGTGGCATTGTCCAAAGCCTGATCNGCTACAAGTNTCTTCNGNCGANCATTTGCTTTTTCGAGCTCTTTCATNNGTTTGGCCTGGTCGGTACGCAGGCCACCGTACTCCNTGCGCCAACGGNAGTAAGTCTACTCGGCAATGCCCAGCTTCTTGCTGACAGCTGGAGCCTTCAGACCCTTGAGAAAAGGCACCTNCGCTTCGCGNAGNTTGCTGATGATTTGTTCTGCTGTATAAGTCTTGCGTGGCATNGTATGCTCTCCTTCATNGCATCCAAAACGTTGATCCTCTATCAATGCATGGACTCGGTGAAGGGGGCTAGGTCAGCAACAGGTTTGATCGTACGGAAGTAGTGTTCGCCTCGAGAATTAGTCAGGAATCGACCAAAGCCCCAGAANTTTTTGTCGTAGCCTTTTCGCCGGGCGCTATCTGTGTAGAGATAGGGTCCCTGATTNTCTNCCTGCCATATTTCGACAGTTGCGTTGCGGAGCGGGTTACCTAGCGTATCGAGGGATAAACGATTTGGATAAAAGGNTCCTTCGGTTTGACTAGGTGTTTGTGGTGGTAGAGTACGCTGAAGTTCTTTGGCAAACACGCCAGGAACTGAAAACCAAGGTACCGAAGAAGTTGCTGAAGTGAATGCCAACGTTTTTAAAAAACACCGTCAATTTTTATTNGGCATTGGGGACATCCATTTCGTGGTGATAAAGATTGCTCTGTTTTTCACAGTTTTCGACTAAGAGTTGTGATTGCAATTCAGGCGGGCTCTCCCACGTTCTACAAGTNCCTGAACACGCTTGTGCGAAACTTCTTTTATTTCAACATTTTCGTAGCGGGCCGGCAGTAGTGGTTCGCCAATCTCTACCGACACATACAGTCTGCGCAGACTGGCGATGCGCTTAATGTGCGACATGAAAGGTTCTTGGCGAAAATAGGCATCGTCACTGCTGTATACCAGACCTATCGGTACAACCTCTGCTGCGGCACGCTGGGCAGCATTGAATGCCCCAGGGCGAAACTCCCTCACTTCATCACCAACGTGGGCTGTACCTTCCGGAAACATGGCGACGCCCTCGCCACTTAATAGAGTACTATTGACCTCTTTCAGAACACTGGCTCCACTACGTCGCGACGCACGATCGACAAATAAAGTGCCTACGCGTCTTGCACTTCGTCCTATGAGTGGCCAAGTTGCCAAATCATGTCGGCTGATAACATGAGCAGCAACCGTGGCGAGGATGACAGGAATGTCCATGCCGGAACGATGATTGGCGACAAAAATGCGTCCGACATNATTTTTGCCCTGGCTGGGATAAAGCAGTCCATCATCCGCATATTTGCCATGTGCTTCGACTTGAACACCAAATATCTTCAGGTTGATTCTGGCCCAGCGAGGTACCCATTTGTTGATGACATCGATCCTGGGAGACTTGCGACGTACTAAAGCTTCCAGTTCAAATAACGACCAGTAGCAAGAGGTGACTATCGCAAAAGCTGCGACACGTGTGACAAAGCGTATATTGTTACCGAGTTTTATCATCTTACGGTTCGCTAAAATCGGAATGCCGTTTCGGCAATAAGAGGGTGTGGAGACGACGCTTGATGGGAAGGGCTTGGGATCATTGCTAGGGTTATTGTTGTTTCTGACGGATTAGACTGGCAATGGTCATGATTAGCAAGCCGATCAAATACGTACCTCCGTTGAGGAAAGCAGAGACCAGTGTATCGACCTTCCCAAGGTGTGTAATCGTTGCGGTACCAACCGTGGCGATGCCTGTTGCCATAAGCCAAAACCCGGTGACCCGATTCACGGCATACCAAAGATCAGCATTGCCCAGAGTAAGCGGGGTGCGAAATCCATACCAGCGGTTCGGTGGTACCCACCCCTGTTGCAAGGGTAACCCAATCACGACCAGTAATGCAGAACCAATGAGATAAAGTGAACAGAGGGACAAGTCATCGGACATGCGGAACCTGAATATCTAGGAACAAACGGTGTTTCTGGATGATTTGGACTCTAGCTTTGAGGCNGGGGCAAGCGGGTTGATCTGGGGGCCGTTATTATCGCCAAAATTACCCCCTGCAAGACAGCTAGGGAACCTTGTTGGAACAGAGAATCTCACGTTTTTCGGGCATAGAGGCGCTGGTCAAAGGAGTTATTATTTGGTAACATACTNGATTCGAAATTTCCATGACTAGTTCGCCTCTGGAATTTCCATTACAAATTCGCCTCTGGCGGGGAACCCTTAAAATGCAAGCTGGCATCCATCCCGATTACCAAGAAACCCAAGTCACCTGCGGCTGTGGCAACAGCTTTATCACGCGGAGCACTCGTAAAGAGTTGAAGGTCGACATCTGCGATACGTGCCACCCATTCTATACGGGCAAGCTCAAGTTTATTGACACTGCTGGACGAATCGAAAAATTCAAGAACAAATTTGCTGCTGCGGGCTATGCTAGTCTCAAAAAGGGTAAAAAGGTCACAGAGAAAAAGAAGTAGCACGCACCATTTCTATAGTCACTGGCCACTGTAAACGAAATGTTTGCAGTGGCTTTTTTTTCATTGAAGTCTGCTTTAACATTCGCTAGCAAGAATCAAGGACACATTTTCTGGACTTCAGGACTCTGTTGAGTAATTCCTATGCGCGAACTCTTGGAAGAAAAGCTGGCACATTTCAATAAGTTAGAAAATCAACTCGTTGATCCTGAGGTGCTTTCAAACTCCTCAAAACTAGCTACCGTTGCCCGCCAGCACGGTTCTCTGGCCAAATTGGCCACCAAATACCGTCGTTTCAAAGAGGTCATTGTCGAAATCAACGAAACACGCGAAATGGCTGCAGGAGACGATGCCGATATGCGCGAATTGGCTGAGGATGAATTGCCAGAACTTACCAGCGAGCGCGAAAAGCTCTGGGATGAATTGCTGGAGCTTACTATCGGTGGCGAAGATGCCAACCGCACACGCTGTGTGATGGAAATCCGCGCAGGTACGGGAGGTGACGAAGCGGCCTTGTTCGCACGGGATTTGTACGAAATGTACAAACACCATGCCGAATCAAAAAAATGGAAAATCGAGATCCTGAACCATAGTCCGACGGAACTGGGAGGCTTTAAGGAGATCATGCTTGCCATCTCTGGCGAAGGTGTCTACCGAGAGTTGCAGTATGAGAGTGGTGGCCATCGAGTCCAGCGCGTTCCGCAGACCGAGACACAAGGACGAGTCCACACGTCTGCGGCAACGGTAGCGGTGATGCCCGAGCCAGAAGATGTTGAAGTCAATTTGATGCCAGATGATTACCGCATCGACAAGTTTAACGCCAGTGGTCCGGGGGGACAGCACGTAAATAAGACAGAGTCGGCCATTCGGCTCACCCATCATGAGACGGGAATCGTTGTGCAGTGCCAGGACGAAAAGAGCCAGCATAAAAACCTGGCGAAAGCTTTGCGTGAACTAAAGGCGCGCGTTTATGAGGGTAAGCGACAAATTGAGCAGCAGAAGCGCGATGAAGAACGCAAGACTTTGGTGGGATCAGGAGATCGTAGTCAACGCATTCGCACCTACAATTTTCCCGAAAACCGTGTCACCGATCACCGCATAGGCCTTACGCTCTACAAGCTAGACCAGATCCTGGCAGGAAGCATGCAAATGGTCACCGACGGATTAATTGAGTACGAACGACAACAGCAACGCAGTTCATTTAGTGCTGACGAATGATATATGGATTGAGCCAAGCTATTGGATACCAGGTTTTCACTTAGGGTGGGACGCAACCTTTCGGATCATTGGACCCCCATCCACAGCCCCCATTTCTCGCACTCGACACCTCCTTGCTCCTATGCCTTCCGATGAGTCAACGACTGCTGGATCATGGACCATTGGCCGCTTGCTAAAGTGGACAACCGATTTTTTACGTGATAAAGGTTCTGAAAGTCCTCGATTGGATGCTGAAGTCTTGCTGGCGCATGCCCGCAATTGTCCGCGAATTGAATTGTACACAGCCTTCGAGGAAGAAGTGGTTGAGTCGGTACGCACGGCGTTCCGTGAGTTGGTCCGTCGTCGGGCCGAGGGGGTTCCAGTGGCCTATCTTGTTGGGTATCGCGAGTTTTTTTCGCTATCGTTTCAGGTCACACCTGATGTGCTCATTCCCCGCCCGGAAACTGAATTGCTTGTTGTGCGGGCTCTGGATTTGGCAAAGGAATGCCAGGGTGAGGGCAAGGTACGCATTGCAGATGTAGGCACAGGAAGTGGCATCATCGCCATTTGTTGTGCAAAACATATTTCTGAGAGTTCTACATTGGCCATCGATATCAGCCCGAGTGCACTACAAGTTGCAAAATCCAACGCCGCCAAACATGAGGTTGTAGATCGCATTACTTTTTTAGAAAGCAATCTTTTTGATCAACATCCTGCTACGCCAGAATTTGATTTGATTTTGAGTAATCCGCCCTATGTGACTTCTAGTGAGATGCAAGAATTGGACGCTCAGGTACTTGACCACGAACCACACCTGGCACTTGATGGAGGAGAGCAGGGGACCTCAATTATTGAGCAATTGATTCCTCAATCTGCCAAGCGTTTACGTTCTAGAGGATGGTTGTTAATAGAAGTTGGGCCGAACAATGCGTCGCTCGTTGAGCAACTCGTTGAAGAAGAAAGTGATCTCATAAAGCATAAAACAATTTCTGATCTGGCTGGTCATCCCCGGTTGGTCCAGGCGCAGCGTAAGAACTAGGGAGATAAATAAATTGAATAATCCACTCCGCTGGATGGCTTTGGTGCTGCTCGATGAATTGCAATTGCCTGACATTGACGAGCTAATGGATTACACCGGACAGCAGTTTGCGGACATGCCTCCGCTGGTCAAAGCAGGGTCCACCGACAATTTGCTTACTTTTTCGGTAGGCGAATACACGGCTGCCATTACATTAGTTGCTAAACCCGTGCCCTGGTCCCAATTAGAAGGGCCTTGCGCCACAGCCTGGTACTGGCCGACTGCTGCCGATTCCCTGATGGATCATCAAGCCCACTTGCTAGTCACTCTTGTTGATGAGGGAAGTCAAGCAATCGAAAAAAGTACCCTCTTGACGAGACTCGTGACTGCATGTGTCGCCACGACTTCCAGTTGTGGTGTGTTCTGGGGACCTGGTCGATTGGTCCATCCAACTCAGGCGTTTATTGAACAAGCCGTCCAATTGACGGACGAAGACTTGCCGTTATTTCTCTGGGTCGATTTTCGTGTGGAGCGCGTCGAAAATGGGACACATCGTTTGTACACCACAGGTCTGGAGGCGCTCGGATTTACAGAACTTGAAATTGCTGAATTTCCGGGCAAGCCTCAAGCGTTGCTTGAATACGCTTACAATATCGCACATTATCAAGTCACTCAATCCAAGCCGATCAACGAAGGTGATACGCTAGGTCTAACGGACGAATTGCAGGTAGTTGCCTACCGTCGTGGTTCCATGTTTGATGAAGAGCTGGAAGTTATTGCGCTGGAATTTCAATCAGCCGAAGAGTAGCTTTTTTATTGACAAATGGACGCCCTATGAAACATATACGGAATTTTTGCATTATTGCCCATATTGACCACGGCAAGTCAACATTGGCCGATCGGCTGATTCAAGCTTGTGATGGTGTATCGCAACGTGAACTCCACGACCAGATGCTGGACTCGATGGATATTGAGCGCGAGCGAGGTATCACGATTAAAAGCAATACCATCACACTCGACTATCGTGCCCAAGATGGTCAAGATTATCTTCTCAATCTCATCGATACCCCTGGGCATGTTGATTTTTCGCATGAAGTTCGTCGTTCTCTAATGGCATGCGATGGGGCACTAATCCTAGTAGACGCTTCCCAAGGGGTTGAGGCACAAACGGTGGCCAACCTCTATCTGGCCATGGAACATAATTTGGATTTGTTGCCGGTGATCAATAAGATCGATCTCCCCTCCGCAGATGTTGATCGAGCTCGTGAGGCAATCGATGCAGAATTGGGGCTTGATCCTTTTGAAGCGATTCCCGTATCTGCCAAAACGGGTGTAGGCATTGAAGAGATACTCACCAATCTTGTTGAGAAATTACCCTCCCCTCAGGGAGATTCTGAAGCGCCACTCAAAGCGTTGGTCTTTGATGCCCATTTTGACAAGTACCGTGGTGTGATTCTTCAGTGCCGTGTCATGGAAGGAACTTTGAAAGTACGTGACACGATCCATTTTATGCACACCGATCGCGATTTTACAGTGGATGAGTTGGGTTACAACCAGATGAAACTCAATCCAAAAAAGCAGCTTAGTGCTGGTGAAGTCGGCTATATTGTTGCTGGAGTCAAGAGTGTTCAGGACATTGAGATAGGGGATACCATCACACTCGTTAACCGTCCAGCAGCAGAACCTATACCTGGTTACCAGGAAGCTAAGCAGGTCGTTTTTTCTTCTATTTACCCGATGGATACGGGCGATTATGTGGACCTGACTAAGGCATTTGACAAACTAGCAATCAACGATGCAGCGCTGACTTATGAGAAAGATAGTTCTGCTGCACTTGGTTTTGGATTTCGGTGTGGATTCTTAGGTCTCCTTCATCTGGACGTGATCCAAGAACGATTGCAGCGGGAATTTGACATCGGTCTGGTTATTTCGGCGCCCTCCGTAAAGTACCAACTGACGCTCAAAGACGGCTCGACCTTAAATGTTGACAATCCGAGCTACTGGCCAGATCCGATGAAGATTGAGTCGGCAACAGAGCCCTATATCAAAGCATCGATTTTGACTCCTGAACAATACGTAGGTCCTGTGATGGAACTTTGTCGCGAACATCGTTCGGATAGCCAGACCATGAATTATCTTTCAGCAGGCCGCATTGAGGTCACCAGCGAGATGCCATTGGGAGAAGTGTTGTTTGATTTTTATGGCAAACTCAAGATGCTCACGCGAGGCTATGGCTCGTTTGATTATGTACCAACCGAATACCGTCACACCGATGTGGTAAAGGTTGACATTTTGGTTAACAAGGAGCCAGTTGACACGCTTTCATACCTGGTACATCGCGACAAAGCACGTACCCGGGCACTCCATTACTGCGAACGGCTTGCTAAGGAGATTCCTCGCCACCAATTCAAGATTCCGGTTCAAGGGGTTATCGGCGGTACTGTGATAGCGCGAACCACTATACAGCCGTACCGCAAAGACGTTACCGAAAAACTATATGGCGGCGATGTGACCCGTAAGAAAAAACTTCTCGAAAAGCAGAAGAAGGGCAAAGCCAAGATGAAGCAGTTTGGAAGTGTCAACATTCCTCAAAAGGCTTTTGTTTCAGTACTCCGAACGGACCAGGACTAAGGCAGACTAAGATTCCTCGCCTCCCCGGTAGATCCTCTCTCGGGTTGGATTACGGTTACTGGTAAATGGCCCTTCGGTACTGTCTTCGGCCAGGGTTGTGTAAAACATTTGCAGCTTTGCATCCAGATCATCTGCGTGGTGTACGATAAGTGCTTCGGGAGTCATCGGCGGTTTGGGAGAACCCCATTCAGGGAGTCGCTGGTGTGCCACAATGATATGTTCAAGCCGTAATAGGATTTCTTCGTCGAGGGGATGTTCGACTGCCATTTCGCGAATCATGTCACGTCCCTGCAAGATATGGCCAATGAGTGTGCCTGCAGCAGTGTACTCAGCTCCCGTGGGGGTTTGGCGGAGTTCCCTGATTTTACCAATATCGTGCAGCACTCCCCCTGCTACTACCAATCCTTTGTGAAGAGGTGGTTGCATGTCGGGATAGAGTTCGTCGTATTTTTGCGCCAGATAGGCGCAGGTCTTTGCTACGCTTAGCACATGTTCTAAAAAACCGCCCACCTGTGCGTGGTGATTGTATTTTGCTGCCGGTATGCTCAATAAGACTTCACGGTATTTTTCCAGAATGGCCAGGACAAAACACGAAAGCTGTTCGTCAGAGATATTGTCGTTGACCAGTGCGATCATTTGATCAAACATTTCTTGTGGATCAAATCGCGTGCGAGGCATACACATCGATGGCTCGAACCCATCCGCAAAGTCGTCGTCGTTGACGGGACGAATCTTTCGGATTTCCAGTTGTGGTCCGTAGTTGGTGTCGCGGTATTGGGCTCGTAGTTTGTAAAATTCACCCACCTTCCACTGATCGCGGCAGTCAACGGCCCAGGGAGTATCGCCCCAAATCGGAAAATTCACTTCACGGCCTGCATCGCGGAACGCTACGCGGAAATAGGGCTTGCCGTCTTTCGTAGTCAGTTCTTCTCTAGATGCCAGCAAAGCATAAAAATCAGCCTCTTGTCCATGCGTTAAATCTGCCAATGGGGTCGCTGATGGATTCATAGCGGATGCTGTGGAGTCTGAAAACAATGAAGTTTGTGAGTTAGACATTGTCGGTCTTCTTGTTCGGATTCATTTTACCAGGAGAATTTATTTCAGGAGAATGTTTTGTCAGCTTATTCTTCTGGTATTCTTCTTCCAGTTAATTCTTAAGGGTTCGACTTTGATCACGTATGCGCAGAAAACTTGTGTACGAAACCATGATACACCAGCTAATTAAGATTAGTAAGTACAGCATGAGAGAGATGCGTAGATACGGAGGATTGTGCATGGTGGGCATGCAAACCATGACGACCGCCATTACGGTTATCAAGACAAAGAGTCTCCGCAGGCTGAAATGAAAATTATTTCAATGGGTCTGAGTTTTCATCTCAAATTTTCTTGGCTTCGGTAGAAAGCCTGGCCAGCATTTCAGTCAATTGTGTGCGGATGCCATCCATGACAGGATCTGTGGCTGTCTGGCGATTGCGTTCGCTGCTGACTTCAATTGCCGTACCAACTTCGATAACCGTATGTAATGGACCATGCACTGTAACCTTGTCTGTAAAATCTTCTTCAAATCGCTCAACCGTCTCGAGTAGATGCTCTTTGAAATTAGGCTCCGTAACGCTTACGTAATTACGTGGATAATGCGACATTTGCTGTACGTAATAGCAAGCAGCCAACTGTTTCCAACGGCGGTGTCGCTCTTCGGGTGAGACGTTGTTATGCACCAAGTCGGGAAGAATCGCAGTCCGCAGATTCTTGACACGTGTAACGATTCCTTCACTCGTATCTTTGATGTCGTATTCTTTTTCTAATTTTGTTAGTTCGTCTTCGATGAGTCGATCAACGCGTTCGTAGAAATTACCAGTACGTGCTTCTCGGAAATATTCAATTTCTTTGAGCGATAGGAGTGCTTGAGCAATTTGCTGAAGGCGTTGTATGAGAGATCGATCACGTTGAGGGTACCAGGCGAAATGAGATTCGATCTCCTCCAGTACGGGCAAGATGCTGGCTTCCAAGTCGCCATTGAAAAAATAGCGAATAGCTATCGGATGTACGACCACACGGCCTTCCGCATTGTTTTTTTTGCGACGTTTGGCTGCGGTGCGCGCAATGAATGAGATACCGTCCATCAATGGCATTAATTGGTCGTTGTGTCTAGAAATTGCCCCCTCAGGAAACACGACCAGTGGGCGTTTGCCTTCTACCAGGATATCGACGGCCGTATTGATTGCCTGGCGATCAATTCCTTCGCGATAAACGCTAAAAGCACCAACACTACGTGTCATGAAAGTCGTAAACCAGTCCTGCTTAAACAGGTGCCAGGAAGCCATGGCATGCAGGTTGCGTTTGATGCTGCACGAGAGAAATCCAAGAGACAAAGGGTCCGATAGCCGACAGTGGTTTGGGGCCAAGAGAACGCCATGACCTGCGTCGAGTGAGGCAATGAGTCGCTCGACCTTGCGGCATTCGAGTGAGTGCACGCCAAATTTTCTACGCAGATAGGGCTTGAGCAGCATTTGCACCACACGTGGCCACCATTCCGATCGGCCAGGAGGTATGAACTGATAAGGTTCTTCAATAATCACATTCTGCATTGGTGTATGTTCCGAGTTAGGTCGTCTCTTATTGATGGATTCTCAGATTGCCCTGTAGATATCGCCAGATTGTGATCGGCTGGATGCATCATTCAGGATAGTTATCGAGAGTTCAAGTAGAATCGCTAGGATTGGTACATTTTACCAAAGCAGCAAAGTTGCCGGAGGTCTACAGGATAGCTTAGATTTCACCTGTTTGCCCAGTGCAACCGGTGAGCGAAGAACAAACGTGAACCGTCCGGGCTGGATTCGCCGAGTTAATGAAATGGGGTGTATGTCGGTGGAGATGTTCTGCTGAGACCGTATTTGCTGATTGCCGCTGAAGGCAGATCTGGATGTAAACGAACAGGACTCTCCGTTGAAAAAACTTCGCAAAAAAATGAAATCTCGCACTCAGATGGCCGAGCGTGAGGCCACCCGATGGCAGGAAGATTTTGCACGCTATTTACGAAGTGAATGTCATTTGTCTTCGAATACTGTGGCAGCTTATTCTCGAGATCTAGAGCGGTTTTTCGTTTGGTTAAAAGGGCGAAGACTTCAACAACTTAAAGTGAGCCATTTGTCGTCTTACCCCGCCTGGTTGGCGCAACAATCTTTGGCTCCCAAAAGTGTAGCCAGGCATGTGGCTTCGTTGAAAGTGTTCTTTAAGTTCCTGCAAATCGAAGGGGCTCTTACGGACAACCAAGCCGACCTGTTGGGTTCACCCAAATTGTGGCAGCGTGTGCCACAGGTACTTTCGCCAGATCAAGTCACAAAATTGCTGGCGGCACCCAGACCTGCAGATCCCTATTGGTTGCGAGATCGGGCCCTTCTGGAGATGTTGTATGCGACGGGTTGTCGGGTTTCAGAATTGGCAACAATCCGTTTGCCGGATGTGCATCTGGATGAGAAATTTTGCAAATGCCACGGTAAAGGAGACAAACAGAGGATGGTTCCGCTGGGCAAGCAAGCAGTTTGTGCCGTGCAGAATTATTTAGAACAGCAGCGTCCTGATCTGGCTGCCAAACGTAATCCTACGATTGACCAACTCTTTCTTTCGCCCCGCGGTCAAAGCTTACGACGCGAACGGATCTGGGAATTGATCAAAAAATACGCCCGTCGGGCCAAGATTGCCAAAGAAATCAGCCCCCATTCTCTGAGACATAGTTTTGCCACGCATATGCTTGCGGGGGGAGCCGATTTGCGCCAAGTGCAGGAATTGCTAGGACATACCAGCATCTCCACAACACAACTCTACACACACGTGGATCATTCACGACTGAAGCAAGTGCATAAAGCATTCCATCCCCGCGCTTGAGTGTCCAAGTTGTGACTCCCTGCGCCCCCCCTCCCCGAATCCTAGCGGGTCCGGCTACGCATGACGCTATCATTCCTGCTGTAGCAGATGTCACCACGATACTAGGTAAACTTATTTTTACTGCAAAGGTTCGTTTCGCTAGCGCTGCATGCGCCCTGCAGTCTGTGGCGTGTAGGGCGTGTGTATTCAATCTTCGCATTTTAATGCGGGTTGCCCGAAATGAGTCCAGCACGCGTACCAGATTTTCGAATTGCCTCAATCGCTTGAACGAGTTGTGCACGCGTACGGTTCGCAGTGAGGCTGATACGTATCCTTTCGCTACCGTGTGGCACGACAGGCTAAGGGACTGAATTTACGCAGATATTTGCCTCATGCAGTTCAAGTGTCATCTGCCGGAGGTGACTTGCCCCCAGGTAAGGTACCAGTGTCTAACTTAGATCAGGGATGGCCTGAAGGGTTGTCGATTGCCTTGCCCAATATCAACGAAGCAATGCAGCCACTCCGAGGCAGGCTCACTACGGCAGGTCTGCCGATTGGGCTATTGCGATTAGCATATCGGCTTAAAAAAGTAAAAA
>PATG01000057.1 GCA_002713555.1 Planctomycetaceae bacterium
GGATCGACAGGGTCTGGATCGACAGGGTCTGGATCGACAGGGTCTGGATCGACAGGGTCTGGATCAATAGTGGGTCTGGATCATCGACCCGAGGAGGCCCTGTCGAAAAACACCTGCTCCGCAGTTCCCTGCAACAGGTGTAACTTTTCTTCTGCCGAAAGAAAGTCCGCGCGCTCTGTAATCAGTTCGATCGAATCTCGATAGGTATGACCTGGAATTAGCTGAAAAGGACAGTCCGATGCCCACATCAGCCGTTCCGCACCATACGCATCTCGCAAGCGGTGAATCATCGGCAAGAAATCGAGATAAGGTGGTTGCTGCTTCCCCAGTGCATAAAACGCAGACACTTTCACATAGACATTCTTATGCCGTGAGAGGTTGATCAATTGCGAAATGTGGGCCTCGTTGATATCGCCGCCAGCGCCAATCCGTGCCAGGTGGTCAATCACTACGGTTAATTCAGGATAGTGACTGCACACGCGATCGATCGCACTTAACTCGCCCGGATTGCACAAGAAACACGCGGCAATCTTCTGGTCGGCAGCTTCTCGAAAAACGTTTTTGGCGCTCTGTGAATCCACCCAGGAATCAGCATCAATACGCAGGGTCACCAGCCGCAAACCAACGATTCCGCGAGCACGAAGCGTCTCGAGTTGCCCCCCCAGATCTTCGGAATTCTCGTCAACGACTGCCACTCCGACAAACTTCTGGGGCGCTTCCCGGATGGCATCCAGCACGTAGGAATTATCCAATCCGTGAAAACTCATCTGTATGAGAACGGCCCGCTCCACACCACAGGGGGAGGCATGTTGCATAAACTCTTCGGGCGTAAAGCTGGGGGGCTTCATATCCGCCTGGGTGAATCCACTGGCAAGCGGATACGCCGTCAAATCGGGCGTCCAGATATGGGTATGGGCATCAATCAGGTTGCTGATAGTCATTGCGCTGGAGATTGTAGGTAGGCTCGTAGGAGTCTGTCAAGATAGCCAACAGGGGAGAGCCAGGCACAAATGTTTCATGCAATTCTGCTGGCAGGTCATTCGCTCACAGGCATGGCCCACTTGCACCCGTGACCCATTTACCAGCGTGACCCATTTACCAGCGTGAATAGCGCGTATTCGAACGCTGTCCCATATAGGTTGCTGGTCGCGCTGGTTTTCGATGTTTGCGCGGTGGGCGCCGTCCCTTTTTCCATTGGCGACTTCTGTGAACTTCTCGAGGGGACTCCGAAAATCGAAGAAGGAGCATGATTTTCCTTATTTACGAGGGCTCGACCAGGTTAAATATGTATTGCCTAAGACAAACGAACCAACTGATAAACGAATGTAACCCTCTCCTGTTAAGTAAATACGAGAAGACCGTTAAGTTCCAAAACGTTTCATGCGAAGGAAATGTGAAGATGCTGTACGCGGTCGAATTGCTCGAGTCATAAATACGTGTCAACGAAGACATTGGGGTTTTTAGAGCCAAACCCATGGGTTTCGTCGCCTACAGCCATTTACAGATAGAGCAGCCATATGATTATCTTCCAGACTGCCGAGAGCATCCCAGTTAGCATCATGAAATGAATGCCTTAGGGGCACCAATCAGTGCTTGTGATGATGGTGTTGGCCTGCGGAATACATTTTATCTTTGCTATTTCCACGCGCGTAAACAAATGCGATGAGATCCAGAATCTCTTCGCGCGTTAAACGATTGAGCAATCCGCTGGGCATTGGCGAGATCTTAGACGGCTCTTGTTCTTCAATTTCTTCTGTCAGGAGGATCGTAGGCTCTCCCTTGGCAAGCGGGTCGACCATGATTTTTACTTCCTTCTCTGTCTTCTCCACAATCATGCCCATTTTTGACAAGCCCGAATCCAAGAAAAAGGTATGCGCCTGGTATTTTGGATCAATATCGTGAGAAGGATCAATGAGAGACCGTAAAAGGTATTCGGTCGTATGCTTTTTATCATCCAGTTTTGCCAGGTCGGGACCAAAGACGTAACCCTCATTGTCCAGCCTGTGGCAGCCTACACAGCTTGCCACTTTGAACAATTGTTTGCCAACTTCAAACGATCGACCTGGTGGCAGGGTGCGTACTTCGCTGATCAATTCATCAAATGTCCATTCGTGATTGCGTGAACTGGTTTTTAGCAGATCGTCTTGGATAGGCAATTCTTGAGTTGCCAAATAGGCCTGAGGATCGGCCTGATAATCTTCCAGGTTTTTCACCACGTATAAAGTTCCAAACATGCGGCGCCAATGCCCCGGATAAGTACAAACGTAGGGGTAGACGCCTGGCACGTTGGGCGCTTTGAAACTTAGAGTTTGATTTTCTCCAGGTTGCAGTAAACGACTAGCGAGCAATACTTTTTGGGATTCGGGAATATAATTTCTGGCCATGGCGTCTGGTGCTGTACTCGTCGCTTCTGCCAATTCTCCAACTTCTTGCAGAGCACCCGGTCGCAAAATTGCGAAGTTGTGTGGCATTGCGTCAATGTTTGCAAATCGGAATTCAACCTGTTCGTCTGCCTCGACTACAATGCGTTCTTTATCGTAGATCATCCGATGTGGGACAGTACCAATAGCTATCACGCGAATGTTGTGTAGCTTGAGTCGCTCTTCGACAGCGGCTGCCTTGTCTTTCGGTAATGAGGCGGACAAGGACTTTGCCAGAGCGAGTGCTGCGTTGGCTGATTCACCAGTACGCTGAGCTGGCGGTAATTCGCTAAGGTAACCCACAAGATTGTCGATGAGCGGAATGACTAAATTTGCAGGCCAGTCCTGTTGCGGCAGAGCGCTTAACGCTTTGATCGCGGCAGGACGCTGACGACCAGCCGCCAGCAACGACGCGAAATCAGAAAACTTCTCTTCTTCGTGCCCGGGAATCGAAGCCAGAGCGGCAATCGCCACATCATGTAACGACTCGCCATTTGCAACAGTGAGCTGATTTGCCGGGATAGCCTGCTTCGAGAATCCAGGACCTTCCCAAGCTACTTGCAATCCAGCATCTCCTTTATGATTGCAGTAAGTCACAGAGATCGGATGTAAGCCAGCAGACAATTCGACCGAGCCGCTTTTTTCCGCTATACCGTGAGGGCCGTCATTGTCGATGACCTGATGCCTATCAAGGTAGAGATGTGAGCCATCGTCTGAAGCCAGATAAAACGTATACTCACCCGAAACTTGAATATCAATCAAGCCCGTAAAGCGTAGGGCAAATCGATTTCGCAAGATGGCCTTGGGAGCTCGAATCGTGAAATTATCGGATAATCCTCGGGAATGTGGCTTTAGTTCGGCTAAATTTTTCAAGGACACACCCGTCGTATGGGGATAAAACAAGTCGATTTGAACCCCCTGTTGGACCAAATCAATACCGTCAGAGCCATTACTAAGATTTTGTGGGAGAGCAAAAATCAACGGTCGTATTTTTGTAAATAGTTCATCACTATTACGAAGTCTTACGGTTGGAACTGCTTTGAGAAAATCTCGCAAAGAGGCCTGTTGCCGCGAGGCTGTCAAGAAAGGATCGCTTGAGCCCGAGGCCTTAAGCCAGCCAGCGTAACCTAAGCGCCGGACTGCAGCCGAGTCACCATGCTCTGCCAAACTGCGAATTCGATTCACGCTTTTTTGCAAAGAGGCCGATGGCTTTTGGATCAGTAGATTGCCCAACCTGGCCAGATTGCTTCCCATCTTCTTCGACGACTGTTCAATCAGGTCAATCAAGATTTCATTCTTTTGAGCACGTTTCATTGTCGCCAGCTCACTCAAGGCATCGTCCAGTTGTTTTGGAGTTGCCTCATGCCGAGCAAGGATTGCACGGAACACCCTTTCGGTTGGTTTGAGCCTGAGCAGGTCGTCGACAGGGGCGTGCGCCAGGATATAGTTGTGAGCAGCCGACGAAAGTGGCTTGTCGGAACGGACCAACGCGTGAATGACAGCTGGCACATTGAGCCGAGTGTCGGCATAAGTGATCACAGTCTTTAACTCGGGGTCCAGTGGGCGCGAAGCCACTTCAAAGACTATCTCAGCAGCCATTCGTCCTGAAAAGGAGACTGCCGCCTTGACGGCCTCGGCTCTCACCAGAGCAGACGAATCGCTTGCGGCTGCGAGTAAGGTCTCTTCCCAGTCATCCACTTGTTGACCCCATTGGCCAAGCGTGCGAATTGCCGCGGCCCGAACACGAGGTTCTTTTGCCTGAAACACTTTTTTCACCAGGTCCATGTCGGGTGAACGTTGTTCAGCAAAGATCCACAAGCATTCCAGCAGCGCCTGTGCCTCATCACGATCAAGCGCGTCCTGCCGAGGATCCAATCTGGCGGCAAAGGCCCTGACTGCTGCGATTACTTCTTGCGAATCTCGACCGGTTAGCTCGAGCCGCGCCCGGTAGCGGGTTGAATTCTCCCTGGCAAACAGAAACTCACACACTGCCGGGATTGGTTTGCCCTTCATTTTCGGTGGCTCTAGCAGATCTCGGCCAGGATAAGTCACTCGATAAATACGACCATGTTCATGATCGCGGTTTGGATCTCGCATGTTGTGCTGCATATGACCGATGAGTGCGTTGTGCCAATCGGCAATGTAGAGGGCACCATCGCCACCAATTTCGAGATCCACCGGTCTAAAGTTCTCATCGGAAGAAACCAGGATCGGCTCAATCTCTGTGGCAGTAATATCCGCGCCTCGGATATTCACCTTGTGTTGCAAAACACCCAAGAAACCAATCGTGTTGCAGATGAGAAAGTTGCCTTCGTTTCCTCGAGGGAAATGACTGCTGGAGAGAATTCCCGTGGCGGCCACAGGGCGAACTCGTTTTTCGAACCATAATTTGTTGCCGATTCCTTTGCCAATGTTCACATAGCTTCCTTTGCCACTCGTCCCATCGTTGGCAAATTGGAATCCCCAGCGATCGAATACATTACCGTGTGGATTGGGACCAATCGGGAAATGAAGCTCCACTTCAAACGTGCGCGGATTAAAACGATGAACGCCAGAAATCTTTGAGCGGTAAGTGGTTGTCGGCGTTTCAAAATTGGCAATATTGAAGACCCCGCGCGACCAGTACAGCCACCCATCCGGGCCGATCAACATGGCATTGGCCGTATGGTGGATGTCCGCACTGGAAACCCCTTGCAACATGCGGATCTTGACGTCTGCTCGATCGTCACCGTCTGTGTCCTTCAAAAACCAAATTTCTGGGGGTGCTGCCACCAAGACGCCACCGCCCCAAAACTCAAACCCGGTGACACTATTCAGCTCGTCCGCAAAAACAATACACGCATCGGCTTTGCCATCGCGGTCTTCGTCTGGCAGGATCACCAAGGCGTCTCGACGTGGCTCGGTCGGATTCCAGTGTGGATAGGAAGGCCAGACAGATGCCCACAAGCGGCTATCAGGGTCGACTGCCATCTGCACTGGATTGACTAGTCGCGGAAACTGTTCTTCTGAAGCAAACAGGTTGACCTGCATCCCGTCAGCCACCTCCATTTTTTCGATCGCTGCTTCACCACCCAGGTAAGTAAAAGATTCGTCTTGCAAGGGCCCAGGCTTGTTGGTCTTCACCTTGAGTAGTGGAGGCAAATTATCATCGGCAATGGTCAAGTCACCACCCTGCGCAATTGCCCACACGCGCTGATCGCGGTTGATGGTCATGACATCGAATACTTCCATTTCCCGACGCATCACGTCTGCATTCGACTGACCATGCCAGGCAAGCTTGGACCGTGCTCCATAAACATTGAATCCATCCACCACGCGATATCGATTAAACCAGTAGAAGTTTTTTTCCAGGACCGCGTCTCTCAGTTTCGTGAGCTGGCCCGAGTCTTTTGGGGGTGGAAGAGAAAACAACTGGTGAATAATTTCCGCGGCAAAAAGTTTGTTGCCAGACTCCGTCAAATGGATTCCGTTGATGGTGAGCGGTTGGGCCTGCCGTTGATAGAGGGCCTGAGAGGTGGTAAACAAATCAACGAAGCGCACACCCTGCTCACTACAAACTCGCTGCATGGCATTCGTGTACTGTTTCAAGTTTTCGTTATTCTGCTTTCCGTCCGGAAGATGGGGACTAGAGAGATTTTCGTGGGCGATGGGCGAAAACAAAACCAGACGCGGTGGTGATTGNCCCTGGTATTGCTGCGACCGCATCTCTCGAATCATTTTGGTCAGTTCCGACTCAAATTTCGGCAACTTGGATGGACCCCGGAGTGCTTCGTTGTAGCCGAAAAAACAGAACACGACGTCTGCTTTGCACTTTGTGAGCCACTGATTNGCATCGCCGAAATTAGCAGATCGAGGTCGTTCGGCGACCTGATCNGCAGCAAATCCCAAGTTTCGGAAAGTCAACGCGTGGCGAGGGAAAAGGGCATGCAGATAAGTCTCCAGCCACCCGTGGTGCTGCATNCGATCGGCCATGGTATTGCCGATATAGGCAATATGGTTTCCAGGTTGAAGCAGCAGGCTGGGTTCAACCGCCAGAGTGTCTCGTAGCGGATACAAAGAGCCAAAGCAAACGTAGCAAACGAGAAAAATCAATCGGGATGGGTGCTGAGATACGCATATTCTCATCGGCGGGAAACCTCTCGTCTCTAGCATGCGAACCTGGGGATACCGGATCTGCCATTCTGGCTTATGCAAGCTGCCCGGTCAAACTCAACCAAACGGATCGAACATGACCTGGCCCTGTTTTTTGGACGAGTGCCCAACTCAATTCTATTTGAAGCATTGTCCTGAGTAGATACTGTCCTGGGAAAACGAAGGCAAAAGAGTCTGGAAAGAAAAATATGCTCCCCGCCAGGCCATCAACTTGAGTATCGGCGGTGATCGCACCGAACACATCATCTGGCGATTACAAAATGNGGGAGGTTTTACCAAAATCAAACCCGAAGTTGTCGTCCTGATGATAGGTACGAACAATACCGGACATTTCATGCAGGCCCCAGCAGAAGTGGCTGTAGGCATCAAGCGGATCTTGGAAATCATTGGTGACCAATCTCNCCAAACGAAGGTGGTGCTGCATGGTATCTTTCCGCGGGGGCGTACAGAATTCGACGAAAAACGCCTCAANAACCAGGCGATCAATCAACGAATTCGCCGCTTTGCTGATGGTAAGAAGGTTCACGGGCTCAATATTGGCAAAGTCTTTTTGGAACCCGATAGCAGCCTCTCAGCTGAGATCATGCCCGATACGCTCCATCTCAGCGAACTTGTCTACCAACGCTGGGCCGAAGCGATTGAACCAAAACTTCAGGAGTTNGGACTGTAGCACAGTAACGCACGGGGTACTCGCCCAGAGAAACCTTTTTATACTTCAGTTAACGCAGCAGGACGGGTGAAATTTTTTAGTCGTCCGTCCGGAACCAACGATGCCAGACAAAGGCGGCACCCAGTGATAGCCCTAACCCGATACTTGTCGGCTCGGGGACTGTGGTGATTTCTACCGTCATGTTGTCTAGCAGCAGGTCTACNTCCAAAGCCGTCGAAGAGTATTCGCCTGAAAAAGAATAGCCGAATTGAAAGGGTTGGCTAAAATCAGGTCGCCCTGNTCCGCCGTCCGCTTCTTGAAAGTCAGCGGCCGTTAGATCNCGCTCGACCAGATTCGTCGCGAGGGAGTCTAAGTCATTTTCTGACAAGGCATAGGAGGCTCTCAACAGGAGGCGTGTCTTAAGTACGTCGAGGCGACCACAGCTATGGCCGCAGTATCCGAAGTCGAAACATATCGCGGCCAGGGAAGGCCCAATTGCCAGAGACAATGTGGCTGCCGGAGCAGGAACGGATGAAAGATGCGGGCTAGCAACCATCCGTCGCCGACAAAAGTGGCTTCTAACCGTCCATCACGCCCGTGTCGACTCCAGGCAGGATCTGCTTGCAGACTTGCCGCAAATGGCATGATTGCAAGCCCAGCCCGCCCTCCGGACACTAAGTTCCGCCTACTCATGGTGGGAAGACGACTGAAAACTGTAGTTCTATTGTGAGAGAATTCCCCTTTCGCTATCTTACGTGGGTGAAATGGCATNCCNCTTCTATCTAGCATGTCCAATGGCAGCTTACGACTGGCATTCCTACCCTCTACAAACCTTGNACCTTTGGCGCAGTACTTGTTGCAAATGCAGGGGGNTATGAAAGACCGTAAGTCAATCGCCACTGTGTTTACATGGTGTCATTCAAAAATGGTACAGCCATTGATCAGGTCTCCTTATGCAAGCACGACCCCTCAATTAATCTATTCCAATCTTGACCATTAGGATTTTGAAGCATGAATCCGGAAACCAATCCAACCGAAACAAACAAGAAACCCTCTAGNCCTGTTGGACTATTTTCTGCTCNCAGGCAGGATTTCCTGTCATCCGTCGTTGTCTTTCTCGTAGCATTGCCACTCTGCATGGGAATTGCAATCGCCTCAGGAGTTCCGGTGGCCGCCGGTTTATTCACTGGAATTGTTGGGGGTCTTGTAGTCGGATTTCTTGCCGGGGCTCCACTTCAGGTCAGTGGGCCTGCTGCTGGTTTAACGGTCATCGTTTTTGAACTGGTTCAAAACCACGGATTAGAAGTTTTGGGGATTGCAGTTTTCGTTGGTGGTACTTTGCAGTTGATTGCCGGCCTGTTGGGTTACGGCCGTTGGTTTCGAGCCGTCTCCCCCGCCGTGATTCACGGCATGTTGGCCGGAATTGGGATATTGATCCTTTCCAGTCAGTTTCATGTTATGGTCGACGATTCTCCCAAAGGGAATGGCCTGACGAATCTCCTATCGATCCCTGAGGCGATCCAAAAAGGACTGACCATGCCAGAAATGGGCTCTGCTGAAGAACGCAGCATGCGTCGTGACCTACTCCAACAGATTGGGAGATTACACGAACAACAAGTGCAACAGCGTGAGTTGGTAGCAGAACTAATTCCCGATCAACCTGAGGATCCTGATGCGGACAGTGTATCTTCCGGTCTTTCTTTGCCCGACTTGGACCAGTCTCAACTTGACGATCTTGCCCAAAAGCAGCAGGAACTTCTGAACCAACTTACCAGTCTGGTAGATCAATTCGATGCCCAAGAAGTGGCACAAACGGTTCGCAATCCGGATCGCCTCAAAGCAGCTTCACAACAATGCCGGGCTCAAAGCCAATTGGCAATTGATGCCTTGCGCCAAGGAAAAGCAGAAGGAATCCGCGAGTCCCAGGCGGACATACAGCATAGTCTAGAAGATGTTCTAGGCGAACTAAAAAATCATGATTGGGCTGCAAAGGTCGGTCTACTGACCATTTTGACACTCATACTTTGGAAGGCACTTGTTCCAGCCAAGCTAAAATTGATTCCTGCACCTCTCGTTGCAGTCATAGTCGCAACTGTAGCCACGGCTATTTTAAAATTACCTGTACTCTATGTGGAAGTACCAGATAACTTATGGAGTGAGATACACCTCCCCTCTTGGACCGTTCTTCAAACAACTCCATTAAGCGTCATCCTTAAAGCCGGGATAGTACTGGCAGTCGTGGCCAGTGCAGAAACTCTACTTTGTGCGACTGCAGTCGATCAGATGCAATCGACTTATCGCACAAACTACAATCGGGAATTGTTTGCTCAGGGGGTTGGCAATATGATTTGCGGTTTCGTGGGCGCTTTGCCCATGACTGGGGTAATTGTGCGGAGCTCGGCTAATATTGAAGCTGGGGGGAAAACTCGACTGTCGGCAATCCTGCACGGACTTTGGCTCTTGGTTTTTGTCTCTCTGTTGGCTTTTGTGCTCCGCATGATTCCAACAGCCGCATTGGCAGCGATGCTTGTTTACATCGGTTACAAGTTGGTAAACTTTCAATCTATTCGTAATCTGAAAAAACACGGCTGGGGAGAAGTTTTCATTTATGCAGCCACGGTTGGAACTATTGTTTGCACCGATCTCTTGACCGGAGTATTAACCGGAATCGGCTTGTCGGCTGCAAAACTTTTGTACTCCTTCTCAAACTTGGTCGCCGATGTGGAGATTGACGAAGCAAATCGAAAAGCAGAGCTCAAACTTGAGGGGGCAGCTACCTTTATTGGGTTGCCTATTCTCGCCGAAGCCTTGGAGAAAATACCAGGAAACGTCAATTTGCATGTTAATTTTGAACGCCTCGATTATATAGACCACGCCTGCCTGGACTTGCTGATCAATTGGGACAAGCAACACGAGGCAACTGGTGGAACTTTAATCATCGACTGGGATACCCTACACGCGCAATTTCGCAGTAAAAATTCCAAAAACAACAACCAAAAACGTTTCGCTACGCGGAATGCCGGCTGATGGAATTTGTCGCAGCTGGATTGTCCCAGTAGGGTTTCTCAGCTGGGTTGCCCGCAGAGGACCAAATCCACTTTTGCAGACACCTTCCCTTACCACAAGACGAGCGACTGTTTGAAAAGTTCTACGAGATCGTCTTTCTCTGCTGGACGAGGTGAAAGCTTGGTGACTCGATGCTGGGGAAGGGTTCCTTCGGCCAATGCAAGGGCATCGTCAGCCGTGTAACCAATTGCCGCTAGTCCATTCGGCATGTCCAAAGTACGCAGGATTTCGATCAAACGCTGAGCCACGGCTTCACCGGCATCTGCTGCGTCAACGCTTCGCACATCGGCACCCAAGCATTGTGCAGCCAACAGATGACGCTCTGGGCAAGCGCTGCTTGTGAATCGAAATACTGCCGGAGCCGTCAAGGCAACGGACAATCCATGTGGCACGATAGGATGATCCTCTGGGTATCCGGGTGGATAGTAATCCCGAACTTTGCTACTGATCGGATAGGACATACCGTGGCAAAGATGAACTCCCGAGTTGCCAAAACCCATGCCAGCATAGCTGCTGGCTAACAGCATCTGGCCTCGCGCTTCCTCGTCATCAGGATCACGATAAGCACGGATAAGATACTTATCAATCATTTTCAGCGCTTGCAGGACCCAGATGTCGCTGATGGGATTCGAGCCTTGATAGGCAGGACGTAAATGTGGCTGCTCGGGTCGCGGTCGCTGTTGGTAGGGCAGGGCGGTAAACGATTCTATGGCATGACACAAAACATCCAGTCCGGGCGCTGCAATGGCTAGTGGAGGTAAGGTACGCGTGTTTTCAGGATCGACAATTCCCAACATGGGTTTGAGCATGCGACTGGCAATACCTGTCTTTAGCTTGCGGTCCAAGAGATCGAAGATCGCAACACCCGTGGTTTCGCTGCCGGTACCCGCGGTCGTCGGAATTGCAATGAGTGGCTTCAACGGACCTGGTACAGGTTGTCCTGCTCCAATGGGCGCATTGACATAGGTGAGAAAATCGGCTGGATAAGTCGAGTACAGATTGGTTGCTTTTGCCGTATCAAGGGTTGAACCGCCACCAACTGCCACGAAGGCATCAAAATTGCATTTCGAGGTAAAATCAATGGCCTTGAGCATCGATTCCTCGCTCGGTTCGACGCGGACTTCGTCATACACTTCGTAGTTTATATTCTGACTATCAAGTGATTGCTGGACTGTCACAAAGGGTTGCAAGTTGCGGACCACAGGATCTGTGATCAGAAGAACTTTCTTGACACCCAGATTGACCAGGTCCATTCCCACTTCGCGGGTGGCACCAGAACCAAATCGAATCTGGGAGGTTGCCATTTCAAAGGCATATTCCTTATCGCTCATTGATTTCTCTCGTCAAAAAAGGATCGCTGTGCAATTATTCGCAAGTTCGCTGTTAATGAATCCATTTACCTTAGCGCGAGAGCCTCTGAGAGCATAACCCAGAATCTATCTACTTCGCCAGATACCAACGCGTATTTCTTGAGTACGGGTTTCAATAACCGATAGAAACCAGCGGAATGAATCAAAGAGGTTCGAAAACATCTAAGGTGATGGACTTTCACGCCTTTCGTCGGTTATCCTCTCACGAGGAAAAAGAGTTCTAGAACTCGTTCTACGAATTGAGTCTAAGTTGGACTTTTTTACGGCATGCTCCTTTGGTGGCATGTCCCTACTTTCACTCCCTGCAACGCGCCATGAGCGTGTTGGATAGACTATGAAAATTACGCATCTCTTATTCTGTTTTTTGGTTCTGATGGGAACTGCGTTTATCGGGATTTGCTGTTTCGAACAAATACCGGGAGAACAAGGTATGAGCCACCCTGCGTACCCAGAAAATACAATGATGCAGACACCTGAAGACTCTGAGCCACACCCATGGCTAGTTTTTATGACAGGCGCCTTCGGATTCCTCACTGCGCTCTTTGCAGGTGTCGCGCTCTTGCTGGGCCTCAAACCCCATCATCGGTCTGGACCTGTAGGGCGTGGGCTGGTACTTGCTACCGTTGTCTATGCCACCTTGCTAGGTTTGGTCGTTGCCATTGATTGGTACACATCTGCAGATGGCATGAATTCGATATTTGGTTTTCCGATCTCAACAGCGATGATGCTATTCGTGCTGGGGCCCTTTCCATTTGTATTTGTGTCTCTTTACGCGATCAACTTTCCAAACTGGATCATGAGTCCAGAAGACGAGCAAGACTTTCACAAACTGGTAGCAAAACGTCGCCAGCAACAAACTGATTGAACTATGGAACACTACCGCGCCACAATTATTCTTGTCTGCGTTGCTGCCTATATGGTGATGTGCCTGTTGATCGGATTGTGGGCGATGCGACGCACGAAGTCGACCAGCGACTACTTTATGGCAGGGCGCAGTCTGGGCATCGTTGTTACAGGTGTGGCAGTGTTCTCGAGCATGATGAGTGGTTTTGGATTCGTGGGCGGTCCTGGCCTCGTGTATAGTATGGGCATGAGCAGTGTGTGGATTGTTGTTGCCGCGCCCATCGGATATTGTTTTTCATTTTTTTTACTAGGTAAACGCCTGCGACTCATGGGCGAACTGTGCGACTCGGTTTCGCTTCCCGATGTAGTTGCGGCGCGTTACCGAAGCGAAGCCTGTCGACTGCTCACTGCGCTGGCTATTGTGTTGGGTGTGATGGGGTACTTGGGTGCTCAAATCCTGGCCATGGCAACCGTTTTAAAAGACCTTATCTCAAATCATCCGGCCCTGGGGGCAGTCTCTCTGGAGTTCTGTATGGCGGCTTCCTGCGCGGTGCTCGTTTTCTACTGCGTCACCGGGGGTATGATCGCATCCGTTTATACGGATCTCATTCAAGGTCTCATGATGGTGGTTGCTGCAATCCTCGTATTTGCAGCTGCTATCAATTCTTACGAAGGGGGGGTACAGGGTGTCATCGAGACGATCCATGCAGACAACCCCCCTGCCATTTTGCCCTGGGGTACCTTGGGAATGGTTGGCGTGTTGTCCTGGTTTTTTCTTTTTTCTGCGGGTCAGGTTGGCCAGCCTCATATTGTGACAAAGTTCATGATGAATAAACGGATTTCCGACTGCCGACATATTTTGGCATTTGCAGCGATCGGCTACGGGCTGTCAGCCCTTTTGTGGATCAGTATTGGGCTGGTCATGCGCGCCCATGTGTTGAATGGGTCGTACTCACCTTTGACCGGAAGTGACGACGCGGCGCCTCAATTCTTGCAGGCCTTTACCCATCCTGTGTTGGCGGGACTGGTCTTTGCAGGCCTGTTTTCAGCCATTATGTCGACCGCAGATGCCTTTCTGAATATTGGTGCCGCCGCAGTTGTGCATGATATTCCCCGTGCTCTGCGAGGCCGCTCCTTACAGCACGAATTGTTTTGGGCACGGATAGCTACAGCCGTACTGGCAATCATTGCATCTCTATTTGCCCTTTATCTGAACGATCTGGTTGCGCTACTTGGCGCCTTTGGCTGGGGAACCTTTGCAGCCGCTTTAGTGCCCACTGTCGCCATTGGCTTCAATTGGAAACGTGCAACCGCACCCGCTGCAATCACAGCGATTGCATCCAGCCTGCTGATCAATTTTGTGATCCGTGTGGGTGACCTGCCGATCCCCCACGGATTTCAGGTAGGTGCCTTATCCTTATTGGTCTCACTTATTCTTTTTTTTAGTATTTCTTTGTGCTCCTCTCCACCAAAACTCGACGCTGATATCGAGGCCGTGATGGACATGTAGGTTGGGATTGCAGATCCTGATACCAAAAAGTCGGTCCACCATGAGTGAGGCAAGAAGAGTCTATCCTAAAACCAAGGGCCGCCTCCCCCTTGACCTTCCCAATTTCTGGCTAGCTTGAACGAGAGCACATCTGGCTGACTGCATTGCAGAAGAGATCGTCATCTTCGGGTTGTATACATCGCAAGTCCAACAGAACTGCATCATCCTGAACCCTTCCCACTATGGAGGGATGTCCTAAACGCAATCTTTGTGCAATGGTATCCGGGTCGTAAACCGAATGCTGTATTCTCACAGCACAACTAGGCATTTCACTTCCTGGCAATGAGCCTCCTCCTACGGAGGCTATACTTTCAATCACGTTCACTTGCCAATCGGGGTGCGATTGCGAAAGCCTTTCTACTATTTTAGCTGCTCGAAGCTGGATCTTTTCAACGGGTACTTGCATCATCTTGTAGAAAGGAATGGAATCTAAAGCATGTGGATCAGAATCGGCAAGGCGGTAGATTGCCAAAGTTGCCTGCAGAGCTGCCAAAGTAACCTTGTCCACTCGTAGAGCGCGGCTAATAGGATGGCGTTCAAGTTTTTGGATAAGTGTTTTTTTACCTACGATCACTCCGCATTGAGGACCACCCAGCAGCTTATCTCCACTAAATAAAACTAAATCTGCTCCCGCACGAATACTGTTCCTGACGTGCGGTTCTGATTCTAATAGCTTGATTGGTGAGCTACCCAGGGACCCGGACCCGATATCATGAATCACCGGAATGTCATGCTCCTCCCCTAGTCTCACAAGCTCTTTCAGATTTGCCTGCTCCGTAAAACCAACAACTTGATAGTTGCTGGTATGAACCATAATGATGGCTCCCGTATCATCGCTGATTGCATTTGCATAATCATTCACTCGAGTCCGGTTGGTAGTACCAACTGCTCTCAGCTTTGTACCAAAAGCTTCAAAGACTTCCGGCAAGCGAAATCCGCCTCCTATTTCAATCAACTCTCCCTGAGATACGATAACTTCGCGTCCCGAAGCGAAAGCTGCCAGCAATAACCCTGTTGCTCCCGCATTGTTGTTGACAACATGAGCTGCTTCGGCACCTGTAAGAGAACACAAATCGGCTTCAACAATTTGAGAGCGTTGGGTTCTTTTCCCCGAGACCAGATCAATTTCTACGTTGCAGTATCCTGCGGATTCGTTCATCGCCGCGATAGCTTGTGGGGCTAATGGCGCTCGGCCTAAACCCGTATGCAAGAGAATACCCGTGGCGTTGAGGACTTTTCGAATTTGCACCTGGTTGAATTGATCGAGTAATTCAACAACCGTTTCTGCGAATGCCTCCAAATCCTCTGGATCGACCTGGGGACCAGCCTGTTGTATCTGGTTTCTCTGCTGATCCAGAACCAGGCGTGCAGTTTCTCGAGTACGGACTCTGCCAAATTGCTGCTCTGCAGCTTGGAGCCTCTTTGTTTGTAACAAGTCATGAACACTGGGCAACTTACGAAACAGATTCGATATTTCATCCGGTGGCAGTTGTGATGTCATATCAACTTAAGTGCTTGGTGAAACAACTTGGCGATGATCTCCTATTCTCTCCGTTATTCCTAGTTCATCAAGGTATCGACACAGCGGAACTGCATATTTTCTAGACAAGTCGAAAGCTTCATTAAATTCGCTGACGGTCCAGGGCACGCCAGGATTCCATCGATTCAGGACCTGTTGAGTCAGCTTTTCTACTTCTGATACATGCAAATAGAGCCTGGCATTTCTGGCCGACTGACGATCTCGCAAATCCTTATCCGGCAATCGCACGAGATGTTGGGAATCAACTGCAAGCTGAAGCAAAGATGCAATCTGCTCATCTTTCAAGTCAAATTGTTTGGCAAAATCTCCCACGCTGGGAGGCTTAAGCCCTGCCTCCAAGCAGCTTGAGATCATGGCCTTGGATACTTGCGTTTGTCGAGCCGTAAGTTTTCCAGACCAACTGGGGTGACAAAGCCCATCTGTCCCAAGCACAACTTTCTTCTGGTCGACCAGTTTCTTGACGATAGCATCCAAAAGGCTGGCAGGTTTTAAATTAGCAAAAGAAGGCCGCAGTCTATCCAAAGGAATGTATTTCCTGAGTGGATCATCATGGTGCTCTTCTAAAAGTTTGGCCAATAGCCGATTTGCGATCTCGCCCGCCATCTCGCCGTGAATCAATCGGCATTTGTTTTGAGACCGAAAAGATTCCAAGGTACCAGCAGCTACAAGTCGCTCAATGACTGCTTCGCCATGAATCACACCAGTACGAAGAGTTTGCATTTCTTCGTTCCAGGCATGATGGCCTGAGATTTTCACAGCAGCAATGATTCGGTTTTCTTCACTTCCATATGCCAATTCATGAATCAGCTTGATGCGTTCCGGATCGGACTTCTTGATTCGATAGGCCAGTGGATCGGCAATCCAGCCACCGCCCAGCAACTGGTTGGCATAAAGGTTGCGAACAATAAAGGGTTGTTTCCACACGGCGCATAGATCTTCTTTCAGTTCAATTTGCGCATAATAGATGGTGCGACCGTCTACTTCATTGCTGGAAAGACACCGCATTTTCCCTATGTGCTCAGCTGTTCCCGCGTAGCACCGTACACTCATCGTTGACTTGGTACGGAACAATTCGTTTTCGGAGGATTCGAGAACCACTGTAATCCGTTTGCTCTTCTGGAGACTTCCTGGTGTCGCAATCGTTTGGCCGCGGTGAACGGTGCGAAAATGCACACCGCTAAGATTTAGAGCCGCACGTTGTCCTCTTTCAATCGAATCAACACTTTGGGAATGGCTCTGTAAGGCTCGAACCTTTACGGAAATGCCTTGAGGCATGATCTCTAATTCGTTACCTACCAAAACGGACCCTGAAGAGACACTACCGGTGACAACCGTACCATGTCCTTCCGATGAGAAACAGCGGTCGATGGCCATACGAAACGGTCCATCGGTATTTTGTACCATGCCGTGTCTGGCTGCTTCGTAGAGAGCCATGCGAAGTTGTTCGATACCCTCGCCCGTTTTGGCACTCACACGTACGCACTCTGCACTCTCCAGAAAGGATCCTGCCACCAGTGCTTCTACTTCTTCTTCGACCAGATCAAGCCAACTTTCCTCCACCAAATCAGACTTCGTCAGAGCGATCACACCTTTCGATATTCCTAGTAAACGAAGTACTTGAAAGTGCTCGCGCGTCTGAGGCATCACTCCTTCGTCAGCAGCCACCACCAAGAGAGCCATATCGATGCCCGTGGCACCCGCGAGCATATTTTTGATTAAATCTTCGTGACCCGGAACATCAACAATTCCAATGGACAAGTCGTCGTAATTGAGTGCAGCAAAACCTAGTTCAACGGTAATGCCTCGCCGTTTTTCTTCGGGCAATCGGTCCGTGTCGGTGCCTGTCAGCACTTTGACAAGTGCTGTTTTCCCATGATCTATATGACCAGCCGTCCCGAGTAGTAAATGGTGTTTCATTGAGTTACAATTCTTTCGCCGTGCTTTTGCATTCAAGCTGCACCTGCAACCGGTTCTATGCAGTTTACGTTAGCATCTCAAGTCTTCAATCATGCTTGGCGTTAGTCTTTGCCGTTTGTATTTGACGTCAGCATCTGGTGTGACAGCAGAACCATTGAAACTGAACATACACTGATGAACGCCTCAGAAGAGACTCTACCGAAAAACGACATCGTGCTCTTGGGAGCTGGTCATACAAACGCACATATCATCCGCATGTGGCGAATGAAGGCCCTATCGGAAACACGTCTGACTTGTGTTTCTAATCTGACAACCGCAACTTATTCTGGCATGGTTGCCGGAACTTTGGCAGGCCAATATCATGCTTCGCGCAATGAGATCGATCTAGTTCGCCTGTGCGCCGCCTGCAACGTTCGATTCATTCATGCCCAGGCCACAGGTTTGGATAGCGATAATAATTTATTGCTCCTGGACAATCGGCCTCCACTCAAATTTGACGCCTTGAGTATTGGAATCGGCTCGCAGCCTCAAACTTTATCTGCTGAGGATATTGGTTTAACCATTAAGCCCATGCAGACTTTTCTACCAAGATTATCAGCAAAGCTCCAAGAACTTGCTTCTCTAAAAAAAGATCGCCCCCTCCGTATCGCTATTGTTGGCGGGGGGACTGCGGGAGTTGAACTTGCCTTTTGTCTGCCCAAGTTCATCCAACGACAATTTGGCAAGCTGGGGCCCGTTGAACTCCATCTTATTGAAAAAGGCAGTCAAATACTCTCTGATATGCCTCCTCGAGCACAGATACTAGCCCAGCACGAACTCGCCAGACAAAAGGTTCATCTAAAACGAAACTGCACCATTAAAAGTGCCCGCTCCGATTGTGTCGAATTCGAGAACCAGGAAACACTCCCCGTTGATCTCTTGATCTGGGCTACCTCGGCGACTGCCCTGAAATTACACTCTCCTATTAATTTGCCTAAGGACGAACGCGGATTTTTGTTGACCCGCAACACTTTGCAAAGTGTTGGCAATGACTCGGTCTTTGCGGTAGGAGACGCTGGAACTGTCGAAAATCAAAAACTCGCGAAGGCGGGTGTTTACGCCGTCCGACAGGGGGCCATCTTATGGAAGAATCTGCGTAACTATTTGCTGGGAGTGCCACTTAAAAAGTGGCGACCCCAAAAGACCTTTTTGACTTTGATCAATTCTGGTGACAGCCGCGCTATTGCAACATATGGCCAGTTCTCCACGCATGCTCGATGGTGCTGGCATCTCAAAAACTGGATCGACTCCCGATTCATCGACAAGTACCAATACTACCCCGACCCCAGCAAGATGCAACACAGGCACAAGCAAGTCCGTAACCACGGAAATAAGCCCATGCCTTGCGGAGGTTGCGGTTGCAAAGTGTCTGCCAGTGTACTTGCAGATTGTCTCTCGAAGATAAAGAACCCGACAGCAGAACAAGTACTCCTGGGGATCCAACCACCCGATGACGCCGCACTGGTAAAATATGGTTCAGGAGATGCTGTGGCTGCCACCACAGATTTCTTTACTGCGTTTACTGAGGATCCCTATCTCTTGGGACGTATCACTGCTTTGAACGCCTTGAATGATCTTTATGTGAAAGGTGCCCACCCCACTGCGGCACTTGCCATGGCAATTCTTCCGCCAGGATCGCAATCACAACAAATCAACATTCTGGATAATCTGCTGGCCGGTGCAGCGGAGGAATTCAGAGACCTCAACGTGCCAATTGTGGGCGGTCATACGATTGAAGGTCCCAAACTGACTTTTGGTTTTACACTTCTGGGAGACGCGGTTGCAGAGACGGTGATGCAAAAAACAACACCCTCTCCAACGGACTGCCTCATCCTCACGAAACCATTGGGAATAGGGGTCTTATTGGCAGCCCACATGCGGGCTGCCTGCAAATCCAATTGGTGGGAAACACTCCGGGATACCATGCTGTCAAGCAATCTAACTGCAGCGCAATCTGCCAAACGCCTGGGAGCTACGGCAGCAACCGATGTTTCCGGCTTTGGCTTGGCTGGTCACCTTCATGAGATGTTGGTCACCCAAAACTTGTCAGCCGATATTGTCTTAGAATCCATTCCCCAACTTCCAGGAGTTCAAGAACTACTTTCTCAAGGTATTGAGAGTACACTCGCTCCTCACAATCGAGAGAGCTTTGGCCGAAATCTGAAATCCAAGACGAAAGCTCTGGATCCAGCAACTGCCATCCTTTTTGATCCGCAAACTTCGGGCGGATTGCTGATTACTATCAATAAACACAAAGCTGAAGATCTATTGACTGCTCTTGCACCTGGGGCTGCCATCATTGGAAAAGTCAAAAAGTCCGACGGCAACAGACCGGTACTCCAATTAAGCCATTCGTGTTAGAATGCGCTGGATCACACAAAGGTTCCTGCTTTCTCCAGGGATTGAGGAAGTATTTCGTTGGGGAGGTGCGAGTCAGCCTGGTGGCGGCCACGGTCTTCAAAACCGTTGTGCGGAGTAGCGAATACTACGCAGGTGGGTTCGATTCCCATGCACTTCCGCCACGAAACTATTGGGTTGCACCAGAGATGTGTAAATCGCAGTCGAAAATTGAAGCGACTGGCGGGGGGAATTAGCAACTGAAAAGTGCAGCGCACAGATGTGCATCTTTCTGAAATTGAGAAGATGGGCCGTTAGGCCCGAAGCTTCCTGATTTTCAGAAAGGTACAGGAGTGTATGCTGACATGGAGCAATGGACCGAAGTCCGCCGTCGGGTATTGACTGGCAAGTTGAGCAAGCACGCCGCTTGCCGCGAATATGACATCAGCTGGCACACGCTGGAGAAGATGCTGGCCCATGAGGAGCCGCCCGGCTATCGCCAGAGGCAGCCTCGTCACAAGCCTAAGCTTGAACCTTACCTACCAATCATCCACGAGATTTTGGAGGGGGACAGGCAAACGCCACCGAAACAGCGGCATACGGCAACACGCATTTTTCAACGCTTGTGTGCAGAGCATGGTTACGACGGCTGCTATAGTAACGTCCGCACCACGGTACGCGCGTGGAAGCTCACGACCCAGGAAGTGTTTTTGCCATTATCGCATCCACCGGGTCAGGCCCAGGTCGATTTCGGGTATGCGTATGTCGATCTGGCCGGAGAGCGCCAGCAGCTCGCCTTGTTCGTAATGACGCTGCCTTACAGCGATGCTTTGTACATTCAAGCGTTCCCACGCGAGTGTACTGAGTCGTTTCAAGAAGGCCACAAGCGAGCCTTCGAGTTCTTTGGCAGTGTGCCGACCCGAATTAGCTATGACAATAGCAAGGTCGCCGTAGCGAAGATTACCGGC
>PATG01000133.1 GCA_002713555.1 Planctomycetaceae bacterium
CTGCATCTCCTTGTCGGCCACAACGTTGCGCATTTGCACAGCTTCGCGCCGTTGCCGCGCCGCCTGCCGCAAGCGATCGGCGTGTTCTGCGAATTCCGAGTACACGTTTTGAGAAAAATACTCCATTCCCACCAACTCGCCCACCGGAATGCGATTTTCCTCTTCGCCTTCATTCTCCTCCGCCGCGCGACGTGCCGCATCTTGCGCCTCATTGTCCAGGCGACGGCGTCGACGCGCCGCGAGTTCTGTTTCGTCTCGGATGCGCTGCGGCATCCGTCACAAAATGCGCAGTCTTGCGTGGGGCCTGCGCTTGTGTTTTGGTATTGTAAGCAAAATTTTGTTTTTAGCGTATTCTTTGCTCATACTTTCATACTCTCATCCTACCTCGTCGCTTCGGACGCTTTTTGCAGTTCTGCGCTCGGTTGCCGGAACGGCGGCTTTGAAACGAATTCACGGTGCGCATTCACACCTTCCTGCACCTTGTGCGCCAAGTCCATCGGCAGGTCGTCAATCTTGCTCTGAATGTAATCGGTCTGCATGTCTTCCACCGTTGGCGGAAAGCTGATCATGGCCACCGAGCAGCCATGCTCGAAGGTGTTTTGACACACGAGCACCTGATCGTGCATGGCCTGATTCGGTACGTCTCGCACACGATTGAAGAGCGTAAGAGCTAAGTTGGTTGCCTCATCCATTCGCGTTGCACGCCAGCGCGATGGGCCGTGGATGAGTTCTCCTTGCACTCGTCGTGCCCTATGGCTGTCCAGTACGCAGGGAAATTCATCTCGATGAAATGCGCTTTGCTCCAAGAGCTTTGCCTCGTCTGCCGTGCTCTCGCGCATGGCGTTCACGCGTTCCTCCATTTCCTTGTTTTCTTCCTGCGTAGGGGGTTCCGTCTCGCCGATGACCTCTTCCATCTTCGCCTTTAGCCTTGCTGCTCGGATGCTGCTCGCAGCGTCTTCGTCCGACAGTGCAGTCGTCGCCGCATCGCCAATGCGCTTTGCGGCTCGAACGCTCTTTTGCACCTTGTCTTCCAAGGTGCGCTGCAACTCCTGGCTGAACTCCAATGCCGCACACACCACGGAGTCTTCGCCGCGCGTGCGAATGTCGCCGATGAGCCCATCCTTCATCANCCACCCGGATTCGCGAGAAATGCCCGCATTCTTGCTGAGCTTGATGTTCTTGGTGGTGTGNAGCGTGATTGTGCGGGCAAACAGTCTCACTCCNTTGGGCGTGGAAAACCACGCGACGAGGATTCNGTGATTTCCAGTCTTCCACATNCCTTGGTGTCTAGACCAATGCAGAACGCGCTCCGTCTCACGTCGAAGGTAGAGTCGCAGCCACGCGGCGTCTGCAATGCAGACCGATCGNGACTTTTTCTCGATCACGGCGGTTGGCGGTCGGATCAAGTAGATGCGCGACGTTTCCTCGTCGAATTGCTTCTCGTACTGCTTTTTCTGACGCTCAAAGCGCATCTCTTCGACCATTGTTGCAATTTCGAAGCACATTTGCAACCAGGCGTCGTGATGACACCTCGCGTGGGAGGCGGAGACACGCTCCAGCCTCTCCAAAATACGATTGATCAACCCCTCTTTGGCGTCTTTGCGCTGTTCAAGCACATATCCAAACCCTCCAGTTTGCATCTGACGTCCGATAGATCCCAGCGCCTGAATCACACCGCTCTTGTCCGCCTCGCANCCGACGTTGGCAATGCACTTGAGCGTGTTGATCCACTTGATCGCCACCAAGCGGAATTGTTCTATGAATCGCACGTGCAAATCGTCGATGCAAGGCTCTGGGGCCGTTGCCGGCAAACTGATGAATTGCTCGCCNTGCTCATCGCCCTTGAAACGAATGCCAAGCTCCTTTCCCCACGCCGTNTGCACNGCCCGCAGGTCCAAGAAGCTCCCACGGTTGCTTGCGAGAAACTCGAGGTCGCTGCTCCCCGCAATCGACGTTGTGATCATCTCAAAGATGCTCTGGTCTGCCACGCCAACCCCCGAACCCGTNGTCGACACNGGCATCGTGAGGAATGCGAGCATTTCGAACATGGTTGAGAGNTTGTTTGTCGGTTCCGTCGGNACCCCCGACTGACAAAAGTCTTCCGAAACNTCCAGCAGCAAGATTGTCATTGCGGCCTGCGTGCGCATCAANAGGCAGAGCACTCCAAACCGCGCAATCATNGGATGATTTTTTCCGTGCGTTTTGAAGATGAGCTGTCCCGTTGCAATCGCCTGCTGCATCGATACTCCCGAAAGAGCTGCTCGCAGCAAGATCCAGTAGGCGTGATCCTGCTGGTCCAATGGCTCGTACGAGCTTCGCGTCTGTGGCGAAAGCAAACTCTCAACCGCCGAGGGCATGCGCATCAGCGTNCTTTTTCCCGGCAGGGCCAAGATTCGCAGCAGCCAGTAGGTTGCCTCTGCGTCTGTGACAATCCGAGGCTCTACCGTGATGAGCGCACTCGCCGCCACCATCGCGTACGCGCGCACCGCGAGCACGATCAANACGTACCACGGCCCGATGGCCGGAACGCGATCGCAGCGCACCATGGTCAATGAGAGCTGTGGCGCNACATTCCAGAGGAAGAAGCGCAGGTGCATGTTCAACCAAAATGCGCCCGATGTCTCATTCTTCATCAANGCAGACTCTTCNTCGTCNCCCATTTTTGAGGTGATCTCCTCGCGCATNAGNCCATGCGCGACCCCGATCAGGGTTTCCAGCTTGCTCTTGGCATACTCAAGNCTGTGTCCAGCTTGTGCGCCGGCCAGAGCGAGCACCGCCGAGGGCGTAGGAAGNATGTGATTCATCATCGACATGATGTTTCGCCTCACCTGCAAGGGCACAGCCTCGTCGTCTTNGAGCTGGTCGCTTCCGTCAAACTGCAANCTGCAAAGCTCACTTCGCACNGCCTTTTTTGCCTCTTCCANACGCTCCTCCGCTTTGAAATCGGCAAAATCGTTGTTCACAACCCACTGGTAGTTGACGATCAAGAAGAAGGCGATCATTCGACCCAAGGCCTCCTTGTACCTTTGCGGAGTGTCGACGCCTGGCTGCCCGTAGGCTACTGCTGCGAGTATGTTGGCGAGGTCCGGAACCCCTGTCGTTCCCGTCAGNTAGGGANCCCAGCACACNTTTGGNTCTGCGTCGACCAAAGCCTTTGCAAGCTCACAGGATTCCCCAATGCTCGCCTTGCCAAAGGCACCCACCGTTGCGTAAATACTAGATTTCAGNGGCGATTCCTCTTCTTCAAGCGCCTTGTGCAAAAGCGCTGCAAAGTGTATCGACGCGTTNCCGTAGGTGTCCCCTCCCGATCGGATTTTGCAACCACGCTTTGCTGTGGTGTGGGCGTGCGAGAGCAGTTTCACCAAGGCTTGCAACCCGNCTTTCAGCTCTTCCGATCCTCCTTGCAAAAACTCTTTGAAAGGGTCGCTCTCGCCCTGCGGCTGCGTCATTCGCTATTCCTTCACGACTCGTCAAAGTGAGTTCCACCGACTCTTGTTTTTAGCGAAACTCACCACAACTTATCAATGGACGCAAGTGGTCCGAGTCATCTACGGACCGCCGAGATTGTTCTACTGTTGCTCGTCTTTCTCACCTGCCTGCTTGCTGGAAGATGGTGCTCGCGCCTGTGTCTGCGCAACCATCGATTTGCCCTCATGGACGATGTGGACTTGTCGCGCATGCACGCCAAGTACAAGGTGCGAAGCTGGGGCGACGGGCTGGGAGATTACAGACTCGTACAGTAATAGTTTACTCAGTAAAGCGATTTCACACACNCACGCCTTCTTCCACTACGGTTTCCTCCTGCTCTTCTTCTGCCTCAGACGCACTAGAGCTGTCCGTGTCATCTGCATCTTGGTCCGGCTCTTGCTCACCCAGCTTCATTCTCTGCAATCGTTTCTGCAGACCACTCCCCGTTGCCTGCGCCACGCGTATCGTGTCCATGTGGTTCCANAAGTCCGTTCGACCCTGTTCCGTTTGAGGAAAGGTTGCAATCACACGCCCGTCGAGTTCAATCGAGAGCCGCGGCGGCCCGCCGTCCTCGTCCTCAACCACACCAACCTTGAATGCCATCGACTCCTCCACGTCCATGGTCGGTGGCGGATCTTCCGGCTGTTCTGGCTGTTCTGGCTGTTCTGGCTCCTGTCGCCCTACTGCAAAGCCCACGCGCACCTGCGCAGACTCATCCACCTCCACTTCCACTGCTACTTTCATCGCAACGCACACCAACTTTACTCAAACACGTCTCTTGATTCTAGCGGAACGCTCCTTGCTCGATACAATGCAATCTTTCACACTACTCTCCCCGACGCTGACGCGCCGCATCTGCAGCGTCTTGCACCTTTTCCATGAGTTTCTCCTCCTTGTCGCGCTTGGCACTGTGCATCATCGCATACTTTGCGATAATGGTGTTTCCCCGCATGACGTCTTTGCGCTCAAAGGCAAACGGCAGGGCCTCATTGCCCACAAACCACTCGCTCATCAGCACATCCTCGCCGCCCTCGAATCCAAATCCCGCATCGCGCATCGCTGCTTTCAAAGACTCGCTCGCGCCGCCGGTCGTCATTGCCACAATGTGGTAGTAGCTCGCCTCCGGGTTGCCGCAGGTGTACGAGTCATTCTGCCACACATCTTGCCAGCTGGACAGACCCACGCGCTCGAGCACCGCAACCAAACCTTTGGCAAGGGCCGCACCGTAGCTCGTGCGGTTGGCCGGAAAGTGCATGCCGCTGATCTTCATCTCAATTCTGTAATGCTCTGAATCCTCCGGCGTTTCGAGATTCTTGCCGTCCACTCCTGCTTTCGACGGCGCAAGCTCTGTGCTCGCCTCGTTCACTTTGATTTCGAGCCTCCATTCCGCAGCGTCCTTCTCCGCACTCATCATGTGCATCCCAGTCTCCTGTGTCTTGGGCAGCGACCGGCGTTCAAAGCCTGCCGCGAGCACCTCGCGCAGCCGCGCCGAAGGCGGCGACGATGTAGTCTCCTTGCGCAACCGCACGCTCATCCCTGTACTCTACCACTCTGCATCTGCCAAAACTGCGTTATACCGGCGCTGAATGCTCGTCGGCAAACCGCACCACTCTTCTCTCCCGGGGTTTGGCCGCAAGCTTTGCCGCGAGCTTCACCGCCGTCCTGTCGTCTCCTGCGAGCAAGGTCACAACCGTAAACGTAGTCATCGCCACCATTAACCCTACCGCGACGACAAACGCCGCCATACTTTCCAGCGATCGCAACATGAGCCTATAGCACTCCCTCTGTACGGTATGTCAATTTTTATACAATTCTACTCGTCTTTCCCCGCACTTTTTACGCCTTATCACTCACGAGCTCGATGCAGCACCCGCCGTGGCATAGGATTGCAGCAACACTTGCTGCAAAGCCTGCCATTCTGCATCTGTTGTGATTTGCAGCTGCAAGTCTGGGTCTTGGCGACCCAATGCCACCGCCCTCGCGATTCGCGAGTTTCGCGCCGCTTCACTGTTCACCTGCTCTTGCATCTTCTTCAGGACGTCTTCCTCGGTGCGCTCAAACGGCTCCCACTTGTATTGCGGCGTGTTCACGTACAAGTTTGCGTTTGCCTTTGGCACACAGGCTCGGTAGTGCAGCCCGGTGTACGAAAGCCGGAAGGTTTCGCTCGATTCAACGGGTTGCAAGCTTGCTGGGGTGGTGGTATTGGGGTCGGGTCCCTTCATCTGGTAGAGCTCCCTGCCCAGGCTGTTGCTTGTCGTAAACTCCGAGTATTGCTGGTACTTGCAAATCCGCGTCCGGTAACGCCAGACAAACCCGATGATTTCAGGGTAGCCTGCCCACCACGTGTTGCTCTCTGCTGCAGTGCAGTAGGCGTCGCGCAAATCGACCTCGTCCATGTCCTCGCCCCAAGCCTTTCCGGCCGCTGTGGCCGCGTCTCGGAGAGCCCTCAAGTCGGCGGCAGTGTAATCTGACACTCCGCTGCCAAAGAGCGCCTGTCGCAAGGGCGATATCCCCACGACAGCATAACTGTTGCCCCTTTGAGCGTCTTGGATCTGCGCTTCAGTGGCAAAGATTTCCCATCGCGCGTTCTTTTCACACTGATCAAAGGTTGGTTGGTCGTTCTCGTCGTTTCGGGCGTAAGGCTCCATGGGGCCTCTGAGCCACTGCACCACCGATTGCCGCATCCGGGCTGGTACGCCCCCACCCGCCACATTGTCTAGAGAGCTGTAGGGCTTCTCGATGACGCTCGGCCTCTGAAGCCGCAAGCTGTTGTAAAAGCAGGCTCCGTCGGCTTCCGGATCCACGATTCCCCACTTGTCGTACGGCAGCGGATCGCAAGCCCCTTGGTCTGGGTCGGGCACAGACCCTTCCTCTTGCGAGGACGAGGCTTTTTCTTTGTCTGTGTTTGACGCCACGTACTGCTTCTGCTCTTCCACCTTGAGCTTCTGCAAAAAGTCCCCAATGCGCAGCAGTACGTCTCTCCGCATCGCCAGCTTTTTTCTTTCTCGTGCTTGCGGATTGTTGGCTTCCGCTTCCGCTCGCTCTGCTGCAGCCTGCAGTTGAATTTTTCGCTGCGTCTCGACCCTATCGCGCGCCTCAGCCACTGCAGCCAAGAAGGACGCTCTGTTCTGCAGAGCCTGGACCGGGTTTTCGAAGTTGAACGGCTCGCTGCTGAATTCGAGCCATTGTTTCGCAAGCGATGGCCGCAAGAAGGCTTCGATCTGTGCAACAGAGGGCATTTCGGTTGTCTCGCCAGCCTCCATTCGCCAGCGATCTTTGAAATTGCCATCATCTCTCTTTTTCATCCACTCAGAGACGAGCGCCGACATTTCATTGACCACCCTGTTGAAGATGCCCGTGTAAAGTTGCGGGTCCGTTGGGAAATCCTGAACTTCAGTGATGGCCATCTGCATTCGCAGTTTTGGATACGGTTCCCGCAGCGCGCGGTCGAAGACGTAGTACGCGTTGGCAGTGTTTACCGCCGTCGGCACAAGGTATGCCACCGCTGGTGGCCTCGTGCTCAGCGCTTCCAAGGAGGGACCATTGCGCCCCCCCGACCCAGCAACAAACCTTCTCCGTATGCGCTGCTGAGTGAGAGTTTGGTCTTCCTCAGTGCGGTCTCCTCGGGAGGCGGCCGTTCGTTGCCCTGCGATTTCTCGCACCGTCTTGTCATACTCCGACTGGGCGAAACCCTCCAGCTCTCCCACGGCTTGGAGAACTCCGATGATTCGCAGCTTTTCTTCGGGCGATCCGGGTTGGTTTTGCAAAAACTTTCGCACAAAGAGCGGAGCGTCCTGGTCTTTCAGCAAGACGATGGGAACCTGCGCATCCACTCTCTTGTATGGCACACCCCGCAACATTTCACTGCCCAGCCATTCGCTGGACAGTATGCGCAAGGCATTCTGCGTGGTGAGCGTCTGGAAGTCTTCCACCGATTTGGNCTCACGAGTGAAAATTTCAATCTCCTGGTTCTTCTCCGGCTTCCATGCAGTGGCCACCGGCAGAAACTCACGGATGTTGAGATTCTCCTTCGTCTCGTACCGATCGATGCGGTCGACTTCTGCTTGCAGAACCATCATCGTTTGCTGCAGCCCACGGTTGGGTTGGTTTTGTTTGCGCCATCCCTGCCACTGCGTCAGCTGGTACCTGAACGCACCCTTGTCACTTTTCACGTCATCGAGCGTTACAGGACGGTCGTTGTAGTCTGTCAGGCCCATCCAGTTCAAGAGCAACTGTCGCTGGTTCTGCTTGATCTTCTTGGCGTCTTCGTCTCGCTCCAATCTCTTTTGTTCAAGCCATTGCACTTCATTAGGTCTGAGCTCGGCGTACTCCGGCTGTCCGGGATTGGGCCACTTGGACAACCGCTGAATCACTGGAATGAGGGTGTTCTGCTCGTCGCGCGTTGCAAACCAGCGGCTGGGGCTTGCCGCTTCGGTCAGCAAATCCGGCGGCGGCGTGATTGCCGGCCAGTGATCGATTGGCGTCTTAGTAGCCAGTTGTTGCATTGCGGGAATGATCTGGTAAAACCTTGTTGCTTCACCAGAGGTTGCCGACGACAGGGATTGCTGCTGCGCTTGCACCTGCGCGTCCCCAGTTTGCTCGAGCATTGCTTGCTCTTCGAAGTAAGCTTCATCTTTTTCCTCGGCCCGGACAAAGCCCTGGCTTTGAAGCTGCTTGTCCCGCTCGCTCCCGATGACAACATACTCAATCGAGGGCGCAACCCACGGACGCATGATGCCGGCGAGCCTCGTCATCTTATCCTGGATAATGTCCAGCATGTCACCGAATGGGAGTTTTGCAACGCTTCTCGCGCGATACGGCTTCCCATTCGGTGCAGTCTTCACATTCCAGAATGCCCACAAAAAAAGCGATTTGCCACCTTTTTTCGGCACGCCAAAGGCTCTCTGCAGTCCTTGGGCCGGTGTGGATCGCCGTACGATTACGGCCTGATCGTCGTCTCGGTCAAAATCGAGCTTGTAGGTCGTCACGTAGATCTCGCGCTTACCGGGCTCGAGTCCCTGGCGCACTGCTTCGTCGAAGGGTTGCTTTTCTTGTTTGAATGTTGCGACTCCGGCAACGCCCTCCCATCCACGAAACCAAGCATTGTAGCGCATCCACACTTCATTGAATTTGGCAAACTCGTTGGCAATGTTTTTCTTCGTCCCCTTTGCAATGGCCTTTCGGGATTCTTTACTCTTCTGGACGGCCTCGTCGTATCGGTTGCGCAACGCCAGCAGATGCTCGCGCCAGTCAAGTTTGTGCTTATTTTCCCGGAAGGCCTTCAATCTGGCGCCCATGTACTTGTCCAGAACCCCATCAATCTCATCTGCTCCCAAAGATGAAGTGTCTGGCCGCTCCAAGGATGAAATCTTGCCGAGCAACCACTTGTCCTCAAAGCGGTTTTTGTAAGGTTTGCCGTCTTCATGCATTCGCTCCGCCTTTTGCTCTTCCAAGTCGAACCAAATTTCGACCATTTTTGGGTCGGCCGCAAACGAGGGACTTTTTTCGTTCGTGTCCTCCAAAGGCCCGCCAAACCCATTGGAATACCTGCCTGGGCCTTCGCGACCGCCCCACCACTCAAACAACCAGAGTTGGGTCTTGAGCGCCTGCTGGCGTTGCTGCAAAATGGAGTCTATCACCTTGAGCATCGCATTCTTGCGCGTTTCCACGAGCACCTCCTCTTGGTATTCGTAGTCCTTGACCTGCTGTACAGGCTCCACAAAGGGAAGCTTCTCGTCCCTTGCGGCTTTGCGAACCAAACGGTCCAAGGGCTCGGGTGCAGATTGGAAGGGTCGAATCGGCGCTCGTATTGCCGTCGTGGCATCAGACGGCGTGTATGGCGAAACATTCACACGCTCCATCTTGTTGCCACGCAAGACCTTTGTCTTCTTCCCACCCTGGATTTCGGCGACAGAAGCTTCCAAAGCCCCAGCCAAGCCTCCCAGCTTCATGGGCTCAAACGGAGTCAGGTGCACTCTGTCTTTCGGGTTGTGCGTGACCACGAGCAGGCGCCACTGCTTCAGGTACTCTTGGTTTTGCATCATGGATTTGACTGCATCATCCTCCCACATTTTGATCTTCATGTCCATCGCATCAAGCTCTGGGCTGCCCTTTTGCAGAGACGAAAGTCGCACAAAGTAGACTGCCGAACGGCCAAAGTCTGCCGGCTTGTTTTCGCGAGCCTCGTCAAACTGCAGGACATTAAAGCACGCTTTCTCCGCCTCGAGTATGCCCTGTTCCGTGTCTGGCACCGGAGGCGGGATGCTATTGTCCGCCGGATTGATTTCCACAATCATCACCGGGTCAAAGTTGGTCGGTTTGCCCTGGTTCCAAGGCAGACCATCTGCGCCCGTCTTGATCGGGTTGAAGTCGATTGTGATGCGCATGCGTGGATCCGTGTAGCTGCGGGTGCTCGGCACCTCCGTTCCAACACACCCAAGCTTCAAAGAACTGAGACGCTTGGCCTGGAACGACTCGGAGACGGTGCGCCACTTTTCTCCGTCCAGCACACCCTTCTCCTGCTCTTGCTTCTGAAGAGCCGTCAGCTGTTCCAGCCACTTGCTGCCGTCGTCAGGATGGCTGTCCGAAAACTCACTCAGCAGCACCTGCATCTCGCTCTGAAGAGCTTCGAACCCTTCACCCTCACCCTCAGTCAAGGCCTGATAGGTTTTCTCCTCCAACTCCTTCAATTTGGCCGAACGTTCTTCTTCGTCTTTCAGATACTGCTTGTTGATGGGCTTGGCGGGCGTGTGATTGTACATCGTCTCAGGCGAAAGGCCGGTGACAATGTTGCCATGCAGATCAACCGCAATCCCGGGCCCATACGAGTCTTGAGCTGTGGTTGCAGAGGTCAACCCTACGAAGACAGAACCAGGGCGAGCCTGGCCTGCAACGCGAGGGATGGACGTGGTCCACGTTCTCCGGAAACGCCAGTCCGCGTTCGTGAAGAGGTTATGAGAGCGTTCGTCGTCAACGTCGCCGCGCGAGTCGGGCCCCAGTGGCGTGGCGCCCTCAGTATGACCAAATTTCAGCGATTTGGCTCCCTCAGCGGGGCCGCCGAGCTGAACGTACGAGTCATGAAAGTCTTGGTGAGCCCAGTCCAGCGACACTGACGGAAGCGGCACGTTAGGAATGCCAGCCGAGACAATCGACCACCACTTTCGGTCTGCTTTGCGAATGAGCCGACCCTCCCAATACTTCTCGACATCGAGATACTCGACGTTGATCTCTGCAGACTTGAGGCCCAGTATGGTTTTTTCGAATCCATCCGTTTCGTAGACTTGTTCGTGAACAAACCGACTCGACGCTTGGAATCCGAAGAGCTGATCACGAAATTCAAATCCTCCGAGGCCCAAGCCCTGAATGTAGTCCCATCTCTGGTTGACCTCCAGGTTTCCATGCGGCCGGGTCCACAGCGCTTCGCACCCGACGCTCTTCAAGAGCGCGGGCATTCGGATTTCAATCCGAGGCACACCGAGGTATCGGTACGCGGGCGCAGAGCCTTCGTTTTCCACGTACCGAAGGTAGGCCAAACGAGCTTGCTCTCTGTTCATTTGCCCCACCGACTCTTTGCTCCCTGGGATTGGAAGAGGCCAATCAATGTTCACACCGAGCGCAGCCATCTCGTTGCACATCTTCTCCAACTTTTTGCTCTCGTCGGTTGCCAGCGTTGTCATCGCAAGTTCGCGACGTCTTTCTGCGACGTTCACGCGCTGCGGAAATGCGATTTCTGCAGCCTGCGAAATACCGTCAAAATCCGGCGACCGCGAACGGGTGTTCTGATCGGGTGGTTGGTGGCGACCCACCACACGCGACCCAATCTCCGGCATTCGAGGATCCACGTCCAAACCCGCGTTCCTTCCGAATACCGCTTTGATTGTTTTCTCTGCATCGTGGCATATCGCAGGGTCATAGCGAACAAATTGAGAGAGCAATTTTGCAGCGCTAGAATCGCTGTTGAGAAAAGTCCTCACATTGTCGGTGTCGGCCATGAGCAGCCGCCGTACTCACGACACCTCGAGAAACTTGTATGAGGTGTTTGACAGCCGCGGCGTCGTCTTTGGAACCGCGATCAAATCCGACAATGGCGAATTTGTCTACGCTCAACCACTCCCACTACAAGGGAGACCTGTGAGCGCTCCATTCTACGTCAGCGGCCACCCTCGAGCGTACTCAACCACTTCCCACTTTAAGGAACTCTGCATGCGCGCTGTGCTGATGCGCTAGTGTGTGTGTACAGTTAGATTAGACTCGTTTCACTCTTTTACACTTTTTCACACTCTTTCACGCTTCACCGCTGCATCACCGGCATGCCGGGCGGCACGGGCATCGTGTACCTCCCGTCGAGCGGGCGATTCTTGGCCAGCATCTGGCCCTTGCCGTCCACCGCCACCAGGTTCCAGCAGTCGCACTGCAAGACGCTGCCGTAGGTGAGCTGCACGCCCTTGGTCTCCGCCGCCCAGCGCTGCACCGCGTCCACCTCTTGGCAGGTGGCGCACGGCCCGCAGCACAGCGCCACGAGCGTGGAGCTGCCCTGCGAAAACCACACGCCGTAGAGCTTGGCGTGCAGGCCGCGCCGAAACTCGGCGGCGCCGAGCGAGGCTTTGACGTCTTCCACGGTGGCAAAGGCCTTCAAGAGCGCTTGGCCAGAATTCTGACCGTCACCGGCCGCGTTGTTGATCACGCCCGCAATGATGC